>NZ_QUFO01000003.1:0-368700 GCF_003478915.1 Roseburia sp. AF25-13LB
CACGTACGGATCTGTGAGGGGCTAAGATTGAGAGGTCTTAGTCTACTCGACTGCCAACTTGCCCTTTGAGAGAGGAGAAATCCCTTTCCCAAAGGGCTTTTTCTATTTATACGGATATTCGCAAACTACAAGATAAAGCCAAAACTTCATATACTCTAAGCACAAGGAGGTTGAGGTTTGGCTATGAATAACAGTTTAGCAGAAGTACACCCGGAGCTTGTTTCGGAGTGGTCGGAAAAGAATTTACCGCTTACACCTGATGATATTAGCTTCGGCTCAAATAAAAAAGTATGGTGGAAAGGTGCTTGCGGTCACGAATGGGAAACAAGCGTAAAGGCTCGTTCTAATGGAGAAAAATGCCCGATATGCTCCGGTGCGAGAGTGATTGCAGGGATTAACGATTTGGCGACATTAAAGCCGCTACTGGAAAAGCAGTGGTCGGAAAAGAATAAGATAAAACCGACAGAAGTTTCTATTGGTTCTCATAAGAAAGTGATATGGAGATGTGAAAAAGGACACGAGTGGGAAGCTGCTGTTAAGAGCAGGACAATAAATAAAACTGGTTGCCCGTATTGCTCCCATAATAAAGTGTTGGCAGGATTTAATGACCTTGCAACACTTCTGCCGGATATAGCAGCCGAGTGGTCGGACAGAAATTATCCGACACTTCCAACGCAGGTTACGGTCTTTGCCAATCGTAAGGCGTGGTGGAAGTGTAAGGATTGCGGCAGAGAGTGGAACACCCTTATTTCTACCCGTTCCGGTGGGAGTAAATGCCCGTATTGCAGTGGGTACATATTCTCGAAAGGGTTTAACGATTTGCAGACAACCCACCCTGAAATTGCTTCGGAGTGGTCGGAGAAGAACTTGCCTTTGAAACCTGATGAAGTAAATGCAAAGTCGAGGAAAAACGTCTGGTGGAAGTGCAGAAAATGCGGTAATGAGTGGAAATCCGTTGTCAATGCCCGTGTGAAAGGGACGGTATGCCCCGTTTGTGCAGAGAGAGAAGTCCTTGCCGGATATAATGATTTGGCGACAACGGACAGTCAGCTTCTCAGTGAATGGGATTATGAACAGAATAAATTGAAGCCGACAGAGGTATCACGAACTTCAGCAAAGAGAGCGTGGTGGAAATGCAGGCACGGTCATTCATGGAGTATGAAGATAAATGAAAGGACGATATTGAATAAAGGCTGCCGAATTTGTGAGCAAGAATATTTATCTCTATTTCCTGCTTTGGCTGTCAGCTATTATTCTAATAAGAAAGGTTTGAAAGCAGAACTTGGTTCTGACCGATTGCTTGGAGTTCCGCTTGAAACATACATACCTTCAGAAAAGTTGGCTATTGAGTCAGGAAGTGCTGACGAGAATATAGAAATAATGAAAGCATATATGTGTGAGCAACGAGGAATAAGACTGATTAAACTGCCGATGAAAGGCACTGAACTGGATTATGCCGACAGCCTAAAAAGAGCTTTTCAGAACGTACATATATTTATTTCTTCTGATACAGAGGAAGATGTAGAGATAATCAAAAATACATTTGAAAGATGGAGGGACAGCCAATGAGAGAGAAAACCTATCATCTATACTTAAATGAAGAAGAACGAAGCCGAGTGATACAATCGCTCATTGAACTGAAGAACAATTTAGCAGCTCAGGGACGATACACCGATGCAGTAGATGATGTCCTCTGCAAAGTGCTTGAAGCAAAGAAAAAGAAATTGAAAATTGAATACATTTAGAACGTGTTTTGCCGTCTGTTTCCTAACCGGAGCAGGCGGCTTTTTTTATTTCAAAAAATTTTTCAAAAAAATTTTCGGAAAAGCGGCGATTTTGGGTGTGCATTTCATACCCCTTTGTCCAAATGAGTGAAGGGGTTCATTCCAGATAGCAAAAACGGAAGCCTTTTCGCTTGAAAATTGAATAAGTCATTCACTAAGACTTTATTTCTGATGATAGCCACTTTAGCAGGTACGCCGTGATTTCTGTATTTCAGAATAGCGAGAATTCCGGCTATGAGTATCAGGTTGCTCCTGATATGGCGATGACAGTCAGAATGATAATGATACTTCTCTACGGAGCTGGCGGAGTACCCGGCAGAGGTTAGAATCCTATGATACAGATAAGCAGTCTGTTCCTTAGTGACTTCCCATAAGCATTTTGCTTGGCAAGGGGTGTTGAGAACAAATATTGCTATGACCGATTAGGAAATGAGTCGGTCAGGTACATAGCCATAATGCGGTGGCTATGAATTTCAGAAAGGAGGGCAAAAAGAAGTGTCAAACTGCAAAACGATTTCCGTATGTAACCAGAAAGGCGGAGTCGGAAAGACTACCACAACAGTTAATCTCGGAGTCGGGCTTGCAATGCAGGGCAAGAAAGTATTGCTCATAGACGCAGACCCGCAGGGCGATTTAACGACTTGTCTTGGTTGGCAGGATACAGACGGTTTGGGTATCACGCTTGCAACAAAACTCACAGATGTAATCAATGAAACGATGACAGACCCTATGGTTGGTATCCTGCATCACGAAGAAGGTGTTGACCTTGTTCCGGCAAACCTTGAGCTTTCAGCAATGGAATTTAACCTTGTAAACGCAATGAGCAGAGAAACTACACTCAAGAATTATTTGTGTCAAGTGAAAAACAGATATGATTATGTAATTATAGACTGTATGCCTTCACTTGGTATGGTTACTCTCAATGCTTTATCGGCGGCAGACAGTGTTATCATTCCGGTTCAGGCTCAGTATTTGCCGGCAAAGGGTATGACACAGCTTGTGCAGACCATTTCAAAAGTAAAGAAGTATATCAATCCGGATATTAAGATAGACGGTATGCTGCTTACTTTGGTGGATAGCCGAACAAACCTTGCAAAGAGTACGGTGGAAGCACTCAGGGCGAATTTCGGTAATCAGATAAGAATGTATCGAACACAAATCCCGATTGCCGTAAAAGCCGCTGAAACTTCTTCCAAAGGCAAAAGCATTTATGCTTATGAGCCAAACAGCACAGTGTCTAAGGCATACGCTGAATTTACAAAGGAGGTGTTAGCTGATGGCAGGAAGAAAGAGCGACTTCACTCTCACGAAGCTCGATGATTTATTTACCACGCAGGCACAGAGAGATGAAGAACAGCTTTCAAAAATCCGAGATATTCCGTTAGAGCTGATTGATGATTTCCCAGACCATCCGTTTAAGGTCAGGGACGATGAAGATATGATGCAGCTTGTGGAGAGTGTCAAGGAAAGAGGGGTTATTACTCCGGCAACGGTAAGGCAGAAAGAGGACGGCAGATACGAACTTGTTTCAGGACACAGACGAAAGCGAGCTTGTGAACTGGCAGGATTTGAAACCTTGAGAAGTGAGATTGTAGACCTGAACAGAGATGAAGCGACCATTTTAATGGTTGAGAGTAATTTTCAGAGGTCAGAGATATTGCCGAGTGAAAAAGCCTTTGCGTATAAAATGCGTTTGGAAGCAATGAAAAGACAAGCAGGCAGACCAAGAAAAGAAAATGTGTCCCCAGTGGGGACGAATTTACGAACCGATGAACAAATTGCACAGGAAACAGGGGACAGCAGAAATCAGATACACCGATATGTGCGTCTGACAAACCTTGTTCCTGAACTGCTTGAATTTGTTGACGAGGGGCGTATTAAAATGCGTCCTGCCGTAGAGCTTTCCTATCTTGATGAAGATTGCCAGCGTGATGTGGTTGATGAAATCGACCTGAATGATGCTACCCCGTCACACGACCAGACAATCCGTATGCGAAAGTTATTCAACGAGGGCAACCTTACAACCGAAGCAATCCACGCTGTTATGTCTGAGGAAAAGCCGAACCAAAAGGAAAAAATCGTGTTGAGGGGTGACAGAGTAAGACAGCTTATCCCGAAAAACATTCCCGTCAGTCAGACGGAGGATTTTGTTTGCAAAGCATTGGAGCATTACAACAAGTTTTTGCGTAATCGTGCAGAACGTGACAGCAGATAGCCGGAGTTACAGTTCCCCTTTCTCACACTCTAACCCCTTAGTTATACTTCTACCTACCGAAAATGATATATATTATCTCACTTGAATATAAGTATCTCAAAGTATATGTCTATCTCTAAGGGGCAATCGCACAATATGAACGGACTGGAGGTGTATGGTAAAATGAAAAATTAACGAAAAATCCGCATTTGTTTTTCGGCAGGTAAATCTTGTCGTAAGAGAAAATCCACAAAGGCACATCGTAGAGATACGGTGTGTTTTTCAATTTTTACAGGAGGAAACGCAATGATAAAGTCAAAATTCAAAAGAGTCACGTCGCTTTTCTTGGCGACCCTTATGTGTGTGACCACTTTTGCAGGCATTGGCTCGACAACAGCATATGCTGCTTCGGGAGAAAAAGCCGATGTTTATATGGTCGATTTCCCTCGTGATGGCGATGCTAATTACGATGGGGTATGGGGACACAGCAATTTGACCTTGAAAAATGGTTGGCATACCGGACGTTCCAATTTTACCAATCTTAAGGCTATTGGCTCATACTCAGGCAATGTTGCTTATTGTATTGAGCCGGGAATTTCGCTCAAGGTCGGTCAGACAATGAATAAGTATGACGAAAATTATTTTAATAACCTTGCAGCCAATGGGGTTATTTCCGGAGATGAAATCCGTCTTTTCGTTGGTCGTATTTTACAGTATGGCTATCGTGGGACAATCTCGACTTCTTGGAGGTCACAGAATGAAGCGGCAGCAAACAGCATTGCACAGGCTTATGCTACACAGCTTCTTATCTGGGAAACTGTTATCGGAGAGCGTGATGCGAACTTCAATCATGTAGCAGCCAGTGGTTGCAGCAATGTGAAAGATGTCATCAATGTAAAGCATCCGCTTCGCAATAAGATTTTCAGTTATTACAACAGTATGGTGCAGAGTGTACAGAACCATGCGACCATACCAAGCTTTTGTAATAAATCATCCGGTTCGGCAAAGACAATAGAACTTGAGTGGAACGGAAGCAAGTACACAACTACTCTGACAGATTCCAATAATGTGCTGTCCAAATATAATTTCAAAGCAAGTATCAGTGGAGTGAGCTTTTCAGTGAATGGTAACAAACTTACGGTTTCTATGGATACTGCACCGAGTAAGGAATTTACCATTACCGCAACGAAGAAAAATGCAGTCCGCAGAGGTGTGGTTGTATGGTCAGAGGGTAAACACGGTCAGAATTCCAGTGTGCAGGATGTTGTCAGCTATGCTCAGGAAGTAAGCGACAGTATCAACGGTTATGTGAAAATGAAAGTCAGCTATGGTTCTTGTCAGATTGTAAAGACCAGTGAGGACGGCAAGGTTGACGGTATCAACTTCACGATTACCGGAAACGGTATCAATCAGACGGTTACAACAGCCAATGGCGGTAAATTCCAGATTGATAACCTTATGCCGGGTATCTATACCGTAACCGAGCAGGCATACGATAAGTACGAGCCGCAGGAAACACATAGAGTTACTGTTGTGGCAGGGCAGGTTGCAAAGGTCAATTTCAATAACAAATTGAAGCGTGGCGACCTTCAGGTAGTGAAGTCCTCAGAAGATAACCTTGTTGAAGGTGTGAAGTTCCATCTTTACGGTACTTCTCTTTCCGGTGATGCTGTTGACCAGTATGCAGTTACAGACAAAAACGGTGTGGCAACTTTCAAAGATGTGCTTATCAGTGGTTCTGAACCATATACCCTTGAAGAAGTAGACACGGCTATCCGTTATGTTGTGCCAAAAAATCAGACTGCACCAGTGAAGTGGAAAGAAGTAACCACAAGAAACTTCAACAATATTTTGAAGAAGTTTACTGTAACAGTAACAAAGAGCGACGCTGATAAAGGCGAAGCACAGGGCAATGCCAAACTTTCAGGAGCAGTTTACGGTATCTATAAGGGCGAAACTCTTGTAGATAAGTATGTTACTGATGAAAATGGTCAGTTCACTACTAAAGAATATGTTTGTGATACCGACTGGACAATCCGAGAAATTACACCATCAGAGGGATATTTGCTTGATAAGACTATCCATGAAGTAGGTGCAGACCCGAAACTTTATGAGGTAGAACACAACCTTACTTCCAATGATGTAACCGAGCAGGTAATCAAAGGCAATGTGGCTATCATTAAACACACTGATGATGGAGAAACAAAGATTGAAACTCCTGAAAAGGGTGCTTCCTTTGAGATTTATTTGAAATCTGCCGGAAGCTATGACGCAGCCAATAAAGACGAGAGAGATACCATTGTTTGCGATGAAAATGGCTTCGGTCAGACAAAAGATATGCCGTATGGTATTTATACCGTACACCAGACTTCTGGTTGGGAAGGCAGAGAGATGATGGACGATTTTGATGTGTTCATTTCACAGAACGCACAGACGTATCGTTATCTTATCAATAACCGTAACTTTGAGAGCTTTGTCAATGTAGTCAAGGTGGACGCAGAAAGCGGAAAGAGTATTCCGTATGCAGGAGCAGGATTTAAGATTTATGACCCGCAGGGCAATCAGGTCAAAATGACCTTTACTTATCCGACACCAACCACGATTGATGTGTTCTATACCGACGCAAATGGTTCTCTTGTAACACCTGAGAAACTGGATTATGGCAAGGGATATTCCATCGTAGAGGTACAAGCTCCATACGGGTATGTACTTGATGATACTCCGGTATATTTTGATATTACCGAAGAAAATTCCACAGAGGAAGGCGGCATAACTGTTGTGAAAGTCAATAAGCCGAATATGGCACAGAAAGGTACTGTTACGGTTGAAAAGACCGGAGAAGTATTTAGCGGTGTCAATGTAAGTGGTTCTGAGGACAGTGATGTTATTTATCAGCCTGTTTATGAAGTGGCAGGACTTGAGGGTGCAGTTTATGAAGTCCGTGCTGCGGAAGATATTAGTACACCGGACGGTACACTCCGCTATTCAAAGGGCGAAGTGGTAGATACTATCACAACAAGCTCCGATGGATTTGTTAAGAGCAAAGAACTTTATCTCGGAAAATACGAGGTCAAGGAAATTACCGCACCTGATGGAATGGTAATCAGTGGAGAAACACATACGGTTGAGCTTACTTATGCAGGGCAGAATATCTCTGTTACCGAAACTTCCACATCGTTCTATAACGAAAGACAGAAAGTGCAGGTAAGCCTTGCAAAAGTCATTGAAAAGGATAAGACATTTGGTATTGGCGACAACGGAGAAATCAAAAACATCAGCTTTGGTCTTTATGCCACAGAAGATATTGTATCTGCAAGCGGTACAGTTATTCCGGCTGATGGACTGATTGAGATTGTCAGCGTAAATGAAAATGGAACTGCTGTTATGAAGTCAGACCTTCCGTTTGGCAAATACTATGTCAAGGAGATTGCAACCGATGAGCATTATGTTCTCTCTGATACGAAATATCCGGTTGTGTTTGAATACGCAGGTCAGGATACTGCAACAGTTGAAATCAAAGTGAATGATGGAAAAGAAATCAAGAATGAACTTATCTATGGTTCTGTATCAGGTAAGAAGATTGACGAGAACGGAGAAGCACTTGAGGGTGCTGTTATCGGTATCTTCAAAGCCGAAGAAACAGAATTTACAAAGGATACGGCACTTATGACGACTACCTCTGCAAAAGACGGTAGTTTTTCTTTTGCAAAAGTTCCTTATGGCAAATGGATTGTAAGAGAAATCGAGCAGCCAAAGGGATTTGTTCTTGATGAAAAAGCGTATGAGGTCAATATCAGCAAAGCCGAGCAGGTAGTTGAAATTGAGATTGTCAATGAGTATGTTCACGGCAATATCAGACTCACGAAGATGGACGCTGAATATCCAGATAACAAACTTACGGGTGCAACCTTTGAGGTATATAAGGACACCAATGAGAACGGAAAGATTGATGATGGCGATGAACTTATCGGAAATCTTGAAGAAACCGAAACCGGAATTTATGAGATGAAAGAGCTGCTTTACGGAAAATATATTGTCCGTGAAACAAAAGCACCAGAGGGCTTCCTGCTTGATAAGGGAGAATACTCTGTTTTTATTGAGAAAGACGAAACAACTTATTCCGTTGAGAATAAGGCTGGTGTTGGATTTATCAATGAAGCTATGCGTGGAACACTGAAAATCGTCAAGACATCTTCAGATGGTAAGGTTAAAGGTTTTGCGTTCAGAGTAACCGGAGCAAACGGTTATGATATGACATTTGAAACAGATAAGAACGGCGAAATTGTGATTGATGGACTTCGTATTGGCGAATATACCGTATCCGAAGTGGCAAACAATGCCTCTGCCGCATATATCACACCTGCCGACCAGAATGTTACTATCAAACTTGATGAAACAGCCGTTGTAAAAATGCACAATGAGTTGAGGGATACTCCGAAAACAGGAGATGACACCAATATGAAACTTTGGTATGTCCTTGCCGGACTTTCTGCTGTCGGTATCGCCGTAACTTCTGTTGTTGCACACAAAAAGAAGAAAAAGGAGGGTAACGAGTAATGGAAGCAAAGACAATTATCGCTATCGCATTAGTCGCCGTTATTGTCGGCGGCTTTATCTTTCTTCAGGTTAAAAACCGTAAGAAGTAAGTAACAAGCGAACATTAACCACTCGGGGCAGAGCGTAAAAAACTCTGTCCCTTTAATTTTTGGAGGAACATTATGAAACAACAGAAAACGGTGGAGAGCCGAGTGCTTGAAATCTTAAAGGAATGCCCGATGTCGAGGTATGATGATATGCTTCTCATTCTGCATTATTACAATCGGTACGGATATATACCTGCCGGAAATCTTCCGCTTGAGGATATTGTATTTAATTACCGAGCATACGGACTTCCTTGTTTTGAAACCATACGCAGGGCAAGGCAGAGAGTACAGTCCCTTTTTCCTGAGTATTCACGTAATCCGCAGAAAGAAGAACAGAGCGGCAGTATTTCTATTGTAATCAACATTAGCTAAGGAGGTATTTTCGTGAAAGACAAAGCAACTTTTCAGAATAAGGTCAAGGTGCTGAATAAACTCTTTGACTCCGGTTGTGATACGGAGAAAAAGTTGCAGCAGCTTGATATGGAAGCAATCCTGAAAATCCCGAATATCACGATTCCTGATATGGGTGTGATTATGGAGCTTCAGAAGAATACAAAGTCCGGTAAACTCTTTTCGTATTTGGGCGGCGGTTCTGATGAAGCAACAAAAATGAGAGGTAAGGAAAATGAAGCAACAGGAGAATAGAGCAGAGCCGCAGGAAAAGCAAATTCGATTTATAGACAGTCATTACAATTTGAAATTCTATATTCCCGATGGAGGGAAAATCAGGATTACTTTTCGTGATGGACACACAGCAGACAGAGTGTGCAAGTATATTGATGACTACCATTTGTATGTCGGAAATTGCTGCTATCATATATGCGAGTTTGCTGAAAAAATGGAGCTTAGTGGAAGTAAAGTTGAACCTGTCAATCAATCCGAACCGTCAAAATACAAGACCAGAAACAGAGAAAAACAGCGATAAGGAGGTGCAAGAGTAATGGCACGAAAATATGACCTTATTTCTGAGCTTTACAACCGCACCTGCAAAACGGTTGTGTCAAATCCTCAGAACTGGCAGGCATTCTTGGCTTCGGCTTGCCGAAATTATAAGTTACGTTATGACGAACAGCTACTTGTATATGCACAGCGACCTGATGCAACAGCGGTTCTTGAGATAGAGCAGTGGAACAAAATTTTTGGCAGATGGGTCAACCGAGGTGCAAGAGGTATTGCTGTTTTTGCTGATGAAAACCGTTCACGGCAAAGACTGACACATTACTTTGATATTTCAGATACTCACGAAAGCAGATATTCAAGAACAGTCCCGATTTGGGATATGCGTCAGGAATACGAAGCTGATGTGATTGAAACATTGGAAAGCACTTTCGGAGAGATTGAGAATAAGAGCAGTCTTGCCGAAGCAATTATGGGAGCAGCAAGAAATGCGGCAGAGGATAATATCCCTGATTATCTGCAAGACCTTTACTATGCAACCGAGGGCAGTTCCTTTGAGGAAGTGGAAGAGGATATTGTGGCTTTCATTTATAAAAATGTCGTGACAAACAGTGTGGCATATATGATGATGTCAAGGCTCGGCGTTGATACGGACGGTTATTTTGAACTTGATGATTTCAGAGATGTTACCAACTTCAATACGCAGGAAACACTCAATGCACTTGGATTTGCTACCAGTGATATTGCAGAAATGGGATTGACGGAAATATCTAAAACAATTACTGCACTCAACCGTCAAAATCGCATAATTGTCGGTCAGGACAGAAATGAATACAATAAGGTTGAAAATAACGACGAAAGGAGTTTGGACAATGAACGAACTGACCTACACGATGGTGGGCGATTACAGCCTTCCGAACCTGAAACTTCCACAGCAGCCAGAAGTGACGTTGGGCAGATACGCTCAGATGAGGAGAGAGTTTCTGAAGGAACATCACAGAGTCCTTTACTACAATCTCCTGACGAGGGGCGAACTGACACAGCACTTGGCGGAAGTGGAACAGAGAGCCAGCAAGATGGAGGAAACAATTCTGAGCCAGATGGCACAGAAAGAGGGAGTGACCGAACAGATGAAAGCGGAGGATATGATGAAATGGGTTCGTCTGATGAACTCCCTTCGCAATTCGGCACAGGAAATCGTGAAAGCGGAAGTGATATTCGCTTAGAGTATTACGACAGAACGCACGAGGATAAAAGCCTTCCGTTCTTTGGACGTGATGAAGTAATCAATGAAATTCTCAGAACGACACCACATTTGTCAGCAAGTCTGGAAGAAATCAAAGATTATTATGAACGCAATCCAGATAACAAAGACCGCACAGAGTATATAAAGAGTATTTTCAATAATGATTATACTGAGCTTACTTTAGAGGACGGCAGGACAGTAGGGTACAAGACCTTTGAAAACGTCCTGCATTTGTGGGAGGGCAAATACGACAGCAGAACCGCACAGAGCTTTTATGATTGGGCTGTTATTGCCCGACACTTTGAAGCTATGCGATTACTGGGAGAATTAAGTGACAGCATAAAACCATTACCGTCAATGGACGGTCAGATGACATTCATATTAGACGGTCGGGCAGAGGAAAAGAAAACCTCTGCCTTTACTTTTTCTCAGGAGATTATCGACGCTATTCTTGCGAATGGAAGCGGATTTTCTGAGGGAAAAATGCGTATTTATGAGCAGTTTGAAAAAAGTCTTTCTGCAAAAGAAAATGCCGACTTCTTGAAAAATGAATATGGTTGGGGCGGTTTTTATCCCGTCATAATCGGGGCAGGCATTGATGAGAGCCACGATGGAAAAGGTATTACGATTACGAAAGGTATCGGTAAAGAAAATCCACATATCACGCTTTCGTGGTCGCAGGTGGAGAAACGTATCGGGGAACTTATCCGAATGGACAGATACTTAAATCCAAAGGAAAAAGAACGCTATCCTCAGTGGCTTGAAAGTCAAGAGGAACGCAGAGCCAAAATCGAGGAAACGAAAAGAAACCGAGAGATACTCTCTAATGCACCGCCGGAGCAGGAGGTCGAACCAGCCGAAAAAGAACCTGAAGAAGCAGAACAGCTACAAGATGTGCAGTATGAATATCATCTTGGCGATAAGGTGTATATCGGTGCTTCTGAGTACGAAATCTTATCTGTTGATGATGAGAGAGTAATGCTCTATGACTATGATGTGCCACTGTTCAATAAGGAATTTTCACGCACAGAGTTTGACAGAAAAGTGCGAGAGAATCCGATGAATGAGCATTTGATTGTAAAGGAAGAACCTGCCGAAGAAAGAAATGAAACGGAAGAAGTTCAGACCAATATGGGCAGTATGCCGATAGAGGATTATCGAGAGATAGTAGCTTCGCAGTCAGGTTTTGACAGCTATGATGAGATGTATAAGCAGGGGTATCGCATAGGAAACGGTTATGATAAAGAGCCTGAGCCGGTAGTTCCCGCTTGGGAGCAGAAGAAAAAGGTCAAAGGCTTTGACCTGCACCCTGATGTGCCTATGGCAGACCGTCATACCTTTAATCTCAGAGAAAATGAGGTTGAAACGGTTGGTAAAAAGGAACGCTTCCGCAGAAATATTATGGCAATACAGCTTCTCAAAAAATGTCAGGAAGAAAACAGATTTGCCACGCCTGAAGAACAGATTGTTTTATCAAAGTATGTCGGTTGGGGTGGACTTTCAGAAGCCTTTGATGAAAATAATTCAGCGTGGGCAACGGAATATCTGGAACTTTCTTCGGTATTAACACCGGAGGAATATGCTTCAGCAAGAGAAAGCACATTGACTGCGTTCTACACGCCGCCCGAAGTAATCACAGCTATTTATAAGGCAATGGAGCAGATGGGATTTAAGGAGGGCAACTTGTTAGAACCGTCCTGCGGTATCGGTAATTTCATCGGTATGCTGCCGGACACAATGCAGGACAGTAAGATTTACGGTGTGGAACTTGATAGGATTTCCGCAGGGATTGCACAGCAGCTTTATCAGAAAACAACCATTGCGGCACAAGGATTTGAAGAAACCAATTTGCCGGACAGCTTTTTTGATGGAGTGGTTGGTAATGTGCCTTTTGGAGATTTTAAGGTATCGGATAAAAGATATGACAAGTATAAGTTCCTGATACACGATTACTTTTTTGCAAAGTCCCTTGATAAGTTAAGACCCGGCGGTGTGATGGCTCTTGTAACGAGCAAAGGCACAATGGATAAGGAAACTTTAGCAGTACGAAAGTATATTGCACAGAGAGCAGAGCTTCTTGGAGCAATTCGATTGCCGAATAATACCTTTAAGGGTAATGCAGGAACGGAAGTCGTTTCGGATATTCTTATCCTGCAAAAGCGTGACAGACTGATAGATATTGAGCCGGATTGGGTTCATCTTGATACCGATGAGAACGGAATTAAGATGAACTCTTATTTTGTGCAGCACCCCGAAATGATACTTGGAGAAATGAAAATGGTATCGGGGCGTTTCGGTATGGAAGCAACTTGTGTACCGTATGAAAATGCAGACCTTGCAGCACAGCTTGATGAAGCAGTCGCAAATATTCACGGGGAAATCACGGAATATGAAGCCGAGGAAGAACTGGAGGAGGAAGATAATTCTATTCCGGCAGACCCGACAGTGAGAAACTTTTCCTATACGGTGGTGGACGGTAAAATCTACTATCGTGAAAATTCCCGTATGACTCCGGTGGAGGTATCGGCAACCGCAGAGAACCGAATTAAGGGTATGATTGCTATTAGAAATTCCGTCAGAACGCTGATTGAATTGCAGACAGAAGATTACCCTGACAGCGAAATCAAAGCGGAGCAGGAGAGATTAAACAGACTTTATGATACCTTTTCAGGTAAGTACGGACTCATTAACAGCCGTGCAAATACTTCTGCTTTTTCGCAGGACAGTTCATTCTCTCTGCTTTCCGCATTGGAGATAATCGGAGAGGACGGAGAACTGGAACGTAAGGCTGATATGTTTTCTAAAAGGACAATTAAGCCGCATACTCCGGTTACTTCTGTTGATACGGCAAGCGAAGCGTTGGCGGTATCGCTTGGAGAAAAAGCCACGATTGATATGGACTATATGATGGAGCTTTCCGGTAAATCGGAGAATGAAATCTTTGAGGATTTGAAGGGTGTTATCTTCCTAAATCCGCTTTATGAGTATGGAAACTCTTACGAACCGAAGTATCTGATGGCTGATGAATATCTTTCGGGTAATGTCAGGGAGAAGCTGAGGATTACAAAGAACTCGGCAGAACTCTATCCGGAAGATTATAAGGTCAATGTGGAAGCACTTCAAAAGGTGCAGCCGAAAGACCTGACTGCAAGTGAAATTTCCGTACGACTTGGTGCAACTTGGCTGCCGCCGGACGATGTGCAGGAGTTTATCTTTCATTTGCTTGAAACACCACGATATGCACAGTGGAATATCAAAGTTCACTTCTCTCCTTTTACGAGTGAGTGGAACATTGAGGGTAAATCTTACGACAAAGGAAATGTAAGGGCATATAACACTTACGGAACTTCCCGCATCAATGCCTATAAGATTATCGAGGAAACGCTGAACTTAAAAGATGTGCGTATCTTTGATTATATCGAAGATGATGAGGGTAGGAAAAAGGCTGTCCTGAATAAAAAGGAAACTGCGATTGCTCAGTCGAAGCAGGAAATGATTAAGCAGGAATTTCAGGACTGGATATGGTCTGACCCTGAACGAAGGGAAAGGCTTTGCAAGTTCTATAATGAGAAGTTCAACAGCGTCAGACCCCGTGAGTATGATGGAAGCCATATTATTTTCAATGGTATGAACCCTGAAATCGAACTCAGGGAACATCAGAAAAATGCAGTTGCCCACATCCTTTACGGAGGAAATACGCTTCTTGCACACGCAGTCGGAGCAGGAAAAACTTTTGAAATGGTAGCGGCAGCACAGGAGTCGAAAAGGCTTGGGCTTTGTAACAAGTCACTGTTTGTTGTACCAAATCACTTGACCGAACAATGGGCGGCAGAGTATTTGCAGCTCTATCCGGCGGCGAATATCCTTGTTGCCACGAAGAAAGATTTTGAAACCAAGAACCGTAAAAAGTTCTGCGGCAGGATTGCAACCGGAGATTATGACGCAGTTATCATCGGGCATTCACAGTTTGAAAAAATCCCGATGTCCATTGAAAGACAGAGGGCAATCTTAGAACAGCAGCTTGAGGAGATAACTGGAGGAATTGCAGAACTCAAGCGAAACCGAGGGGAAAACTTCTCCATAAAACAGCTTGAAAAGTCAAAAAAATCCATCAAGCAGAAACTTGATAAACTCAATGACCAGACGAAAAAAGATGATGTTGTAACCTTTGAGGAACTTGGTGTAGACAGGCTTTTTGTTGATGAAAGCCATTATTACAAGAACCTTTATCTTTATACAAAAATGCGTAATGTGGGAGGTATCGCACAGACGGAAGCACAGAAATCTTCCGACCTCTTTATGAAGTGTCGTTACCTTGACGAGATTACCGGAGGACGAGGAACCGTATTTGCAACGGGTACACCTATCTCAAACAGTATGGTGGAACTCTATACGATACAGCGATATTTGCAGTACAACACGCTTGTGAAAAATGGGTTGCAGCACTTTGATGCCTGGGCTTCCACTTTCGGAGAAACCATTACGGCAGTGGAACTTACACCGGAAGGAACGGGATACAGAGCAAAGACAAGGTTCGCAAAATTCTATAACCTGCCTGAACTAATGGCGATGTTCAAGGAGATAGCGGACATTAAAACAGCAGATATGTTGAACCTGCCAGTACCGGAAGCAAAGTACCATAACATTGCAGTAAAGCCGTCGGAAATACAGAAGGAAATGGTTGCTTCCCTTGCAGAGAGAGCCGAGCAGGTGCGTGGCGGCGGTGTGGATTCAAGCGTAGATAATATGCTGAAAATCACGAATGATGGAAGAAAACTGGCTCTTGACCAGCGTATGCTAAATGATATGCTGCCTGATTTTGAGGGCAGTAAAATCAATGCCTGCGTCGATAACATCTATCGGATATGGAAAGAAAATGCCGACAAGAAATCGGCACAGCTTGTGTTCTGTGACCTTTCCACGCCGAAGAATGACGGAACATTTTCCGTCTATAACGACATTAGGAAAAAGCTGATTGAGAGAGGTATTCCTGAAAGTGAAGTAAAATTTATACACGAAGCCGACACGGATATGAAGAAAAAAGAACTGTTCCAAAAGACCCGCAAGGGAGAAGTCAGGGTGCTTCTTGGCTCTACTCAGAAGATGGGAGCAGGAACGAATGTGCAAGACAAACTTATCGCACTTCACGATGTGGATTGTCCGTGGCGACCTTCAGATTTGGAGCAGCGTTCCGGTAGAATTGTCCGTCAGGGCAATGAAAATCCGCAGGTAGATATTTACCGCTATGTAACAGAGCAGACCTTTGATGCATACCTCTATCAGCTTGTGGAAGGTAAGCAGAAGTTCGCAAGTCAGATTATGACGAGCAAATCTCCGGTCAGGTCGGCAGAGGATATTGATGAAACCGCACTGTCCTATGCAGAGATAAAAATGCTTGCAACAGGTAATCCATATATCAAAGAAAAGATGGACTTAGACATTCAGGTGCAGAAGCTAAAGATGTTAAAATCCAATTTCTTATCGGAGAAATACGGACTGGAGGATAAGGTCATCAAGTTCTACCCACAACAGATTGCTTACTTGAAATCCCGTGTAGAGGGACTTACAAAAGATGTTGAAACAGCAAAATTACACCCGAAACCGATAGACGAGCAGCCGCTTGGAATGATGGTATCGGGTGTTTCTTATTCCGAAAAAGCCGAAGCAGGTCAGGCAATCATCAATGCCTGCAAGTCAATGAACAGTCCCGATGCGATACCACTTGGCGAGTACCGTGGCTTTCAAATGGAACTGTATTTTGATACGGTGCAGCGTAATTATGTTGTGAAACTGAAAGGCGAAACGAGCAGAGATATACCGCTTGGCGACGATGCTCACGGTAATATCGTGAGAATAGATAACGGCATTGAACGCTTCGAAGAAACACTTGCTGATACGAAAAACAGTCTTGAAAATACGGAAAAGCAGTTTGAAACAGCGAAGCAGGAAATCGAAAAGCCGTTTGCAAAGGAGGAAGAATTGAGGGCAAAAACTGCCCGACTTGATGAGCTGAATATCCTGCTCAATATGGATAAAAAAGAAAATGAGATTGTCGGCGGAGAGCCTGATGAGGGCGAAGCAGTCGGCGGCAGAAAGGAGAAATCGTATGAGAGATAAACAGGAAGGCGGTGGTCGATATGCCATTTATCGCACCTGAGTTAATCATTCAGGCGAAGCAAATGGACTTATTAACCTACCTGAAAAATTATGAACCGTATGAGCTAGTTAAGTTTTCAGGTAACACCTATTGCACCAGAACCCACGACAGTTTGAAGATTTCAAACGGGAAATGGATATGGTGGTCGAGAGGTATCGGCGGCAGGAGTGCTTTGGATTATCTGATTAAGGTCAAAGGTTGCAGCTTCCTTGAAGCGGTGGAAACCATTATCGGACACACGGCGATTCAGGCTCCGGTCTATGAAAAGCCACAGCCAAAAGAGGAAAATAAACCGCTTCTTCTCCCTGAAAAATGTGCTTCCAACAGAGTGGTTACAGAGTATCTTTTCGGGAGAGGAATAGATTTTGAAATCATCAATTACTGTATCTCTAATGACCTTATCTTTGAGAGCCTGCCGTATCACAATGTTGTGTTTGTAGGCTATGACGAGAAGAAAGAACCGAAATATGCAGCCTACCGTTCCACGAATAAGCGTAGGATTATGGGCGATTGCAGTGGCAGTAAAAAAGATTATTCTTTTCGGCTTGGTAAGGAAAACTTGGAGGAAGTACACCTCTTTGAGTGTGCCATTGACTTGTTATCCTATGCCACGCTTGCGAAGCTGAACGGGCAGAATTGGAAAGAAATGAGCTTTGTTTCGCTGTCTGGTGTGTATTCTCCGGCAAAGAAAATTGAGGACAGTAAAGTGCCGATTGCACTGGAAAAGTATCTTGGCAGTAACCCATCTGTCAGGAAAATCCGTATCCATTTTGACAATGATATAGCGGGCAGAAAGGCAGCACAGACCTTAAAAACCATTCTGCCGGATAAGTATGAAATCGTTGATGAGCCACCAAAAGCCGGTAAGGACTTCAACGATTTTCTTTGTATGCGGATGGGCATTTACAATAAAAAAACACACGAAAGGAATGAAGAACGATGAATGATTCTAAGATTAAAGTTCTCTTGGTAGAACCGGAAAAGTACCCGAAGGAAATTGTAATCGACGACAGTCTGGAAGCAATGCAGGAGGTTGTCGGCGGGGATATTGAGGAATATATGCCCTATGACGATGACGTTGCAATCATCTGTAATGAGGAAGGAAAGATGAGAGGACTTCCGCTTAACCGTGCAGTTTATGTGCAGGACAATGATAAGAAAGAGATGGTAGATATTATCTGCGGCAAATTCTTTATCTGTTATGCACCGCCTGAGAGTGAGAGTTTTCAGAGCTTGCCGGACGATATGATGAAGAAATACAAGGAACAGTTCAAGTATCCTGAACGCTTTTCTAAGGAAGTGGGCGGCAATATCGTGGCTGAACCTTTTAAGCCGAAATCAAAGGATTATGAGAGATAGTAGACTGAGAACGGGGCAACCCGGAGGAGATGTTTATTCTTAGCGAGCAGACCATTTGGATAAACACAGTTTCCCAAACGGTAAAAGGCTCGTTAGGGGTTGCCCCTAATACCCCGTGAGAAAGGAGAACTTGATTTGAGAGAGTTATTACTTATCGCCGCCGGAACACTGCTCGGCAGTTGTCTTGGCGTTACGATGATGTGCTTATTCCAGATTAACAAAGATTGCAGAGTAAAGAGAAAGGAAGATACCGATTATGAGAAAGAGAAACATTCAGAAGATTGTACGCTTTAACCGCAAGGAAGCACAGGATTTGGCAGCAAAGGCAAAGAAGGCTTGTCTTTCCGAAGCAGGGCTTATCCGTTTGCTTATCAGAGGTTACGAACCGAAAGAGAAACCCGATGACCGTTTCTATGATGTGATGAGGGAACTTTCCTCTATCGGTAATAACATCAATCAGCTTGCTGCCAAAGCGAATACACTTGGTTTCATTGACGCACCTATGCTGAAGAATGAAGCTGCAAAGTGGAATAAGTTCCAGTCAGAGATTGAGAGGACATATCTTCGTCCAAATCAGAGCGAAATGAAATGGCAGTAACAAAGTTGTGGTCGGTAACAGAAAGGCTCGGTCAGGTCATTGACTATGCGACCAATCCGGAAAAGACTTCTGCAAATATCAAAAGGGAGTTTTCGCCGGAACAGTATCAGGCTCTTGCAGATGTTATTGCTTATGCAAAGGACGAAGAAAAAACAGAGCGAGAATTTTATGTTGAGGGTATCAACTGTAATGTGGCGATTGCCCGTGACCAATTCATAACGGTTAAGGAGCAGTACCAAAAGACAGAAGGTATCCAAGCCTACCACGGATATTTGAGTTTCAAGGAAACAGATATATCTCCTGAGATGGCACAGAAAATCGGAATGAAGTTTGCGAATGAAGTGTGGGGGAAAAGATTTCAGGTCGTTGTGACAACCCATCTGAACACAAAGCACCTGCACTGCCATTTTGTCGTCAACTCTATTTCTTTCGTCGATGGCAAACATTTGTGGGGCGAGGAAAAAGCGTGGTTCAAATTCCGAAAAATTGCAGACAGGATTTGTGAGAAGTACGGACTTTACTATGACCCGAATCCGAACCGCAGTAAGCAGTCGGATTATCTGACGATGAAAGAAAAGGCAGGTATGCCGACACGCTATTCGGTTGCAAAAGAAGCCATTGATTATGCTATCGACCATAGCAAGACCCTGAAAGAATTTCAGTTTGCTCTCAAGGAAATGGGATATGCCTATAACCTAAGTCCAAGCCGAAAATACTGGACGGTCATTCCAAAGGGATACGATAAGCCGATACGACTGAAAAATCTCGGAGCAGATTATACCAATGACCGGATTGTAGAGCGTATCAAAGAAAATCGTGACAGATGGGCAGAGATTGAGCCGTTCCAGAGGGCGACTTATAAACCAAGACAGTACCGTATGCAGACCAGAGGGCAGAAGCTGAAAAAGAAAGGCGGACTTTATGGGCTGTATCTGTATTACTGTTACAGACTCGGTTATCTGCCCAAGTATAAGAAACAGAATAACGCAAGGCTTCATTATCTTTTGAAAGATGATTTGATGAAGCTCGATAAGATTACTGATGAAGTAAGGCTGCTCGGACGAGAAAATATTTCCACGGACGAACAGCTTTTTTCATATAAGACTTCCTTAGAGGAGCAGATGAAAAATCTGATTGCCGGAAGAACACATCTCCGAAAAAAGATAAGAACAAATATTGATGATGGTCAGCTTCAGGCGGCAAAAGATGAAATCGCTTCTATCAATGGAGAATTGAAAAAACTCCGACGGGAAGTAAAACTCTGCGAGGATATTGCGGAGAGGTCAAAGATTATGGAAGAAAACCTTGAGCATATCGAAACAGAGGAACAAAAACAGCAGAGAAAGGAGAAATCACGCTATGAACAACGGTGGTGACGCAGCAGAGCAGGTCGTTAGGCTTTCGCTTGAAGGATTTGAAGTTGCTGCAAGATTAAGCGGTTCGGCGGCGAAGAATATCGCATTGCTTTTGGTATCGGTTCTGAAGCAGGAACAAAAGACGAAGGGCAAAGCAAGGCTTACCAATATGATTAAGTCAGGCAAGGAGCTGAAGGTCTTTTCCATTCCGCAAAAGGATTTGAAGAAGTTTACCGAACAGGCAAAACGCTATGGCGTTCTTTATTGTGTCCTCAGAGATAAGAACACAAAGGGAGAGAACGCTCCGGTAGATATTATCGCAAGAGCAGAGGACGCTTCTAAAATTCAGCGTATCGTTGAAAGATTTGAACTTGGCAAAGTGGATAAGGCTTCGATTGTCAGTGAAGCAGAGAAAGCTATCGCAGACCGTGAAGCGGTTGAGAAAGAAAAGCCGACCAAATCCAAGAGTGAAATCATTATGGAGGAAGCAGTCAGAAATCCAATGCAGAAAGAGGAGCGAGCAAACGCAAACCCCTCAGTCGCCAAAACAGACAAAAGCCCTCTGTCAAGGCAAAACTCAGAGCCGGTAGAAACGCAATCTGATAAGGGTGTTGCAAAGCCAGTGGAAAAGCCATCGGTCAAAGAGAAACTTGACCGTTATAAGGCTCAGGCAAAACAGCAAAAAGAAGCAGAGCGTAAAGAGCCGGAGGTTAAGAAAGACGGTAAGAAGCCGCAACAGAAAAACGGTCAGACGGTACACCGTCAGCCGAAGAAGAAACCAAAAACAAAAGAGAGGTAATTCACTATGACAAATGATTTCAAACCCGCAAAGGCTGGCGGTAATCAGCCAAGATTATCCAAAGAGGAGTATGCGGAAAAGAAGCGAGCAGAAAAAGAAAAGGTCTATCAGATGATTGATGACGCTGCCCGTGAGATTGTGAGTGACCCTGATAAGTTCAAGAGCTTTCTTGATACGCAGAGTCGAATGGACAGATATTCCGCAGCAAATGCTCTCCTTATTTACAGTCAGTATCCGCAGGCGACACAGCTTAAAGATTTTGATGATTGGGGTAAGGACAATGTGAAGATTACCAAAGGGGCAAAGAGTATTTCTATCCTTGAACCAGTGGAATACACAAGAGCAGATGGTTCTCCGGGTATTTCCTACAATGTCAAAAAGGTATTTGATGTTACGCAGACAAATGGAAGAAAAGCTCCGGCAGTGTCAGCAAACCGTGACCCGAAAGCACTTATCACGACAATGCTTGATGTATCTCCGGTGGAGGTTGCGGCAACCGATGAACTTCCGTATCCGAATATGGCAGCTTTCTATAATAATGAAAAGCAGACCTTGTATGTGAAGCGTAATGTGGGCGACAGCGTAGCAGTTGCTCAGTGTGTCGCTCAGGAACTTGGACACGCACAGCTTTCCATCAACAGCGAAAGTTACAGCCGCAGGGATATGGGCTTTCAGGCAGTGTGTATCGGATATATGATTTGCAAGAAGTATGGCGTAGATACACAGAATTTTGCAATTAACCGTATTCCGGAGGGATTGGCTTCCAAAGAGCCGAAAGAAATCCGTGCGGAGCTTTCCAAGATACGAAATGCAATGGCAGAAATTCACAGTCATATCTCTGATGAAATGTTCCGCAAGAAGCAGGAGCGTTCAAAGGACTATGAGAGATAACGGAGGGCAGATATGGAAAAAGAAAAACTCTACCACATTGCTTTGGACGATTATGAACACGGTGTTGTCATTCGCTCTTTAAACGATGAGAAAACAAAGTTGATGGAGGAAGGCAAGTCCGCAGACGCAGTAGACGACCTGCTTGTAAAAGTCGGAAATGCCCCATTGAAAAAGTTCAAAGTGATTGAAAGGAAACGCTCAGATGAAGCGAGATAATGACAGGCAGACTGCCATTATTTTATCCATTGTCGGTATCGTTCCGGTCATATGGCTGGCACTTCTGATTGCACCTTCCATAAGCGGAGGATTGCCGGAGATAGCAGCCAATCTTGCGACACTCTTTGATAATCCATTTTCCATAAAATTATGTGGGGACAGCCTGAAAACTGTCCTCATTTTGCTTTTGTGCTATGGAATGGGTATCGGGATTTATTTCTCAACAAGAAAGAATTACCGCAGACGAGAAGAACACGGTTCTGCCAAATGGGGCAATGTTAGAGCCATTGATAAAAAGTACCGACAAAAGCCACTATCAGAAAACAAGCTGATGACTCAGAATGTGTGCATTGGACTTAATGCCAAGAAGCACAGACGAAATCTGAATACGCTTGTGTGCGGTGGCTCCGGTGCAGGTAAGACGAGGTTTTATGCAAAGCCTAATATTATGAACGCTGCCAGAAACAGCTATGTGATATTAGACCCGAAAGGGGAAATCCTGCGAGATACGGGACATCTTCTTGAGAAGAAAGGTTACGAAGTGCGTGTGCTTGATTTGATTTCAATGGAGAAAAGCCATTGTTACAATCCGTTTGTTTATTTGCAGAATGACAATGATGTGCAGAAGCTCGTAACCAATCTATTCAAGAGTACCACTCCGAAAGGTTCACAGAGTAATGACCCGTTTTGGGATACGGCAGCGTCAATGCTTCTGCTTGCACTTGTATTTTATCTGCATTATGAAGCACCGCCGGAAGAACAGAATTTTGCAATGGTAATGGAAATGCTCAGAGCCGGGGCAATTGAGGACGAGGACGACCCAAGTCCTTCTCCGCTTGATAATCTGTTTTCGGATTTGATGATAGATAATCCTGACCACATTGCTTTGAAGTATTACCACTCTTATCATTCCGGCTCTTCCAAAACATTAAAATCCATACAGATAACCCTTGCAGCAAGGCTTGAAAAGTTTAACTTGGAAAGTCTTGCTGCTCTTACTTCTGCCGATGAACTGGATTTGCAGTCACTTGGAGAGAAAAAGGTGGCTCTGTTTGCACTGATACCGGATAATGACTCAAGTTTCAACTTCTTGGTATCCATTCTTTACACACAGCTCTTTCAGCAGTTGTTTTATGCAGCCGACCATATCCACGGCGGCTGTTTGCCGATGCCTGTTCATTTTATGATGGACGAATTTGCCAATGTTTCACTGCCGGACGACTTCGACAAGATACTGTCGGTTATGCGTTCACGTGGTGTATCGGTAAGCATCATCTTACAGAACTTGGCACAGCTTAAAGCCTTGTTTGAAAAACAGTGGGAGAGCATTGTGGGTAACTGCGATGAATTTCTTTACCTTGGTGGAAATGAGCAGTCAACCCATAAATATGTGTCGGAGCTGTTGGGCAAGGAAACCATTGATACCAACACGTTCGGAAAGAGTACCGGAAGAAGCGGTAACTATTCCACCAACTATCAGATTAGCGGCAGAGAGTTACTTACTCCTGATGAGGTGCGTATGCTCGATAATCAGTACGCTATTTTATTTATCCGTGGGGAAAGACCCATTATGGATTTCAAATATGACATTATGAAACACCCGAATGTGGCACTTACCACAGACGGAAAGGCAAGTCCTTATAAGCACGGAGAAGTCACAAAAGATATTGCTTCGATTGCTATTTGGGACATTGACCCTGCAACACTTCCTGAAAAGGAAATGGAAGAAACGAACTGGGAACTTCTTTCCGATGAGGAGATGGAAGCTCTGTTCATAAACAATCAAACAAATTAAATTTTGGAGGTATTCAACTATGACTATTTTTAAGAAAAAAGCAACTGACACTCAGGAAACAAAGAAACTGCCTATGACCGGAAAGGTTAGGAAAGGCTTCCGTGCTTATTGCACAATGGTCATTGTCGGTGCGTTGACACTTGGAATGACAACGACTGCATTTGCAGCGAATGACCCGCTTACCGTAGTCAACAATCTGTCTGACTTTATCTTCGGACTTATCCGTGCCATCGGTATGATTTTGCTTGGCTTTGGTATCGTGCAGGTCGGTCTTTCACTCAAATCTCACGACCCTTCTCAGAGAGCCAATGGCTTCCTGACTCTTGCGGGCGGTGTCATTATCACTTTTGCGAAAGAAATCCTTACTCTTATCACAGGCTAAGATAAGAGTTACACAGTTATCGAGGGGTGTGCCAAGTTAAGGGACACCCCTTAATTGTAAGGAGGTGCTTTGAATGAGTGATAACTGGGTAGTTCAAAATCTTGAAAATGCCCTTGAAACTTGGAATGAAAAACTGTCGGAAATATGGACACTCATCACAACTACACCGCAGAACTTTAAGGGCGGGAATATCTGGAAGGTTATTGTTGACATCAACGGTGCAGTTCAGGCTATCGGGCTTGCCTTACTTGTATTGTTTTTCGTGATAGGTATGGTAAAGACCTGCGGAAGTTTTACAGATGTGAAGAAACCGGAACACGCTTTAAAACTCTTTGTCCGTTTTGCATTGGCGAAAGGTGTTATCACATACGGAATGGAGCTTATGCTTGCATTATTTAATATTGTGCAGGGTACGATTTCAACCATTATGAATGCTGCCGGATTTGGAACTCCGGAACAGACGACTTTACCCGCAGAGATGGTAACGACCATAGAAGATTGCGGATTTTTCGAGAGTATTCCCTTGTGGGCGGTAACGCTTATCGGAGGATTATTTATCACGGTGCTGTCGTTCATTCTGATAATGACAGTGTACGGACGATTTTTCAAACTTTATATGTACACCGCACTTGCACCGATACCGCTTTCCACATTTGCAGGAGAACCGACACAGAATGTAGGCAAGAGTTTTATCAAGAGCTATTGTGCCGTTCTGCTTGAGGGAGCAGTCATTGTACTTGCTTGTATTATTTTCTCCGTATTTGCTTCATCGCCGCCAGTGGTTAATCCTGATGCAGCAGCAGTTACGCAGGTGTGGGCATATATCGGGGAACTGGTATTTAATATGCTCGTTCTTGTCGGTGCAGTGAAAATGTCTGACCGTATTATCCGAGAAATGATGGGACTTTAAGGAGAGATTTTGAGATGAACCAAAGAGATTGTAAGAAATGTGTTTACTATGGCGGTAAACGGAAGGGCAAAGTCTTTTGCCTGAATGATAAATGCGTGAGGGAGAACGACCGAAACCGCAGGAAAGGAAACAGATATGGAAGTAAAAATTAACCGTGAAATCAGAAATTATACAGAGTCAATGTTTTTTGGACTGTCGCTCAGACAGTTCATTTTTTCTGTTCTTGCTTGTGGTGTTGCGGTAGGACTGTATTTCTTGCTCAGACCGTATGTTGGCACGGAAACCGTATCGTGGGTGTGCATTTTGGGTGCTGCCCCGTTTGCGGCACTTGGTTTTGTGAAGTATAACGGTATGACCGCAGAAAAAGCAATCTATGCGTGGATAAAGTCGGAGTTTTTAATGCCGAAGAAGCTGGTGTTTCATTCTACCAATGTGTATTACGAACTGATGAAGCCAAGCATTGAACAGAAGCAAAAAGACCATTTTCGAGAATCTAAAACATAAAATAAGATTTAAGCTATTGACAGACAAGTGCTTTCTGAATATACTATAATGATTTAGCATTTGACTAGATGGGCGGCTTGGGAAGAAAGGAGAAATGTTAATATGTATAAGTATGTGGAAGACAAACTGTTTCTGAGCCGTATGCGTTCGTTATGTGGAGAAATAATGCAAGACCTTTGCCATACGCTGAAAGAAGAATATGATATTGGTGCTTCATTCTATCTCGTGGGTAGTGGTGCAAGAAACCTGATATTACAAAATGCTAATCGACCGATTGATTTGGATTATAATCTTGAAATCACAAGAATAGATGATTGGGAAGATTGTAAAGAAATCAAAGAATGCGTCAGAAAGGCTTTTAATATTGTTCTTAGAGAATATGGGTGGAGCGACTGCCAAGATTCTACCTCATCTTTGACAACGGAAAAGCGGCACTTTAATCAGGGGAATAGTACAGAATTTTCAATGGATATTTGTATTGTTTGCGAGGATACAGACGGGAACTATCATCGCCTTATTCACGATAAGCGACGTTTTCCAAACAGATATTTCTGGAATCAAGCACCTAATTCAAGAAACATTAGAGAGAAAGCGAAGTATATCAAAGAAAAAGAAAAATGGACATTAGTTAGAGAGCAGTATCTGAGAATAAAAAATCAGTATTTGACTTCCAACGACTACAACCATTCCTCTTTCATTTGCTATATTGAAGCAGTCAATAATGTATATAATTCAAGAAAGCACTGGAACTAAATAAAACCAATTTGATGTATCGTCACTAAAATTAGTGGCGATATTTTTTTACCATAAAGGAGGTTATGAGTTTTTATGATTAAGACTCTTACGAACCTGTTTAAGCAGGATAAAGAAAAATTTGTTGTACCGAAAGGGGTGCAGGATGCGATTCCCGTGGCAGTTATCTTTGATGATGGCATTTTCAAAGTGGGAAAGGATAAATATTCAAAGACCTACCGCTTTACGGATATTAACTATGCAGTGGCAAGTCGTGAGGATAAGGAAGCGATGTTCCTTGAATATTCCGAACTTCTGAACTCCCTTGATAGTGGTGCAACGACAAAAATCACAATCAATAACCGTCGGCTCAACAGACTGGATTTTGAGCAGACAATCCTTATTCCGACAACCGGAGATAATTTGGACGAATATCGAGAGGAATATAACAAAATGCTTCTTGATAAGGCAACGGGGGCAAACTCTATTGTTCAGGATAAGTATATTACCATTTCCATCAACAAAAAGAGTGTGGAGGACGCAAGAACTTATTTTGCCCGTGTCGGTGCAGATTTGATTGCTCACTTCGGCAGGCTTGGAAGTAAGTGTGTGGAACTGGAAACAGACGAAAGACTTCGTATTTTCCACGACTTCTATCGTGTGGGAGAAGAAAGCTCTTTCCACTTTGATATTAAGGAAACAAGAAAAAAGGGACACGATTTTAAGGATTATATCTGCCCCGACACAATGGAATTTGAAAAGGACTATTTCAAGATGGGAAACCGTTATGGAAGAGTCCTTTTTCTTCGTGAATATGCGTCCTATATCAAAGACAGTATGGTAGCGGAACTTACGGATATGAACAGAAATCTGATGATGTCCATTGATATTGTTCCCGTTCCAACGGATGAAGCAGTAAAGGAAGCAGAGAACCGTCTGCTTGGTGTGGAAACCAATATCACAAACTGGCAACGTAGGCAGAATGCCAATAACAACTTCTCTGCAACTGTTCCGTATGATATGGAGCAGCAGAAGAAAGAAATGAAAGAGTTCCTCGATGACCTTACGACCCGTGACCAGAGAATGATGTTTGCTGTTATCACGATGGTTATTACAGCAGACAGCAAAGAACAGCTTGAGAATGATACGGAAGCATTGCTTACCACAGCAAGAAAACATCTTTGCCAGTTTGCAACACTGAGATTTCAGCAGGTAGATGGACTCAACACGGTAATGCCGTTTGGAACAAGAAAGATTGATGCGTTCAGAACACTTACAACAGAGAGCCTTTCGGTATTTATCCCATTCAGGGTGCAGGATATTTTCCACGAGAACGGTATCTATTACGGTCAGAATGTTATCAGCAAAAATATGATTATCGCAGACCGTAAGCAGCTTTTGAATGGTAACTCCTTTATTCTCGGTGTATCCGGTGGCGGTAAGTCATTTGCGGCAAAGGGAGAAATCATCAATCAGGTGCTTTCTTCGGACGCAGATATTATCATCATCGACCCTGAGCGAGAGTATTCACAGCTTGTCAATGCGATGGGCGGAGAAGTAATCAATATTTCTGCTACTTCCGACAATCACATCAATGCAATGGATATGAATAAGGATTACGGCGACGGTGCAAACCCTGTCATTTTGAAATCCGAGTTTATTATGTCCCTTTGTGAACAGCTTATCGGAGGTACAAATCTCGGAGCAAAGCAGAAGTCTATCATTGACCGATGTACGGCAAGCGTGTACCGCAGTTATCAGCAGAATGATTATCAGGGACATATACCGACCTTGCAGGATTTCAGGGCAGAACTTTTGCAGCAGGACGAACCGGAAGCAAAAGAACTGGCACTTGCCATTGAGCTTTTTACACACGGTTCTCTGAACACTTTTGCAAAGCAGACGAATGTGGATACCAATAACCGCCTTATCTGCTATGACATCCTTGACTTGGGTAAACAGCTTATGCCGATTGGTATGCTTGTTGTCCTTGACTCTATCCTGAACCGTATCACACAGAACCGTGCAAAGGGTAAGAACACCTTTATCTTCATTGATGAGATTTATCTTCTGTTCCAGCACGAATACTCTGCAAACTTCCTCTTTACCTTGTGGAAGCGTGTGAGAAAATACGGTGCATACGCAAGTGGAATCACTCAGAATGTCGATGACCTTTTGCAGAGCCACACAGCAAGAACAATGCTTGCAAACTCAGAGTTTATCATTATGCTGAATCAGGCGTCCACAGACAGGCTTGAGCTTGCAAAACTCCTGAATATTTCCGACCTCCAGATGTCCTATATCACGAATGTGGAAGCAGGACACGGACTTATCAAGGTGGGAAGTTCTCTTGTACCGTTTGCAAACAAATTCCCTAAGAACACGAAACTTTATAAACTGATGACGACCAAGCCAGGCGAAGCGTAAGGAGGGATTTACAATGTCTAAAATTCAATTTCGCAATGCTGCACACAGAGATTTTGTATTAGAAAATTTGGATAAGTGCAAAGTCAACGACTGCTATCACAGAGCATTTTTCTATGTGATGGGCATTTCAGAAGAAACGAGAATGAATATCGGAAAGATGTTTGATTTCAAGAGGGACTGTATCATACCGGAAGGTATGCACGGCGGTTGGCAGACCAGTGGCACAGTCAAGGTCTGCCACCTTGCCTTTAATCTCTGGAATGGATTTACGGAAGAAGGCAGGGAAAATCTCTATACACCGGAGGAACTGTTCTGTTGTGGATATGCTCCGTATTTCATGGAGGGTATCAAGTTGAGGTATCCGGAGTATTGCAGAGATTTGACTCCGCCTAAGAGAAACGATATGGAAAGGTAAGAGAAAATGAGCAGAAAAATCTATATTATTATTGCGATGGTGTTTACGGTAGTGTTGTCTGTAAGCACCTTCTTTATTATCCGTAATCACATTGACTCTGCCAAGCAGAATGAAGTCTATGAGAACCTTGCGGAGATTGTGGAGGACGAGCCGCCAAAGGAAAATGAGGGCGTGACGTTTTCGGAAGATAAGGACTATCTTGCGGAATATCTTGAACTCTATCGGCAGAATGAGGATATGGTGGGTTGGATAAAGGTTGAGGATACCAATATCAACTATCCGGTCGTGCAGTCTGTAAATGAGCCGAACTTCTACCTGAAGCACAAGTTTGATAAGACCTATTCCGCTTATGGCTGTCCATATGTGCAGGAAAATTGCGATGTGCAGAAACCTTCAGACAACATCATTATATACGGACACCATATGAATGACGGCTCGATGTTTACGGGACTGATGAAGTACAGAAACAAGAGCTTTTGGGAAGGTCATAAGACGATTACCTTTGATACACTGACGGACAGACACCAGTATGAAGTGATTGCAGTCTTTAAGACAGTCGTTTATACAGACAGCTCCGATAGCTTTAAGTATTATGAGTTTACGGACGCAGAAAATGCGGCAGAGTTTGATGCGTATGTTGCTAAGTGCAAGGAACTTTCTTTGTATGATACCGGAGTATCGGCAGAATATGGCGACAAGCTGATTTCTCTTTCTACTTGTGAATATTCAAGAAACAATGGCAGGCTTGTTGTTGTCGCTAAGAGAGTGGATTAAACCCCACTCTCTATTATTTTTCGAGAAAGGAGGAAACCGATGGCTGATATAAAAACAAGAGATACAAGCAAAGGTACAATCAAGACCATAAATAAGGCAGCAGTTGCCACGGAGCGAATGAAGAAAGCCTATGTGATGACGAAAGATAAGGCAGAGCATTCCACCAATGCTTCGGAAAATTCCGCAGAGGAATATGCTTCCGATAAAATCGAAGCGGCAACGGATAGGGCTGTTCACGAAACTGCATACCGTGCGGATAAAGTCGGCAGATGGGGTATGCGTGAAACAAGGCAGAATTATCAGAAAGCCAAAACGGGAATTGAGAATTTCAAGACCAAGCGTGCAGAGAAACAGCTTCAGAAACAATCGGTCAATCCTGTCGGAAAACAGAGCATCCGAACTCTGGAGCGTACGGAGAAAACAATTAAACAGTCTGCAAGGTCGGCAGGAAATACGACAGTCAAGACCGTATCGAAAGGTGCAACCAATACTGTTCAAAGGTCGGTCAAGACCGCAGAACAAACGGCAAAGACTTCTATTAAGACCACCAAAGAAGCTGCCATTATAGCACAGAAAACAGCAAAAACAACAGCCAAAGCAACACAGAAAGCGGCTCAGACGGCAAAGAAAGCGGCGAAAGCCACAGCAGATACCGTTAAAGCCACAGCGAAAGCTACTGTTGCGACAGTCAAAGCGATTATTGCAGGGACAAAAGCACTTGTAGCAGCAATCGCCGCAGGCGGTTGGATAGCGGTTCTGATTATTATGATTGTCGTGCTGTTTGGTGCTGCCGTAGCAATGTTTGGAGGAGGAAGTGACAGTAATTCCTATACTCCGGTAAGTGCAGAGGTAGAAGCCTATGAACCCATCATACAGAAGTATGCCAAAGAGTACGGCATTCCTGAGTATGTGGAACTTATCAAGGCGGTTATGATGCAGGAAAGCGGTGGCAGAGGACTTGACCCTATGCAGGCAGCAGAGGGAAGTTTCAATACAAGGTATCCGCACGAACCTAATGGAATTAAAGACCCTGAATATTCTATCCAGTGTGGAGTTCAGGAATTGAAAGCGGCTCTTACTTCGGCAGAAGTGGAAAGTCCGATAGATATGGAGCATATCAAACTTGCCTTGCAAGGCTACAACTTCGGTAATGGGTATATTTCTTGGGCAAAAACAAAGTATGGCGGTTATTCTTATGCCAATGCAGTGGAGTTTTCCACTCAGCAGGCACAAAGGCTTGGTTGGGACAGTTATGGAGATACCCAATATCCGGCTCACGTTCTGAGATACTATCCGTATGGGCGAGCCTTTACTGCCGGAGGTAATCAGGCGATTGTTGAGGTTGCCTTGACACAGCTAGGCAATCAGGGCGGACAACCTTACTGGAGCTGGTACGGCTTTAATAGTCGAGTGGAATGGTGTGCCTGCTTCGTATCTTGGTGTGCTGACCAATGCGGGTATATTGAAAGCGGACTTGTTCCGAAATTTGCAGGTTGCGTGGATGGTGCAAACTGGTTTAAGTCAAATGGAAAATGGCAAGACCGCACTTATGAACCAAAGGTAGGAGATATTATCTTCTTTGATTGGGAAGGCGACGGTACAACAGACCACGTTGGTATCGTAGAGAAGTGTGAGAATGGCACAGTTTATACCGTAGAGGGCAACTCAGGCGACGCCTGCAAGCAAAGACAGTACGCAGTCGGAAGCAGCAATATCTATGGATACGGTATTCCGGCATATTAAAAATTCCAGACGGTGTCTGGAAAATTGAAAAGATGGCTGCTCAGTTGAGTAGCCATCGGGTACATTATGAGAAATCAGTTGTTTCTCTGTTATTCAGGAAAATATGGTGTGTGTGATAAGTGAAGCTGAAAAGCATATCGGCATTTTCTTTACTGCCGTCTAAAAAGGAAATATCATCGGCAAGGATAAAAAGAATTGCTAACAGCTTCTTGATATATCCAGTGTAGCAGGCATAATCTACATAGATGTTGGCGATATATCCCTCGGCAAATTCTATCAGGTCAGCGTCAATTTCAAAGCTATTGGATAGTTCGTAAACGGTTTTGATAAATTTATCCTTGTCAGCAATTCGCTCTTTACTTGGAACACTTCTGCGGTTCTTCTGTATAAATTTTAAAAAATCATCAGCTTCCGTAAAGTCGGGAGTGACTGAGCTGTCAGTTCCCAAATCTGTTTTGTAATCCTCAAATTTCTCTTTTTCAAACCGATTACTGAATATTATCTTTTGTTCGTCCATTCCTTTTACCCCTAAGTTTATTCTATGGAGATTGTTTAACTTGGCTCTTGGGTTGTGATTTGTCTTTCGCCATTAACAATCGTGAATTACTACTTTTATAGTATAACATAAAAATAGTTGGGAATCATCACTAATAGTTGGTTTGACTTCCTTTGGGTGCGTGTGATTTGAAATCGACTTAACCTATACTATTAGTTATGGAAACACACTAAAGGAGGTGATGTGATGAAGCTCGATACAATCGGCAAGAATATAAGAAAGTTCCGACTTGCAAGGAAATTACGCCAAGAAGATTTGGCTGAGAAAACAGATTTGACAACAAATTATATTGGTATGGTTGAGCGTGGAGAGAAAATTCCGTCACTCGAAACTTTCATAAAGATAGTAAATGCTTTAGGTGTATCATCGGATATGGTTCTTACAGATGTTCTGGAAACGGGATATACAGTCAAGAACTCAATGCTGAATGAGAAGCTTGAAAAACTTGTTCCTGAAGATAGAAACAGAATTTATGAAGTCATAGATACACTTGTGAAGCAGTCAAAGCAAATACTTCCATAAAACACAGAAGTTCGTCCTAATCGACGAGCTTTCTTTTTTTCAGTATAAAAAATTTCTGCTATCGACAAATTTTTCGGGACTTCGACAGAGAGAATATGCTATAACAACAACTATCAGTGATAGACACATACTAATAGACATAGGAGGAAGTAGAAGTGAACGACATTTTCAGACAAATAGCGAAAGAAAATGGAACAACCGAAAAAGCAGTAAAAGAGGAAATGCAGTTTGCCATTCGGGAAGCAATGAAAAGTGCTGAACCGGAAGCAATAGCTTTTTGGAAAGTAGTTGCACCGGACGGAAAAGAGCCGCCGATAGAAAAGGTCATAGCAATGATTGCATTGAATGTTAATAATAGAATGTATAATTGAGGTGCTTCGGCATCTCTTTTTTAGTATTCTTTAAAAGAGTCGTATTAGGTGTTTGTAAAAAGTGACACCTTAGTGTCTGAAAGGTTACATTTCTGTCCGAAATCTTGAAATGCCTGAAAATTTAATATATAATGTTAAATGGTTAACTGTAACGAAGAAGAATTATAAGATGAAGAGGTGTTACTGATGAAGATATGCTATAACAAACTTCAAAAACTTATGATTGACAATCAAATGAAAAGACAGGATTTAATGCGTGCAGCCGAAATTACATCATACGCTGCAACGAAGATAAATAAGAATGAGCCAGTATCTCTTGAAGTACTGATGAGGATATGTCAGGTGTTTCATTGTGACATCGGAGATATATGCGAAGTTATTTTAGATGAATAAAGAAAAGTGGATTTTACTGGGACGGAATAGGAGCTGTTTATATGTTTAATTATGGAAATGCAAACGAAGCTCAAAAAGAAGCAATAAGTGCCACAGACGGTCTTGTGCTTATCACAGCAGGACCCGGTACAGGTAAAACATTTACACTTGTTAAGAGGGCGGTTTATCTTATTCAAGAATGTGGCATAAAACCTGAACAAATAATGATGGCTACTTTTACGGAAAAGGCAGCTAAAGAACTTATAACCCGTATTACAAATGAGTTAGCAGAAAGGAATATTTCTGTCAATGTAAATGAAATGTATATTGGTACATTTCACTCTTTATGTTTGAGGATTATAAAAGAGAATTTAGAGTTTACAAGACTTAAACGAAATTATCGTTTACTTGATACTTTCGACCAAAAGTATCTTGTGTTTAGAAATTTTCATAAATTCAAGAATATAGAGGGAATTGATGAGCTTCTTTCAAAGGGAGGTTCTTGGAAACGGTCTGATGAGATTTGCACATATATCAACCATTTGTCTGAAGAAATGGTTGATATTGAAGCATTGCAGTCAGATGATAACCCTGGGATAAGAACACTTGGAAGAGTGCTGTCTGTTTATCAAGAAATGCTTGAGGAAGGAAATTTGATTGATTTCTCAACAATTCAGACTGAATGTTACAAATTGCTTATGCAGAATAAACAGATATTAGAAGAATTACAAGATAAACTGCAATATCTTATGATAGATGAATATCAGGATACAAACTACATACAGGAACAGATAGTGTTTTTGCTTGGAGCTAAACATCATAATATATGCGTTGTAGGAGATGATGACCAAGGTTTATATCGTTTTAGGGGTGCAACTATCCGTAATATACTTGAATTTCCGCACAAATTTGAAAATGAGGGATGTAAGATTATTCCGCTGGTAGTAAATTATCGTTCTAATAGTGATATTGTGGATTTTTATAACGAATGGATATCAACTACATCGGGGCATAAATTCAAATTTTCTTGGGATAGATATCGCTATCAAAAGAAAATTGAGCCACACGTAAAGTCCGATATACAAAGTCCTGCGGTAGTAAAATTATTTAGCAAAGATGATGAAGATGAGTGGCATGAGAAAATACTTGGTTTTATTAAGGAGTTAAAAGAATCAGGAAAGCTTATGGATTACAACCAACTGGCTTTTTTATTCAGCTCGGTTAAGCATCAGCGAGTAACAGCACTTGCAAATTTTTTGGAGAGAAATGGAATAAATGTCTATTCTCCTCGTTCAGATATGTTTTTCAAACGTGATGAGATAAAACTGGCATTGGGGTGTTTAATGCTTATGTTTCCTAAATATGTAATGAAACTTGAAAAACAAGAATTTGATTTTTTGCAGGTAGAACATTACCGATATTATAGGGAATGCATTGTTGCTGCTAATGAATATGTTACTAGGGCGGATAATAAAGAACTATTACAGTTTATTAGAAAACACGGCAAAGTACACGCAGGGTTGACTGGAACGACGGATTATGCTTATTCAGGATTGCTTTATAAGTTGTTTATGTTTAGACCTTTTAACGATATTCTTGATACAGATATGAGTGTAGGTGTTGTTGATATTCGACCTACAAGAAATCTTGCTTTACTTACACAGATAATCGGTAAGTTTGAGTATCTGCATAGAGTTGATGTATTTAATGGTTCATATATTGATAGAAACACAGAACTACTTTTTAATCTTTATTTAAAACTACTTTATGACGGTGGAATATCTGAGTATGAGGACGAGGCGGAGTATGCACCGAGTGGTTGTGTGTCATTCCTTACAATACATCAATCTAAAGGAATGGAGTTCCCAATTGTATTGGTGGATTCTTTAAGTAATGTTCCGAGAAAAACATATAAAGACCTTATGACAGAAGTCGAGGAAAAATATTTCCATAGACCGGCATTTGAACCTTATGACCAAACAAAGTATTTTGATTTTTGGAGATTATACTATACGGCTTTTTCAAGGGCACAGAATTTGCTCGTACTTACCTGCGATGAAAATAAACGTACTCCAAGCCAATACTTTAGAGATATTTATGATGAAATTCAGAGTGTGAATAGTGACGAATTTGATTTAAGCGAATTTTCTTTTCAATCTGTAAAGAAGGTAAATTTGAAAAATTCCTTTTCGTTTACTTCTCACATTACAGTTTATGAAACTTGTGCTTTACAGTATAAGTTCTATAAGGAACTTGAATTTATGCCTGTTCGACAGAACGCTATGATGTTCGGTACTTTGGTTCATGAAACCATTGAAGATATTCATAGAGCTGCTATCAGAGGAGAAGTCGATAAAATCACTAACGATAATATTGCTACTTGGTTTGAGTCAAATTATAACTCGCTTGTTAAGTCGGAGCATACTTATTTGGCTGAGCCACAGCGTAATGCAGCACTCAGTCAAGTAGAACGGTATGCAGAGAGAATGGACGGCAAATGGGCATCTGTTCAGCAGGCTGAGGTAGATGTCAGTCTTGTTAAAGAGGACTATATCATAGATGGTAAGATTGACCTTGTCAAAGGCGTTGATGGTACAGTTGAAATAGTTGATTTCAAATCTGAGCGAAAGCCAGATATGGTTAAGATGCGAGAAAGATTAGAACATTATCGTAGACAATTACAAATCTATGCTTATCTTATTGAACAGAGAACCGGACAGAAGGTAAGCAAAATGCATCTCTACTATACAGGAGAAGAAAATGGTAATCCGATGATAACATATCCTTATACAAGGACTGCTATTGAAGGAACAGTTGCAGCTTTTGATGACACTGTACATAAAATCCTGAGGAAGGATTTTAAACATCGTTGCGATGATGCGAAAACTTGTAAGAACTGCGATTTTCGATATTACTGTAATAAGTAACGAGAGGTAGAGTATATGGCAGAACATAGAGTTCCGAAAGGTAATATTATATATATTATTCCAACAGATGAACTTTTCATAAAATACAAAAACAATGAGGCTTTTATAGATGAATATGGACGATTGATGAATCGAAAACCACATAGGGTACTTAAGGAATTAAAGCATTATGTGGCTGATAGTGAGATGCAGGAAAGTTATGCTTCTCCTATAAAAGATTTAGTTCGAGATAAGATGGTAGAATATTCTAAATATGCCATTGACCGAGTAGGCGATGTTTTCTTCTATGAAGTAATTCCTAATGTTTGGCATAAGCATATAGTCCCACTTTGGAATGGTGCAAAAGATGTTTTATTTTCTAAAGAGCTTAAGATAGACCAGATAAAATGTGAGACAGAATATAAGGTAGTTGAGAATCAGTCGATATTCTCTGAAACTATGACAAAGGAAGAAGTAGATGCAGAAAAGCGAAAACTTCTTTATCATTGGATTGGGCTGTTAAGCAGTCTTACGAAACTTCGTAATGCAGGAGAGCTTGATGTTGAATCCACTTTAGCACAGCTTACAGAACCAATGATGATTGAAAGAGTGAATGCTTTGCTGGGGGAAAATCCTAATTTGCTGGAAACTGATAAATATATTCTACTTCATAGTTTACTGGGGCGGGATTTGTATATGGAAGGACAACTTATACCGATTAGAGCCGCAGAAATAAAAAAGGTAGCAAAGAATAATGGAGGATTTTAAAAAATGGAAGGACAAATGACTTTTGAATTTGCTAAACGCCCGACGATTAAGGGATACCCGGAACTTAGATGGACGGGAAAGCGTCCTTATGAATCTACACAGTATTATCCTGCTCAACTTCGTGAAAGATATGGCGAGGAAACCAATGGCTGGATAAATAAGATATTTTGGGGAGATAACTTACAGGTTATGAGCCATTTGCTAAAAGAGTATCGTGGTAAAGTACAGTTGATATACATTGACCCACCCTTTGATAGTCGTGTCGATTATAAAATGAAAGTGGAATTAAAAGGGAAAAAAGCCACAAATGATATTTCAACATTTGAAGAGAAACAATATGGCGATATTTGGACAAATGATGAATATCTTCAGTTTATGTATGAAAGAATAGTTATTATGAAGGAGTTGTTAAGCGATACAGGAGTACTTTATATACATTGTGATTGGCACAAAGGACATTATATAAAATGTATAATGGACGAGCTGTTTGGAGCTGACAATTTTATAAATGAAATAACATGGTATTATTATAACAAAATGGCACCCAAGTCATCATGTTTCCCCAGAACTACAGATAAAATTTTGGTTTATTCCAAAACGCCTAATTATGTGTTTAATACTCAATATGAGAGAAGAGAGAAGCCAATAAAACAGCTGGTAAGGAAATTTGTAGATGGGAAAGCAATAAATGCTAGAGATGAAAATGGCAATGTAATGTATAAGATGTCATATGAAAAAAGAATAGATGATATGTGGAGAATACCAATGTTACAACCAGCGGATAAAGTTGAACCGGTAGGTTATCCCACACAGAAACCAGAAAAGTTAATAGAACGTATAATAAGAGCATCTAGTAATATTGGCGATATTGTATTTGATTGCTTTATGGGAAGTGGTACAACTCAGGCTGTAGCAATGAAACTTGGCAGAAAATTTATTGGTGCAGATATAAATCTAGGAGCAGTGCAAGTAACAACAAAAAGATTATTGCAATTACAAGATAAATTAGCTGAGCCTATGCAAGAGATTATAAAACTTGATGTCATTGATTTGGAATCCGGAAAAGAAGAACAGCAAATTATGAATGCAGAAAAGTACACTGGTTTTGAAGTTTATAATGTCAATAATTATGACTTTTTTAGAAATCCAATTGAAGCAAGAGATTTGATTATTCAGGCTCTTGAGATACAACCGTTTCCGCAGAGTGATGTATGGGACGGAGAACTTGATGGTCGAATGGTTAAAATTATGCCAGTAAATCGTATTGCAACGAAGGCAGATTTAGAAGAGTTGAAAGCAAATTTACCATACAAAACATATGAAAAGAGAAAAACAGAAAATCCAACGCAACCCGTAGAAAGGATAACCATTGTTTGTATGGGACACGAACCGGATTTGAAGGCATCTTTGGAACAGGAACTTTCTGAGTATAAACTGGATATTGAAATTGTGGATATCCTTAGAGATAAAAAAGACTTACAGTTAAAACGAGAAGCAGAAGCAGAGATTGTCAAAGAAGGAAGTAAACTGGTTATCAGGTCATTCTATCCGATGAATCTTATGCAAAAACTTTCTTTGCAAAAGGAATATGTCGAAGATTGGCGACAATTGGTTGAATCAATAATGATTGACTGGAATTATGACGGAGTGGTTATGCAACCATCGGTAACAGATGTGCCAGACAAGAAGGAAATTGTAAGCGGTATTTATGATATTCCTGAAGATGCAGGAACCATTCGAGTTAAGATTACAGACTTGTTGTCGGAGTCATTGGAAATGGAGGTTGAATAACCTATGGCAAAAAGTACAAAAGCGTTTGTTCAGGATTTTGCTTTCTACGAACAGCTATGGGAATATTATAGCCAAAATAGAGGTAAAATACGTTCAAGATACAATGACTTAACAAAAAAATTCCTTGCATATAATGATGGCAACGAAAATAGCGGTGCGTTCCTGCGTGAACCACAGTTTGAAGCTTTGGAGATGTATGTTTTTGTCAAGGAATTTATGGACAATGCCCATATGTATCAAATGTTTGATGAATGGAGAAAAAGAGAAAATAGATTTTCAGATGCATCGTATTATACTATTCACAAAGGTGGTCAGGGCACTCTTTTGGATATAGGCGATGAGCAGAACGAAATTGTGTTCAAGCAGATGAAAAAGTATAAGGAAGATTATCCTAACTATATTTATGCTTTAACTATGGGACTGGGCAAGACTATTCTTATGGCTACTTGCATTTTCTATGAGTTTTTGCTTGCAAAGAAATACCCAAAAGATAAAAGATTCTGTCATAATGCATTGGTATTTGCACCAGACAAGACAGTCTTGGAATCTCTTCGAGAAATTATGACTTTTGATAAAACAAAGGTTGTGCCACCAGAGTATGCTCGTGTATTAGACCAAAATATCAAATTTCATTTTCTTGAAGAAACAGGAGTAACACTTCATACGATTGATGACTCAGATTTTAATATAGTTATTTCTAATAATCAGAAAATCATTGTAAAGAAAAAACGCAAAGCAGATACCCCAGCAGATATACTTTTTGGTTCAGGTTCTTTGCTTGCAGATATTTATGGAAATGATGATGACGACTCTGATGTGTGGGACGATGCTTCATTGATTGATAATCAACGTTTTAAGAAACTTTGCCGCCTGCCACAGCTGGGTGTGTATGTCGATGAAGCACATCATCTGTTTGGAGCTAACTTAGAGAAAGAACTTCGTTCTGGTGGAGCAAACAAGACCACTCTTCGTAATACAATCAATATGCTTGCTGCAAGCACCTCTATTGTTGCTTGCTATAACTACACAGGTACACCGTATGTTAATAAGCAGGTGTTACCGGAGGTAGTATATGCCTATGGGTTGAATGAGTCTATCGCTCACGGATATTTAAAAGATGCAGACCCGATTGGGTTTGAAAATGTTAAAAATGAGGAGTTCCTGCGTACTTCGATTACAAAATTCTGGGAACGCTATGGCGGTAAAACTTATGAGGGATTATTACCGAAGCTTGCTATTTTTGCAGCAAATGTTAAAGAAGCAACAGATGTGGTACGTCCTGTTGTTGAAAAAGTATTAAGTGAACTTGGTATATCGCTTTCGACTGTTTTGGTAAATACAGGCGACCCGTCTGTCACAAAAGATGAGGATATTAAAAATTTTAACAACCTTGATGTTATTGGTACTGAGGGAAGTAAAAAGCAATTTATTATCCTTGTTGAAAAGGGGCGAGAAGGTTGGAATTGTCGTTCACTGCTTGGAATTGCTTTATTTAGAAGTCCAAAATCAAAAGTATTTGTTCTACAGGCTACAATGCGTTGCTTAAGACAGCTTACTAAGGAACAGTTAAAAGCTACAATTTTCTTGTCAAAAGAGAATTATGACACGCTCGATGATGAACTTCGAAAAAATTATAATATGGAGATTTCAGATTTTGGTAAATCCCCAAATACAAATAAAAAAGTGTATAAGGTTCGTGTTTTACCGCCGCCAAGAAGTATTAAAATGAAAAGATTGTGGCATGAATATTCTCTCATCGAAAAGGAATATTCTGTACCTATTGATTTCCATTTGGCAGAATTGGACGAATCAAAATATGAAGCTAAGATGTATGAAAAAGGAAGTTTGCGATTAGGATTATCTGAAAAGGAAACGAATATTGACTCTATGAAAGAGCAAGAGCGATTTAGCGAATTTTCTTTGACGGCAGAAATTTCACGGTATATGAATATTTCTTGCCTTACGATTGCTAAGATATTACGTGAGTCCGTGGACGGTTCAGATAATATTGTTGCAGCAGTTAATCGTCATAATGAGGTTTTGGAAGATGTGATAATACCTGAAATTTTTCATACACTTTATGAGGTTAAGAGTACACAGAAAAGTGAAGATGTTGATATGGTACTTCTTAGGGAACCAAAAGATTCAGGATACTATGAGTTCTCAGCTAATGATGAGCTTGTAATTACCAAAGGACATAATAATTTCACTCCAAAGGAAGAAGCAAAGAGTTTCCATGCAGATACATATTGTTTCGACTCTAAACCAGAGAAAGAATGCTTTTTGCAGTATATTTCAAGTAACAAGGTTAGGGAAATTTATTTTACAGGTATGTTTACTTCCAATCAAGGTGATTTGTCAGTGCAATATTATGACCCTGAGTCAAAGCGATTGAGAAAGTACTATCCTGATTTTCTCGCTCTTATGGAAGATGGTTCATATCAACTGATAGAGGTAAAAGGAGATAATAAGATAGATGATGAAGTTGTACTTGCCAAAAAAGCGGCAGCAGAGGAAATGGCAGTTGCAAGTGGTGTCCATTATTTAATGTATGCAGGAAGTACGCTCATGAAATCAAATGTTTTAGAACCAACTTTAGTAGTTCAACAGGCAAGTATTGACATATAGATTTATTCAAGTTTAAGAAGCATATAAACTGATTATGGAGGAAATGACGAATGACATTCGATTTTAAGAAAGAATATAAAGAGTTCTATATGCCGAAGAATAAGCCGCAGATTGTGACAATTCCAAAGGCAAATTATATAGCGGTAAGAGGTAAAGGAAATCCTAATGAAGAAGGCGGAGAATATAAAACTGCTATTGGTGTTTTGTATGCTGTTGCATATACTCTCAAGATGAGCTATAAGACGGATTACAAAATAGAAGGATTTTTTGAATATGTTGTACCACCGCTTGAGGGCTTTTGGTGGCAGGACAATGTTGAAAGTATAGATTATACCGATAAATCAGCTTTCAACTGGATTTCTGTTATTCGTCTGCCTGATTTTATTACAAAGAAAGATTTTGATTGGGCGGTGGAAACTGCTTCAAAAAAGAAAAAGATGGATTGCTCTGGTGCAGAGTTCTTGAGTATTGACGAAGGTTTGTGCGTACAGATAATGCATATAGGAGCTTTTGATGATGAACCTGCAACCGTGGCAATGATGGATAAATATCTTGAAGAAAACGGTTATGTAAATGATTTTACTGATGAGCGACGCCATCACGAAATTTATTTATCAGACCCAAGAAAAGTTGCACCGGAGAAATGCAAAACGGTAATAAGACACCCGATAAAGAAAGCATAAATTGAGTAAAATGAAATTAGGTCAGAGGACAACTAATGGCATCAAGTAAAGAATATTTGGAATTTGTATTAGAGCAGTTGGCAGAATTGGACGAGATTACTTACCGTGCGATGATGGGCGAATATATTATTTATTATCGTGGTAAAATTGTCGGCGGAATTTATGATGACAGATTACTTGTAAAACCGATAAAATCAGCAATTTCATATATGCCGACAGCTACTTATGAATTGCCGTATGATGGGGCAAAGGAAATGCTGCTTGTAGAAGATGTGGATAATAAGAAATTTTTAACAGGACTATTTAATGCAATGTACGATGAATTACCAGCACCTAAGCCAAAAAAGAAAAAGTAGACAGATACTATTGATGGAGCGATTGGTATATAAGAATTATGGAAACAAAGCCAAGAATTTTATATTTACAAAAGATTTTACTGGAAAGAACTGATGAAGAAAATCCTCTTTCCACAACACAGTTAATTAATATATTGAATGATGAATACGGGATATCTGCACATAGAACGACGGTTACAAAGGATATTGCAGCACTTCAGGAGTTTGGAATGGATATTGTTACTATCCATTCTACTCAGAGCAAATACTTTGTAGCCAGTCGTAAGTTTGAATTGCCGGAACTGAAGTTGCTGATAGATGCAGTAGAGTCATCGAAGTTCATTACAAAGAAGAAAAGCGAAACTCTGATTGAGAAGATACATACAATGACCAGTCCGGGGCAGGTGGCAAAGCTGAAGCGTAATAACTATGTGGTCAATCGCATTAAGCCGGATAATGAGCAGATATATTATATCATCGACGCTATAAATGACGCCATCAACGCAGGTAAGCAGATTTCTTTCCAGTATTACGATTATACCGGATTAAAGAAAAAGGTTCTGAAGAATAAAGGCGAAGTGTATAAGCTCAGTCCGTATAAACTTCTCTGGTGTGGGGACTATTATTATGTTCTCGGATATTCAGAGAAGAAAAGCAAGGTTATCAATTTCAGGGTAGACCGTATTGCTTCCAAGCCGGAGATATTGGATAAAGATATTGTTCCTATGCCTGATGATTTTGATATTGAGAATTACACAAAGGAAGTTTTCTTTATGTTCTCAGGCGAGAAAGTCCTTGTGGATTTACGATGTGATAATAGCCTGATGAAAACAATGGTTGACCGTTTCGGAGAAGATGTGACAACCCTTGCATATGATATGACGTCTTTCAGAGTACAGACCGAAATATCAGCCAGTCCTACCTTTTTCGGTTGGGTGTTTGGTTTTAATGGCAAGGTACAGATACTTGCACCGGAAAGTGTGAAAGGACAGTACAGACAGATGATTGCACAAGCCGATGAGGGTATGCAGGAAAAAGAAAACAAAGGACAGGAAATCTAACACTCCAAAGCATACGATGTCAAGAAACGGCAGAATCTTCCCGCAAAGCTCGCAGCATGAATATGCCGAGGGCGTGGAGTTTGAAGTTTATCCGTCTGCGGATACAACCGCCCCAAACTATCGTTGTGAAATTTGGGTAGCCGTGAACGAAAAAGCCAAGTAATAAGGACAGCAACTGCGAGTTGCTTGTTTGAGATAATGCGTGAGACTATAATAAAGGTGTAAGGGAGGTACTGCATAATGGATACAAAACAGGTTATACTTGAACTTCGTACTCAAAAGGGAATGTCGCAGGATGAGCTTGCAGAAAAAGTTTTTGTAAGTCGTCAGGCAGTTTCACGTTGGGAAAACGGAGAAACAGTTCCGAATACAGAAACATTGAAATTGCTGTCAAAAGTATTCGATGTTTCCATAAATACACTTTTAGGCTCACCGAGAAAGCTTATTTGTCAATGCTGCGGAATGCCGCTTGAAGATGATGATATTATCGGACACAATCACGATGGTTCTTTTAACGAGGACTATTGTAAGTGGTGTTATGCCGATGGAACATATACTTACAATGATATGGACGATTTGATTGAAGTTTGTGTTAAGAATATGGTAAGCGAGAATTTCACGGAGGAACAAGCCCGTTCTTATATGAAAGAGCTGCTTCCTACTTTGGATTACTGGAAGAAATATGATGAGCTTAGTGATAACGTTCAGTTTGAAGAATTCAAGAAAAAGTTAATCAATGAGATTAACGAATTGAATGTTGACGGAATGCCAAAGGTGGAAAAACTGAATGCCCTTGTGGGAAAGTATGTGAATCTTGAGTACCGACTTCCGAATGGGCAAGCGGCTAAGTTTTTGAATGAGGCAAAGACATATCTGGGCAATCAGCTTGAATGTGAATACGGCGGCGATAGATGTTTCGGCGTTGTTGCAGATATGGATTTTATTCTTGTTTGCACTTATGAAGAAGACGGTAAAAATCCGGAACTTGTATTGTATAAGAAAAGATGAGAATAGAGAAAAATAGTAAGCCATTGGAGTTAATGATTTCAGTGCAAGCAAAGAAATTTTGAGGTGTTAGCAAATTGCGACACCTCTTTTCTTTTGCGAAAAACCTACTTGAAAAATTTTTCGTAGCAGGTATAATAAAACTATCGAAAGCAGATTGCTTCCGATAGAAAAGAAAGCGAGGTGCAGGTATGAGAAGCAAGAGTCCTGAACTTATGAATGAGATAAAAAAGTATATCGAGGATTATTACCTGCAAAACAGACAATCCCCATCGACTACAAAGATTGCTGAAGCTGTTGGCATTGCCAGAGGTACAGCATATAAATACTTGGTAGAGATGGCTGAGAAGAATATGATTGAGTATGACGGGCAGGAGATTCGTACCAATGTGACCCGTAAGTACAGTGGCGAACAGACACAAACACCGATTGTAGGTTCTATTCCTTGTGGCAGTCCTCAGTATGAGGAAGAAAATATTGAAGAATATGTATCACTTCCTACTGCTATTTTCGGCAAAGGAGATTTCTTCATATTAAGAGCAAGCGGTCAGTCTATGATTGATGCAGGGATAGATGACGGCGACCTTGTGGTTGTCAAAAAGCAGGTAGAAGCCAACGAGGGCGATATAGTAGTTGCCCTTGTGGATAATCAGAATACATTGAAACGCTACTTCCGAGATGATGAGAATAAGAAAATCATTCTCCATCCGGAAAATAAGAAGATGAAAGACATCATTGTAGATGAGTGCTGCATTCAGGGTGTGGCTTGTCACATCATCAAAGAACTATAACAGAGGACAGACGAATGAGAACACTTGAAGGAATTCGCTATCTAATCAATTTGGATAGTGCGGAAATACAACAGAACTTTGCCGGAGGAGTTGCACCGCCGGACAAGGTGGAGTCGGAGGTGGACACAACTTGAGTATTTATATGTCAAGAGCCGAGTTGGAAGAAATCAGCGAAGGCTTGATAACAGCTTATGCTAATAAGTTTAGCAATCGAGTGATTCAATCCATCGACATAGAACATTTCATTACAGAATTTCTTATGTTACGAATTGAATACGCTTCTTTCGCAGAAGATGATGCAGGCAGGATTGGTTTTCTGGCAGATGGAGCAACACCACTGCTGATACATCAGGACGGAAAAATTATTCCCTTTGTTTTCCCGAAAGATACCATCGTACTTGATAAATTTCTTCTTGCTGAAAAGGAGCAGGGACGTCGCAGATTTACAATGGCACACGAAGCGTCACATCATATCTTGAGTAAGATGTATGCAATGCCGAGTGAAGGACGCTTTCATGCAGAGTATGACAGTGAGCGTAGTTATTCCAAAGAGGAACTGGCTCAGATGTTTGCGTCTGTTGAGTGGCAGGCAGATACAATGGGAGCTTCGCTTCTTATGCCGAGAAGAATTATTGAAAATGCCTTGGCGAAATATAATCAGTCAAATCCGATAAGAGTTTATGGCGATAATACCATCACTTCAAAGGATAAAGCAGTTATCCGCAGAATGGCAGCTTATATCGGAGTATCCTATACAGCCTTGGTTATCAGATTGAGAGATATGGGGCTATTTGAGTATCACAATATCCTTGAGTACATTTCCAATGAGTTAAATTTGGGAGGTGTTTTACAATGAGGTTACAGACTCAGGTAGCACCTGAAATACAAAAGAGATTGCTTCTGTCAAGAGTAGAAGCAGAAAGTCTGAAAGAGCGTGATATTCTCTGCCCGACTTGCGGGTTCAGGATACAAAGAGTTTTTTCAGACGCAACCGGACATTTGAGTGTGAAGTGTCAGAAATGCAAGAATGTCCATATCTTAAATCTCGCTTACTTCCGCAGAATCCGCAGGAACGGATATGGCAGGAATTGCAGGCGATGAAGATTACAAGTAAATATCGAAACGATTTCTAATCGAGTAAGCGGAGATAAGCAATTTATTTGCTAAACTACCAAGCACCGTACGAAGCCGGATAAGTGAAGAATAGAAGTATTCCTTGCTGTCCAGATTCGACGGTGCTTTTTTTGTTGCTGTTTTATTCGATTATGCTTCGTGCAGTATTAGGTCTTTTCCCTTACTTGGGAAAGGACTTTTATGTTTTATAACGCTTGGCAGTGCCAGATAGCTGAGTACCCATAATCTCCGAATTTTGAAACTTATCAATTTTTCAAAATTCAAAGGAGATTACGGAAATGACAAACAAACTTACATTAGCAGAACAAGAAGAATTATTTGCAAAGGATTGTAAACTGATAAATCTTAAATACGAATATAACGGTTATACCGGAGATGAGAAATGGGCGATTATTACGGAATTATCTGTAAAAGAGCTTTGGGAGAAGTATTACCTTGTTATAGAAAGATATTCTCCGTTTGTTCATCTTTCCATTGCTCAGGGAGAGGTAATTGACGATGCAAACCGAAATGAGGACAAGTATGCAAAGAGAAGCAGTCGCACACTTGACTGCTATGGATATGACGATGAAATGTCCTCACAGTTCCATAAAGAACTTGCCATTATGTTTGACGACCCGTTTGAAAGAGCAGAGGAAGAAAGACTTGAACTGGAAAGAGAAGAATTGCGTCAGTGTGAAATCAGGAAAGCAAGAATAGCACTTTCGATGTTGCAGCCACTTCAAAGGGAACGCCTTATGAAGAATGTGTGCTGCGGTCTGAGTTCCAGAGCGATTGCAAAGCAGGAGGGCGTATATTACAGCTCCGTGGATAAGTCCATTGCTGCGGCAAAGAAAAACTTTATCAAATTTTATGAAAATCTCTGATTTTGGGTGTGCATTTCAGACCCCTTTGTCCAAATGAGTGAAGGGGTTATTTCATTCCGGATACAAATGACACTTTAAAAATTTGATTCTTGTGAGGTTATGTATATGAAAGAAAAAATGATTTGTCGTGGGGATTTATTCTACTATGACTTTGGAGATAACAGTGGTTCAGTACAAAGTGGAGAGCGTCCGGTACTTGTCGTTCAGGCAGATGATTACAACCAGAATGCTCCAACGATTATTGTTGCGGCAGTTACAAGTGTAATCAAGAAAAGATATTTGCCATCGCACATTATTCTCGGCGAGAAGTTTGGACTGAAGAAACCGTCAATGGTTCTTCTGGAGCAGATACGGACAGTCAATAGAGAGGATTTGCGTGAATACATAGGTACGGTAGATGATAATAAACTTTTCAGGCAGATAAACGCAACTTTGAAAAAGACTTTTGGACTTTGGGTTTACAAGCCGGAGGGGAAAGAAAATATTCGCTGCCTATGCCCGAAGTGCCTGAATGATTATATTCATAATCCGGACTATATTGTAAGGCGACTCAACCCATTTGCAAAGCGAAAAGACAGATGTGATAAGTGCGATGGGGATGGTTGGGATTATGTTGTTACCGACAGATATTCATCAAAGAAAGAAAAGAGGTGTAAGAATGTCTAATAACAGTGTAAAGAAGCTGAGTTATAATGTACCTCTTTGGCATAAGCCTAATTTGTCGATTGAAGAAGCATCTATATATTCCAATATTGGAACAGGAAAACTTTATGAAATGACGGAAAAGCAAGATTGCCCGTTTGTACTTTGGATAGGAAGCCGCCGAATGATAAAGCGAAAAATTTTTGAGGAATATATTGCAAATCAGTATTCTATTTAATGAAAAAGTCAAATCTGCGATGAGCAAATTCGCATCGTTGGCTCAGTGTAGATTTTTAAGTATGCTGTAACCACGCAAAGGAGGTTACAGCATATGAACAACGAAAAAGATGAAACAATCTATAATGTCCCACTTTGGGAGAAAGTAATGCTTACAATTGATGAAGCCGCAGCTTATACAGGTGTTGGAAGCAGAAAAATCAGACAGCTTACCGATAATGAAAGATGTCCGTTCGTTTTATGGAATGGCTCAAAGCGACTTATCAAGAGAGAAGAATTTGTTGAATTTATAAAAAAGCAGTATTCGATATGAGGAGGTATTATTGTGAGTAATCCAGTAAAAAAAGAAAGATTAGAAGTACCGATATGGCATAAGCCGTATCTGACCATTGATGAAGCTACTGCCTATACCGGCATTGGCAGAGAAAAACTTCGTGAAATGACAAGGTTTGCTGATTGTCCATTTGTGTTATGGGTGGGAAAACGCCGAATGATAAAAAGAGAATTGTTTGATGAGTACATTGAAAAAATGTATGAGATTTAGGAGGTGGAACGATGAATGTGGATTTTGCGGATAAAGAAATGATTGCTTATCGGGAAAGCCTTATAGAAAAGAAAAAAGAGCAGCCATTTTGGAAAAAGAAATGTTTGTCGGTAAACGAAACAGCCGCTTATACAGGCATCGGAAGGGGAAAAATACGAGAGTTAATGAAAAGGAAAGACTGCAATTTTATGACGACAGACGGTTATCAGGTGTATGTCATCATCGACAAATTTGTGAAATTTTTAAATAGCAGGAATGAAATATAGGAGGAACAGCCGTGGCAAGACCAAAACGAAAAGATAAAACAAGGACAGTTCTTCGCACGGGAGAACTTCAAAGAAGTGATGGAAGTTATCAGTACAGTTGGACTGATGAAAACCATAAAAGAAGATATGTCTATTCAAAAACACTTGAAGCACTCAGGATTAAAGAGGAAGCGATTGAGAAAGACAAAAGTGATGGCATAAAAGCGGAAGCACGATATGTTACACTCGATGATTTATATGAGTTATGGAAAGACTTGAAGAGAGGATTGAAAAACAACACTTTTGAGAATTACAAATATATTTATGAAACCTTTGTACGTCGGCAAATCGGTTCTAAGAGAGTCTCAACATTTTTGAAATCAGATATTAAGAGATTTTATAATTATCTGGTTGACGAGCGAGGATTGAAGCCTGCAACAGTTGATGGTGTCCACAACATTCTTCATCAGATATTTGATATGGCGGTTGATGATAACTATATCAGAAACAATCCGACAAATAATGTTTTGAGGGAATTGAAAAAAGCTCATTGCTTCAAGACAGAGAAACGCAGGGGACTTACTCGACCTGAACAGGAATTGTTTATGGATTATCTGAAGAACTCTAATACAGCAGTGTATTGGTATCCGGTGTTTGCAGTAATGCTTGGAACGGGATTAAGAGTTGGAGAAGTTACAGGACTCAGATGGTGTGATATTGATTTGGAAGATGGAATTATAGATGTTAATCACACGTTGGTTTATTATGACCACAGAACTTCTGAAGGAAAAAAGGGCTGCTATTTCAATGTGAATACTCCAAAGACAGAAGCCGGAAATAGACAAGTTCCGATGCTCGATTTTGTTAAAGAAGCATTTGTTATGGAAAAACAACGACAAGAACTGCTAGGGGTTCACTGCGAAGCAACCATAGATGGATATACAGATTTTATATTTCTCAATCGCTTCGGACAGCCACAACATCAATCGACTTTGAATAAGGCAATCCGACGCATTATCCGTGATTGCAATGATGAGCAGTTTTTGAAAACGGAAAATCCAGAAGTGCTTTTACCGCATTTTAGTTGTCATTCGCTCAGACATACATTTACAACGAGAATGTGTGAAGCAGGTGTAAATATAAAAGTTATTCAGGATACACTCGGACATAAGGATATAACAACAACCTTAAATATCTATACTGATGTAACAAAGGAACTAAAAAGAACCGAGTTTGATGGACTGGATAAATATTTTAATAATTCAATAGCGTAGGAAAAAGTGGCGTACTTTAAAATGAAAATTGGTACGCTGCTTTTTTTGGTCTGATTGACTTATTCAATAATAAAGATTATAATTTAGTAAGCAATCCGATTGAAGAACCCATTCTCTCAATCGGGATTTACATCAAATACATCAAATACATCAAATAATACAACTACTTATGCGGAAAGCAATTAATTTTAAAGGTAAACAAGGCTTTTTATTTGGTTGTAAACAGCAAAGTAGGGAGTTGCTCAGGGATATGAGCGGTTTTAGAACTGCGTCGGAGAAAGTCCCGACGATGAAGTCATTGGACAAATAAATGCCCATTTTATGCGGGTTTGCGGACTTTTTAATTGTATGGTACGACAAGAGTACGACAAAATAACCTGTCTTAAAGGGTTAAAATAAACGATTTTAAATTAAAATCAAGTCAGTTCAAGTTAATATTTTGTACTATAAGGACATTTTTCTAAAAGAAATTTTAGAGAAGTGTCCTTTTTGTTATGGTCAGCAAAGCAGAAATGGAGGAAAAGAACATGAATAGTACAGCGTTAGGAGCAGGAGCCCCAAAAGCTCAAAAAATTATTTTTATCAGTGAAGCACATGAGAAATTCTACTATGAGAAATTGAAAGAGGTGAGGTATCAGGATGTGTACCACAAGGCACTTTGCTATTGTCTTGGTATTAACGATGATACCAGAAGAAATGCGAACCGCATTTATGATTTTAAGACAGGTTGTGTAAAGACAGAATGTTTACATGAAGGCTGGCAGACCAGTGGAAGCGCGAAAGTAGTCAGAATGGCGTTTAATTTGTACTGCAACGGTACACCAAGCGTAGATGATTACAAAGACGCAGAGGAGCAGATCAGTGAGTGCAGGCAGTATACGGTGGAAGAATTATTCTGCTGTGCCTATGCACCGTATTTTTGGCAGGCAATACAAATCCGGTATCCAGAATATGCAACCTATAACCGGAAACTGTATGCCTTGTTTGGAGGAGTAGATTGATGTTAAAAGTTCGATTGATGGGAACAAAGAATGATATTAAATGGTTTGGGAAGATTTTGCAGAGAAATCCCAAGATTGAAGTAACAGAGTTTTCAGATTTATACCCGAATAAAGGAACAAAGAAATTCCATAGGGCTTATGTGGAAGTCAGAAAATGCAACGTAAAAGAAAATCAGTAGAAAGCAAAGGAGAATTTATCATGTGTAGAGTTATAGCAATCGCAAATCAGAAAGGTGGAGTCGGAAAGACCACCACAACAAGCAATTTAGGAATAGGATTGGCAAAACAGGGGAAAAAGGTACTTTTGATTGATGCCGATGCACAGGGCAGTCTTACCGCAAGTTTGGGGTACACAGAGCCGGACGCAATCGAGATCACATTGGCATCGGTCATGGGCAGTCTGATTAAGGACGAGGAAGTTGAGCCTATGGAGGGCATTTTACACCATGAGGAAGGAATAGACCTTATGCCGGGAAACATTGAGCTTTCCGGTCTGGAGGTTTCACTTGTGAATGTCATGAGCCGGGAGCGTATCATGCAGGAGTACATAAGCATGGTGCAGGATTATTACGATTACATCTTAATTGACTGTATGCCTTCACTTGGAATGATTACCATAAATGCCTTTGCCTGTGCCGACAGTATTCTGATACCAGTGCAGGCGGCGTATCTGCCCGTTAAAGGTTTACAGCAACTTATCAAGACAATTGGCAAGGTAAAGCGTCAGATTAACCCAAAACTGGAGATAGAGGGCATTTTATTGACGATGGTTGACAGCAGGACGAATTATGCAAGGGACATCAGCGCCATGCTGAAGGAAGCCTATGGAAGCCGGGTAAAGATATTTACCAATATTATCCCGATTTCGGTAAGGGCGGCGGAGATTTCTGCGGAAGGAGTCAGCATTTATAAGCATGATCCAAAGGGAAAGGTGGCATCTGCCTACAATTCTTTGACAGAGGAGGTGCTTGCAAATGAGCAGTAATACAAAGACAGGAAGCGCATCTAAAATCAAAATGGAGAGTTTTGATGATTTATTCGGTGGAAGCAACGCACAGGAAATAGGGGCAGAGCAGATTATCAATGCCCCGTTAGCAGACCTTCATGAGTTCAAAGACCACCCATTTAAGGTATTGGACGATGAAAAGATGGAGGAAACAACGGAGAGTATCAGACTTTACGGGGTACTTGTTCCGGGAATTGCAAGACCGAGAGCAGGCGGCGGCTATGAGCTGATCGCCGGGCACCGCAGGAAGCATGGCTCAGAAAGAGCCGGGAAAACGGAAATGCCGATTATTGTCCGCAATTATTCCGATGATGAAGCAACTATTATCATGGTGGATTCCAATATCCAGAGAGAGGACATTTTACCGAGTGAAAAGGCAAAAGCCTATAAGATGAAGTATGAAGCCATGAAGCATCAGGGAAAGAAATCGGGAAAGAATACCCTTGATGAAGTGGGGGAAGCTGCTGGGGAAAATGCGAAAAAGGTGCAGCGTTATATCTGGCTTTCAAGGTTGTCCGATGAGCTTCTTGAAATGGTGGATACCAAGAAATTAGGCTTTTCACAGGGCGTGGACATATCCTTTCTATCAGAGGAAGCACAGCAGTGGGTAGAGGTCGTTATAGAAGAACGGGGCTGTAATGTCAGCACCGTACAATCCGGCAAGTTAAAGGAATATGGCAAAAACGGAGAGCTTACGCTTGCAATGGTGCGGCTGATCCTGACAGAAGAAAAGCCAAAGGAACGCAAGGTTACACTGAAAGCGGATAAAATCAGCAAGTATTTTGCTGAAGATTATAGCAGTGAAGATATAGAGAATATTATCATTCAGCTTTTGGATGAATGGAAGAAAAGACAGTAGAAAGGAGGTGCAGGCACATGGGTAACATGATGAAATTTGATTATTACTATGGTATCGAAGCAGAACAGTTTTCATTTTACAGAGTTCCGAGATTGCTGATTAAGGACGAACGGTTCAAAGAGTTATCCAGTGATGCAAAGCTCCTTTATGGTCTGATGCTTGACAGAATGTCACTATCCATGAAAAACGGATGGTTTGATGATGAAAACAGGGCATATATTCATTATACCCTTGATAATATTATGGAGGATTTAGGCTGTGCAAAAGAAAAGTGTGTGAAAGTATTGGCAGAGCTTGACAGCAAAAAGGGTATTGGTCTGATAGAGAAAAAAAGACAGGGATTGGGGAAACCGGATATTATTTATGTCAAAAACTTTGCCACTTTGGAAGTGGGCGGAGAGCCAGAAAGCCAGCCGGAAAGTCTTTCAAACACTGATGTTTCCACAGAAGTTCGGAAATCGAACTTCAAGAGGTTCGATAATCAAACTTCCAGAAGTTCGGAAATCGAACTTGCAGAGGTTCGGAAACCGAACTTGCAGGAGTTCGGAAATCAAACTTCAAGAGGTTCGGAAACCGAACTTGCAGAGGTTCGAGAACCGAACGCAAATTATAACAATACTAACTATACTGATTTGAGTTATAACAATCAATCTAATCAATCAGAGAGTAAAGTCGAAGAAACGATTGATGTGATGGATGATGTCAACGCATACATAGAAATCATTAAGGAAAATATTGAGTATGAGCATTACATGAAGTATAGTACGCAGGATAAAGGGCTTTATGATGAGCTTTTTGAGGTGATTTGTGAGGTTGTATGCGTAAAACACAAGACGGTTAAGATTGGTGGGGATGATTATCCATATGAGCTGGTAAAGTCAAAGTTCTTAAAGCTGAACAGCTCGCATTTGGAGTATGTGATGGAGTGCATGAAGAATACCACAACCAAGATAACAAATATCAAGGCATATATGGTGACAGCACTCTACAATGCGCCAAATACAATCAATCATTATTACCAACAGGAGGTACAGCACGATATGTATGGAGGTGGATGGCATGAAAAGGGTATTGTTTAAGGTTATTGTTCCGGCAGTGATAATTACGGTATGGATGCTGACCTGTTATCCGGTATGCAATAAAGCAGAAGGCTTTGACTGGTTTTTATATTGGATTATTGCAGGGTGTCCGTTTGGTATCCGCCGTATGTGCCTGTGGCTGATACCCAAGAATTTCGGTATCAGCGGGAGCATTGGTATTCTTGCTCTGAATTGTATTATAGGCGGTCTAATCGGCGGTGTAGTGCTGATTTTTAAGATAATCGGCATTGCAGGAGAGCTTATCAGTATTATAACAGGACACTTCTGGACGAAAAGTCCAAAAGTGGAAATATAGAACTTCTGGACATTTTGTCCAAAGGTGGGGCAGTCAAATATGGCTGCTCTTTTATTGTAAGAAAGGAAGGAGCAAAAAGATTTATGGAGTCAATGAGAGATGTGTACAGGGTAATGGAACGGGAAATTAAAAGGGGAAGCACACCATTACGGTTTGAACAGTTAGGTTTTGGCGATTACAGCTACAATGAAATTACTTCAAAGGAAAAGCTTTTGCAGGTGCTTTCCTATCTGCTGCGGATCGGTGAGTATGAGCCATTCGCCGGAAAAACCATAGGGAACAATGTTTACATGGATATGCGGGGGAAAAAAGCTGTTTTTAAGAGAACAAGACTGACCTATGAGAGAAATAATATTTTTGCAACAATTAAGCGGCTGGCAAAGAAGTATAAGCCGGACTATGACGGAAAGGTGTATCTGGAAACAGTAAGATGTTTTTTTACCATATCTGAGGAAGAATTGGGAAAGTGCCGATACAATTATAAAGGCAAGGATACATATGCCTTTGTGATGTCTGACAGATATATCATGGCTTTATATACATACTGTCTGTCAGCAAGAAAAGCGGTGGCTTTGGAAAATATAGAGCTGGAGGGACTTTCAGAAGCGGAGCTTTTTATGGTAAAATTGGAGAGTGTCAGAGAAGTGTTATTCCAGGCATTATTGCTTGATGATGTGAAGTTTGAAGATGGCAAGATGTATGCGGAGCTTTATTCTATTTATATATTATAGAGAAAGAAGGAAATTATATGTTGGAAATTGATTATGGTTCGTCTGTTTTTTACTATGGAGATGGGGTGCATCAAGTTAGGAGACATTACACTATTGAATATTTATTTGATTGCGACAATATAGAATTACAGACAAAATATGAAAGAGAAATGCATTGCATTCTTGAATCTTTTAATGTTGCCATGACACAGGAATGCCAATGGGGAAAGGAATTTTTGGAATCTATTGGGGTATTAATACAAAATACCGAGGTAGTCCCATATACATTATATTATGATTCAGACTGTGATGTTGATTTGGTAGAAAGTGAAATTATAAAAAAAGGACTAGAGTGTTTATACAAGATAAAACCAATTATTGCTCATATTGATAATCATTTATTGATGGATAAAGAATGTCATGGGGAGTTATCATTAGGTGGGTGTGGAAAACGGTTGATATCAATAACAGAAGATGTAATAAAGCCTAGTGATATTAGTGATACAGCTTCATTTATGATGGATCAGCTATTAGGCTTGGAGTCAACCGGAAAAACAATCATTATAACAGATAATTATTTATTTCCCCAAAATTATGATTTTACTTATGAGAATGATTTGAAAAAAGTTTTATGTTTTTTAAAAGCAAAAGAAATTAGATATTATGGGAATCAAAATCTTTTAAATAATAATTTTTTTCAAAAAATAAAGCAGATATTAAAATCTGTTGGGACGGAAATAACATTTTATAACATTAGTGATTTTCATGATAGATTTTGGATTAATAAGGATACTTTAGATGGATTAGTTTTTGGAACATCTCTTAATGGAATTGGAAGAAAATTGTGTTATTTTGATGCTATTACAAGAGATGATGCAAAAACAATTATACAATATTTAGAAAAGTAGCTATATAAATTTTGACAGCGCAAGGGCAGTTATAGACCGTAAAGGTTTGTAGCTGCCCTTTTTGCGTTTACAGAACTCTTGGACAAAATGTCCAGAAGTGGAAAGGAGAGCTTATGAAGTATTTACTGCACAGGCTGTATGTTCCACCATAGTGGAGCTACAGTTACAAAAAATCAAGGAGGAAAACCATGCAGGAGGAAGTTACACAGAAAACGATTGCCCTTGTTTTCAAGTCCTCAAGGCTGACCGCCGATGTACTGAAAAAAGCCATGAAGATGTATCTGGAGCGCCGGAAAGCCGGACAACAGGCAACACATGGAAAAATGTCAGTGAAAAAGCTGGTCGGTCAGGGTATGGGAGCTTCGAGTATTGAGGTTACGGATAACAACATCAAGTCCTTTGAGCGGGTGGCAAGGAAATACAATGTTGACTTTGCAGTGAAAAAGGATAAGACGGTGGAACCGCCGAAGTATATGGTATTTTTCAAGGGCAAGGATGCCGATGTGATCACACAGGCATTTAAGGAATTTGTGAAAGTTAATGAGAAGAAGCGTGGCAGAGTATCCGTAAAGGAGAAGCTGGCAGAGTTCAGGGAGCTTCTTGGAAAGGACAAGAACAGGGAGAGAGCAAGGGAACACCAGAAAGACAGGGGGCAATCACTATGAGTAAGATTATAGACGGTATTGTCAAAGACTTAAAAGCCATTCCCGAAACGCTGAAGGCTAAGACCGGAAGCGTGGAAAAAAAGAAACTCATTCTTATCAATCTCCCGTATATTCTTGCAGGCTATTTTTGTGACAAGATAGCGTGGCTGTGGCGTGTATCGCCGGGAAGCAATGCTTCCGATAAGATGATGGCAGCCATGAACGGGCTGAATGATTTGTTTTCCAATCCGTTGCCGAGCTTTTCTCCGAAAGATTTACTGATCGGTATTGCGGGCGGCGTTGCGCTCCGTCTTGTGGTGTATTTCAAAGCCAAGAATGCCAAGAAATTTAGGCAGGGTGTAGAGTACGGTTCCGCAAGGTGGGGAAATGCAAAGGATATAGAGCCTTATGTCGATTCGGTCTTTGAAAACAATGTCATACTGACAGAAACGGAAAGGCTGATGATGTCGGGCAGACCAAAGCAACCGAAGTATGCAAGAAATAAAAACATTCTTGTTATCGGCGGTTCTGGTTCCGGCAAGACTCGCTTTTTTGTGAAACCCAACCTGATGCAGATGCACAGCTCCTACGTTGTCACTGATCCGAAAGGAACGGTGCTTGTGGAGTGTGGCAAAATGCTGTTAAAGAACGGGTACAAAGTCAAAGTTCTGAACACCATTAACTTTAAAAAATCAATGCACTATAATCCTTTCGCTTATATCCGGAGTGAAAAGGATATTTTGAAACTCGTAAACACAATTATCTTAAACACCAAAGGAGAGGGACAGCAATCCGGTGAAGATTTCTGGGTGAAAGCCGAAAAGCTCTACTACACAGCCCTTATCGGATATATCTGGTATGAGTGCGTGGAGGAAGAACAGAATTTTACCACCCTGCTTGACATGATCAATGCCAGTGAAGCCAGGGAGGACGATGAGGAGTTTAAGAATCCTGTCGATTTGATGTTCGATGAGCTTGAGGAGAGAGAACCAGACCATTTCGCAGTAAAGCAGTACAAAAAGTACAAGCTGGCTGCGGGAAAGACAGCTAAGAGTATCTTGATTAGCTGTGGTGCAAGATTAGCACCATTTGACATTAAGGAGCTTCGTGATCTGACAAGCTATGATGAACTGGAGCTTGATATGTTAGGGGACGAAAAGACAGCTTTGTTTGTCATTATCTCCGACACAGACGATACATTCAATTTCATCGTGTCAATCATGTATACACAGCTCTTTAACCTGCTCTGTGACAGGGCAGATGATGTGTATAACGGAAGGCTGCCGATTCATGTGCGCTGCTTATTAGACGAGTTTGCGAACATTGGGCAGATACCAAAGTTTGAGAAGCTGATAGCTACGATCCGTAGCCGGGAAATTTCAGCTTCTATTATTTTGCAGTCAAAGTCACAGCTTAAAGCGATTTATAAGGACAACGCTGATACCATAGAAGGCAACTGTGATACCACACTATTCCTCGGTGGGAAGGAAAAGACCACGCTCAAAGAGCTGGCAGAAGTTTTGGGTAAAGAAACCATTGACCTTTATAATACCTCGGACACGAGGGGTACGAGCCAGTCCTACGGTCTGAATTACCAAAAGACCGGAAAAGAGCTTATGAGTCAGGACGAGATTGCAGTCATGGATGGTGGCAAGTGCATCATGCAGCTTAGGGGAGTAAGACCATTCTTCTCCAATAAGTTTGATATAACAAAGCATAAGCAGTACCACTTGCTTTCTGACTATGACGAGAAGAATGCCTTAGACATCGAAAAATATGTAAAGAACCTGTACCATGCAAAGATCAGGAACAACGACACCGTTGATGAGGTGGAAGATGTCGGGGAAATCGCAGCATAAAACTGAATATGGAAAAAAAACGATATGCACAGATAATGCAGGACAAGTGTGCAAGTTTACTTGCAGACACGCAGAACTGCAATTATCTGTATATGGCGTTCAGCCACAGCGAAATGGAGCGATAGCGGAATTGAGCTGGCATATCGTAACACAACTTCTGGACAAAATGTCCAAAAGTGGAAACGGAGTTTTGAATGTACTTTAGGATAGAAAAAGCACCCGATACCGCAGTCGGCAAACTTGAAGGTATCGAATGCCCGTCAGGGTAATCCTAAAGGAATGCCCTGTCCTTATTTTATCACAGGACAGGGCATTTGACACGAAAAACTCTTTCAATCACAAATCAAATTTAAGGAAAGAAAGAGGTAAATAAAATGTCATTTTTTACAACAGCAGTAACAGGATTAAAGACCGTAGTAACAGCAATCGGAGCAGGTGTAGGTGTATGGGGTGTGATCAACCTTCTGGAAGGTTACGGTAACGACAATCCCGGAGCAAATGCTCATGTGCCATAAAGTAACACACAAGAATTTGATAGACAGCAACCCATTATTCCGATATTGCCTTACGCACGCATCTTGTAACTTTTTCGTTAAGACTATTGACTCTGATACCTCGAAAGAGATATAATATAGTTGCTACTTAGCAAGCCTAAGTAGCGAAACTAAAGAGAGGCGACGATATGAATAACAAATATGTCCAGCAATTCAAAAAAGGCTCTCTGGAAATGATACTCTTATGCCTAATCGGACGCAAGGAAACTTATGGATATGAAATTATAACCGAATTGAACAATAGTGCGTCTGTTTTGGGATATGCGAAAGAGGGAACCATTTACCCTATTCTGTATCGTTTACAGGAAGCAGAACTAATCAAATGCCGATTGGCTCCGGCTGCGGCAAATGGCGGCTCAAAAAAGTATTATTCTTTAACTGATAAAGGCAGGAATGTACTTGATGAACTAATCTTATTTTGGTCAAGCTATGAAAACTGCGTAAACGGCTTTATAGAAAGTTATCAACAAGCGAGGGTGTCCAAATGAAAGAACAATATATCAAACAGGTTGAAAAGGAACTATCTTTACCACGCAAAATGAAAAAAGAGGTTGTGCGTGACTTGAATGAAGTTTTTGCGTCTGCTATGGAGCATGGAGAAACAGAGCAACAGGTTATCCAACGTTTGGGCACACCAAAAGAATTTGCAGACAGCACCGCAGAACAGTTTGGCATTGATAACACCACATTGAAAAAAAGGAACGGTATCATTTCTACTCTTGTTGCGCTTGTTATCGCGGTTGCTGCCTTTTCGGTATATGCTGTTGCACAATCAGGAAAAGTACCAGAAGGAGCAATCGGACAGGCAGACGCGACAACAAATATACAGATTGAGGGCGCATTTGCCTTTGATGTTTCACAAATCCTTTTGACTATTGGGTTTGTAGCAACGGCTATTGCTGTTTTGTTAATTATTAGAACCATACACAAAAACAGGAGGTAACCAATGAAGAAGTATATTTCTGTATTCGCAATCATGCTTATGATTTTTTTGGCTGCGTGTTCTAATCAAAATATCTCATCTGCACCAACCAGCAATGAGAGCAATACACAATCTAACAGTGTTACAAAATTGGAAGAGGGCGTTTGGCCTGCGAATGAGTACACGGAGGGGCTTCCTGTTCCGCCTGGTACGGTTGCATGGGCTACACTTGATACAGAACATGGGAATTGCAGTATCAACCTTACCGGCGTTAGCGAAAACGACTATAACGAGTACATGGAGATTTTGAACCAAGAAGGCTTTTCCGTAATTGAAAATGTGTCAGAGGAAATCGAGGGAGAAAACTATGTTTCTATCGGAACACTTTTGTCAAATGAAGAAAAGTGGATAAGCATCAGCTATGTTCCAGACAGTTTCGGTATCTACATTTCTTTTGTCAACAACTGAATGAACATAACGAAATAGCAAAGCCAGTCGAGCCAGTCAACGGTTAAGATGAACGGCGCATACGCGCCGCCGTTGACAGCCCCGCCCGCCTTTGCTGGCAGGCAATCAAGGGGTGGACAGCAAGGAGTGCTGCCCGCCCCGTACTATTATTCAGAGAGGGGGAATTTCCATGACCGAGATTGAAGCCTATCAAGAGTATATCCGGTGCAAGCACAACGCCTTTTGTAAAGCCGTTATTCGGTATGCCGCCATCGGGAAAATCATACGGCTGCGGCAGAAATGGGAACGGGAAATTTCCCTTGGCTATCTGACAAATGAGAAGTTTGTCCAGTTTGCCGAGCCGGAGCCGGACGAAGAACACCCCTTTATCGTCTGCGGCCAGACCGTCCTGCTCTGCAACGTCACCCTTGCCGCTGCACTCTCGACTTTGCCGGAACAAGCGCAGGAAGAAATCTTCCGCTACTATTTCCTGCACCAGCCGCAGCGCGTGATCGGTGCGTACTTTGGTCAAACACGCAGCACAGCGGGGCGGCATATCCAACTTGCCTTGCAGCGGTTACGGGAGGAAATGGAGGTGAGCCGCCATGAGTAGGCTACTTCCCTATGAAACCATTGTCAAAGCCCATGAAGGCGACCCGGAAGCCGTGGACGCAGTTCTTTCCCACTATGCCGGATATATCCGATACTTTTCCAAAATGAACGGGCAAGTCAATGCCGAAGTTGAGGACTATGTGAAAGAACGGTTGATTGCCTGTCTGCTCAAATTCCAATTTGACTACCCGCCGGACGAGCCATAAAAACTGAATACTTGCCGCCCACCGGCGGCCATCGAAAGCAGTAAGTCTTGAAAAAGATTTACTGCTTTTTTCTATTCTATTTCCGGCCATTTTGCCCCTTGCCGGTTGCAGTAGTGAGTGAAAAGAAAAATTCTCTACCCCGCCAGTTGCCAAAAAGCTGTTGCCCGGATTACAGGAGCAAAAGGAAATTTGAGAAAATCCCCGTCCAGCGGGTAGATGACGGTCTTTGAAATGTATCTTTAGCGGAAAGGAAAAAAGACCGCCTACAGCGGGCAGCAAAGCCCTTTTCGAGCGTTATATTAGCGGAAAATGAGAAGCCCCCATATGCGCCGGGGTTTGCAGTTACGGAGAGCAAGATTCTACCGAGGTGCCAAAATTCGCTCTCCGCTTATTTTTGCCCCTGCGGGAATCTTGTTGGGGAGTGCCTTCCCCAAACCCTGCTATGCGCCCTGTCGGGCGAGAAAGGAGGTCACAGACCATGCGAAAGAAATACAATACGCCCCACCGCCGTCATGTGGTAAAGACCCGCATGACCGATGAAGAATACGCCGACTTCACCGGGCGGCTGGCGGCTTATGAAATCAGCCAGTCCGAGTTTATCCGGCAAGCCATACGGAAAGCGACCATACGCCCCATTGTCACCGTTTCCCCGGTCAATGACGGGCTGCTTGCCGCCCTCTCCAAGCTCACGGCAGAGTACGGGAAAATCGGCGGCAACTTAAACCAGATTGCCCGGAGCCTGAACGAATACGGAAGCCCCTACCGGGGGCTGGAAAAGGAAGTGCGGGGAGCCGCCGCCGACCTTGCCGCCTTGAAGTTTGAAGTCTTGCAGAAAGTAGGTGAAGCCGTTGGCGATACTCAAACATATCAGCTCTAAAAATGCCAACTACGGGGACGCTGAAAAATACCTCACATTCGAGCATGACGAGTTTACCATGAAGCCCACCCTTGACGCAGACGGGCGGCTCATACCGAGGGTAGACTACCGCATATCCTCTCTGAATTGTGGCGGGGAGGATTTTGCCGTTGCCTGTATGCGCTCCAATCTCCGCTACGGCAAGAACCAGAAACGGGAGGACGTAAAGAGCCACCACTACATCATCAGCTTTGACCCACGGGACGGCCCGGACAACGGCTTGACCGTTGATCGGGCGCAGGAGCTGGGCGAGAAGTTCTGCGCCGAGCATTTCCCCGGACACCAGGCCCTTGTCTGCACCCACCCGGACGGACACAGCCACACCGAAAATATCCATGTGCATATCGTCATTAACAGTCTGCGGATTGCGGAGGTTCCCATGCTGCCCCACATGGACAGGCCAGCGGACAGGAAAGCAGGCTGCAAGCACCGCTGTACGGACGCAGCTATGAACTATCTGAAAGCCGAAGTCATGGAGATGTGCCACAGCGAGGGGCTTTACCAGATAGACCTTTTGAACGGCAGCAAAGAACGCATTACCGAGCGTGAGTATTGGGCGCAGAAGAAAGGACAGGCTGCCCTTGACAGAGCCAACGCCCCTATTGCTGCGGACGGTATCGCGCCCCGGCAGACCAAGTTTGAAACGGATAAGGCGAAGCTGCGCCGGACTATCCGGGAAGCCCTTGCCGCTGCTTCCGGCTTTGATGAGTTTGCCGCCCTGCTTCTCCGGCATGGTGTGACCGTCAAGGAGAGCCGGGGGCGGCTAAGTTACCTCACGCCGGACAGGACGAAGCCAATTACCGCCCGGAAGCTGGGGGACGATTTTGACCGGGCTGCTGTCCTCTCCGTTTTGGAGCAGAACGCCGCCAGAGCCGCCGAAAAACCCGCAGCCATAGCGGAATACCCCGGCAGTATCAAAGACCGCTTACGGACGAAAAAAGAAGCGAAAAACGCCCCGAACAATGACGCTGTACAGCGCATGGTAGACATAGCCGCCAAGCGAGCCGAGGGGAAAGGACGGGGCTATGAGAAGTGGGCGACCATGCACAACCTCAAACAGATGTCGGCTACCCTCATGCTCTACCAGCAGTATGGCTTTTCTTCCCCGGACGAGCTGGACGCTGCCATTTCCGCAGCCAACACCGCCACGCAGGAGAGCCTTGCCGGACTGAAAGGGCTGGAAGCCGCTATCCGGGAGAAAAAGGAATTGCAGCGCAACCTTTTGGGCTATATCGGCACGAAGCCCGCCCGTGACGGTCTGAAAGCGCAGAAATCGGAGAAAGCCCGGAGAGCCTACCGGGAACAGCACGAAAGCGATTTTATCATAGCGGACACAGCCGCCCGTTATTTCCGGGAGCATGGAATAACCAAGCTGCCAGCCAGCAAAGCCCTGCAAAGGGAGATTGAGCAGCTTACCGTCCAGAAGAACGCCGGATATAACGACTACCGGGAGAAACGCCAGCGGGCGCAGGAGCTTCAGACAGTCAGACGCAATATCGACCAGATTTTAAGGGGCGCACCGAGCCAGCAGAAAAAGCGTGAACAGGAGCGTTAAAGACCGCCCCGAAATGATACCGAAACCCTACAAAAATACAGGTATGATATGAACCCTTACCGCAATACTCCCCGACTTCCAAACGGGGCTTACAGGGCAGAAAAAGCCCGAAAATGATACCGAGAACATACAGAAAATGCCCCCTATCCCGCTACACCGATAGGAACGGCAGAAAGGAGCTTACCATTGCCGAGAATGAGCAAGAAGCGGCGGCTGGAATGGTCTTTCTTCCTCAACCACCGCAACCGTATCACTTACAACGACCTATGCCGGGGCTGCACCCGTGACTGCAAACAGAGCTTCCGGGCGGTTATCATACTATGCCCTCGCTATTATTCCAAACGCTGGAAAAAGGAGGACGCAGCCTATGGCAGATAACCGCAAATATTACTACCTCAAGCTGAAAGAGAGCTATTTTGACGATGATGCAATCGTTCTGCTGGAAAGTATGCAGGACGGCGTTATCTATTCCAACATTCTCTTGAAGCTGTACTTGAAATCGCTGAAAAACGGCGGGAAATTGCAGCTTGACGAGAATATCCCCTACACCGCCCAGATGATTGCGACCATTACCCGCCAGCAGGTAGGTACCGTAGAGAGAGCTTTGAAAATCTTTATGAAGCTGGGGCTTGTGGAGCCTTTGCCAAGCGGCGCACTCTACATGAGCAACATTGAGCTTTTAATCGGCCAGTCCTCTACCGAGGGGGAGCGCAAGCGCAGGGCGCGGCTGGCTTTGCAGGAACAAAAAGCCCTGCCGCAGACAGGGGCGGACAAATGTCCACCATATCGAGCGGACATTTGTCCACCAGAGATAGAGATAGAGAAAGAGATAGATATAGAAATAGAAAAAGAGAGAGAGTTAGAAACGGGACACCCCGCCCCCGCCGCCTATGGCAGATACCACAATGTCATTCTTTCCGATACGGAGCTTGACGGGCTGAAAACAGAGCTTCCCGGCAAGTGGGAGTATTACATTGACCGCCTATCCTGCCATATCGCTTCCAGCGGGAGGAAATACAAGAGCCATGCAGCCACGATTTTCAAGTGGGCGCAGGAGGACGCAGCCAAGAAAGCCCCGAAAAAGGGCATACCCGATTATACCTGTAAGGAGGGCGAGAGCTTATGACGAATGGATTTGATGAAATGATTTTGAATATGACCGACACCACGCCGGAGCCGGAGGACTACACCGGCGAGGACGGGCTTTTATACTGCGGGAAGTGCCACAAGCCCAAAGAGGGCTATTTCCCCAAAGAAACCGCCGCATGGCTGGGGCGTGACCGCCACCCGGCAGAATGTGACTGCCAGCGGGCAGAGCGTGAGGAACGGGAAGCCGCAGAGAAACAGCGCAGTCACCTTGAAACTGTCGAGCGGTTGAAGCGGCGGGGCTTTACAGACCCGGCTATGCAGGGCTGGACGTTTGAGAACGACAACGGCAAGTGCCCGCAAATGGAACACGCCCATTTCTATGTGGAGAACTGGGAAACCATGAAAGAGCGCAACATTGGCTATCTGCTATGGGGCGGCGTTGGCACAGGCAAGAGCTATTTTGCGGGCTGTATCGCAAATGCCCTTATGGAGCGTGAAATCCCCGTGTGCATGACAAACTTTGCATTGATATTGGGTGACCTTGCCGCCAGCTTTGAGGGCAGGAATGAATATATCTCCCGACTTTGCAGCTTCCCGCTGCTTATCCTTGACGATTTTGGAATGGAACGGGGAACGGAATACGGCTTAGAGCAGGTCTACAACGTGATTGACAGCCGTTACCGCAGCGGCAGGCCGCTGATCGTCACGACTAATCTCACGCTGGAGGACTTGCAGCACCCGGAGGACACCGCCCACGCCCGCATTTATGACCGTCTGATTGAAATGTGTTCTCCTGTCCGCTTTACCGGGAGCAACTTCCGAAAAGCCACGGCGCAGGAGAAAATGGGACAACTGAAAAAGCTGATGAACAGAAAGGAGAGCCGCCTATGACCAACACCCCAAAGAATGACCGCAGCACCCGCCGCCCGGATTGCGTGACGGAAATCCGCATAGGTAATTCTGTCCTTGTCGTTTCCGGCTATTTCAAGCAGGACACCACCGCCACCGCCGCCGATAAAATGCTGAAAGTGCTGGAAGCGGAAGCTGCTACACAAAAATCGGCAATTTGACGGGACGTAAAGAAGCAGAAAGGACTGTACAGCCAGCCCCGGCGTGTGGTATGATAGTCATACGGAATAGTGGGGCTGGCTGTCGGAAATGGAGGACACTATGTTAAGACAGACCACCCGAAACCTTATTACCGCCCTTTATCCGAGATTATCCCACGAGGACGAGCTGCAAGGTGAGAGCAATTCTATTTCAAACCAGAAGCGTATTCTTGAAACCTATGCGAAGCAGAACGGCTTTTCCAATCTGCAATGGTACACAGATGACGGTTATTCTGGGGCGAACTTCCAAAGACCCGGTTTTCAAGCCATGCTTGCGGACATTGAAGCCGGAAAAGTCGGCACCGTTATCGTCAAGGATATGTCACGGTTAGGGCGAAACTATCTGCAAGTGGGAATGTATACGGAAATGATTTTCCCACAGAAAGGCGTCCGCTTTATCGCTATCAATGACGGAGTGGACAGCGCACAGGGCGACAATGATTTTGCCCCTCTGCGGAACATTTTTAACGAATGGCTGGTGAGAGATACGAGCAAGAAAATCAAAGCAGTAAAACGGTCTAAGGGTATGAGCGGGAAGCCCGTCACGAGCAAACCCGTATACGGCTACTTTATGGACGAGGACGAAAATTTTATCATTGACGGGGAAGCCGCCCCTGTTGTGCGGCAGATTTACAGCTTGTGCCTTGCCGGGAACGGGCCGACCAAGATAGCCCGTATGCTCACAGAGCAGGAGATCCCCACGCCGGGAACGCTGGAATACCGTCGGACGGGAAGCACCCGCCGCTACCACCCCGGCTATGAGTGCAAGTGGGCGACCAATACCGTGGTACATATCCTTGAAAACAGGGAGTACACGGGCTGTCTGGTAAACTTCAAGACGGAGAAGCCGTCCTACAAGACCAAGCACAGCGTAGAGAACCCCATTGAGAAACAGGCGATTTTCGAGAACCACCATGAGCCTATCATTGACACCCAGATGTGGGAGCGTGTGCAGGAGTTACGCAAGCAGCGCAAACGCCCGAACCGCTATGATGAAGTGGGCTTATTCTCCGGCATACTCTTTTGTGCCGACTGCGGCAGCGTCCTTTACCAGCAGCGTTACCAGAACGCCACCCGCAAGCAGGATTGTTATATCTGCGGGAGCTACAAGAAGCGTACCCGTGACTGTACGGCGCACTTTATCCGCACCGACCTGTTGACCGCCGGAGTGACCGACAATCTGCGGAAAGTCACCAGCTATGCAGCGAAGCACGAAGCCCGGTTTATGAAGCTGCTGATCGAGCAGAACGAGGACGGGGGCAAGCGCAGGAACGCCGCAAGGAAAAAGGAGCTGGAAGCCGCCGAGAAGCGTATCAGCGAGTTATCCGCTATCTTCAAGCGGCTGTATGAGGACAGCGTGACCGGGCGCATTTCAGACGAGCGTTTCACGGAGCTGTCGGCAGACTATGAAGCCGAGCAGAAAGAACTGAAAGAGAGAGCCGCCGCTATCCGGGCAGAGCTTTCCAAAGCGCAGGAAGCCACGGTAAACGCAGAAAAGTTTATGAATGTTGTCCGCAAGTACACCAGCTTTGAAGAACTTACCCCTACCCTTTTGCGTGAGTTTGTGGAGAAAATCGTTGTGCATGAGTGCAGCTATGACGAGAACGGCACACGCAGACAGGACATTGATATTTATTACTCTTTCGTTGGCAAGGTAGACCTGCCCGAATGACCGCCCGACCTATCCGGCGCAATGCGCAAACGCCGGATAGGAACGGCAAAATTTTTTACACTTCTACTACTTCTTTATCACACATCAGCAAAGTCACAGGGTATCAAGCAGCTTATGTCTGGCGGGGGCATTATCATTGTGGCGCAGACGGTGATTCCACAGCTATCCACACTGTTCTCATAAGAGATAGTTCTTCATGGGTGGAATCATTGACAAGATCACTGATTTCATAAAGGATATGCTGAAAGGGTGGGTGCTGTCCAACCTTGAAACCATGTTCACCGATGTGAATGACAAGGTAGGCACGATTGCAGGGGAGGTCAGCAAGACACCCAGCTCATGGAACTCCGGTATTTTCAGCATGGTGCAGACGTTATCGGAAAATGTCATCGTCCCCATAGCGGGAATGATTATCAGCTTTGTACTGGTCTATGAGCTGATCACAATGGTTATCGACAAAAACAATATGCACGACTTTGATACGAGCCTGTTCTTCCGTTTTTTATTCAAGGCTTGTATCGCTGTCAGCTTACTTTCTAAGACCTTTGATATTGTCATGGCGGTCTTTGACGTGGGAAGTCATGTAGTGACACAGGCGGCAGCTTCCATATCCGGCTCAACGAGTCTGGATGTGCAGGCTACGCTTACTTCCATGTTCAACAGCCAGATTGACAGTATGGGGATTGGGGAGCTGATAGGACTTGGCATGGAAACCATGATCATCAGCCTGTGTATGAAAATCATGTCCGTCCTTATCACCGTCATTTTATACGGACGTATGATTGAAATATACCTTTATGTATCAGTAGCACCAATTCCGGCGGCAACCGTAACCAACAGGGAATGGGGAACAGTCGGAACCAACTATCTAAAGGGACTTATCGCTTTAGCATTTCAGGGATTTTTCATTATGGTATGTGTGGCGATTTATGCTGTGCTTGTGGCAAGCGTGGCAGTGGCAAGTAACCTTCACAGCGCCTTATGGTCTGTGGCAGCCTATACCGTAATCTTATGCTTCAGCTTATTCAAGACAGGTTCCTTATCAAAATCAATTTTTAACGCTCACTAATTCATGGTGGGCGTTGCCCATATATGGGTATGCACACGAAAGGAGCAGACTATGGCAATATCAGTACCAGTGCCAAAAGACCTGAGTGGCATCAAAACAAAAGTAGCATTAAATCTTACCAAAAGACAGATCATCTGTTTTAGCGGAGCTGCCATTACCGGAGTTCCCTTGTATTTTCTTACAAAGGGAGTTTTAGGAACACAGGCGGCAGCCCTTATCATGGTGGGAGTGATGCTGCCATTTTTCTTTTTGGCAATGTACGAAAGGGACGGGTTTCCGGCAGAAAAACTTCTGTACTTTATGATACGGCAGAAGATGCTTACACCGGGGATACGTCCTTATAAATCGGAAAACCTCTACGAGCAGTTGGAGGAAAGAGAAAAAATAAAGAAGGAGGTGCGCTACCTTGAAGAAAAAGCAAAAGGCGCAAGCCGAAAACCGCAGAATGCCGGAAAATAAGAAGGCGGCAAGCAGAGCCGGACTTACTTTTTCGGAAAAGAAGCGGTTAGTGGAGCTTAGACGTATCCTTGCCGGAAACGGGAAGGAACAGGCAAAGCCGGATACTGCACAGAAAACCATTACCTTCAAAAAGATGTTTCGTGATGGTATCTGTCAGGTAACACATAATTTTTACACGAAGATGGTGGAGTTTTACGACATCAACTATGACCTTCTGGAAGTAGAAGACCAGGGAGATATTTTAGAGGAGTACAGTAAGCTCATCAATTACTTTGATCCGTCCATTAAGTTTGAACTGTTCCTATTCAACAGGCAGGTCAATGAACAGGCACTTGCGGAGCAGTTTGACATACCTTTGCAGGATGATGATTTTGACGATATTCGTGAGGAATACACAAAGATGTTGAAGCATCAGTCGGCAAAGGGAAACAACGGTATCATCAAGTCAAAGTATCTCATTTTTGGTGTGGAAAGCACCGGATACAAGGAAGCAAGGAACAAACTGAATAATATCGAGAAAGATGTTATCCGAAACTTAAATAACATCGGCACGAATACCCGGTCACTTGACGGAAAGGAAAGACTTCGTATCCTGCATGAGTATTTTAATCAGGGAACGATGGAGCCTTTCCGTTTTTCATTTAAGGAACTGTCAGAGTCCGGCAAGAGTGTAAAAGACTATATTGCACCGCCGGGGTTTGATTTCCGCTATCCGAGCAGATTTAAGTCCGGCAGTATGTACGGAAGTGTTCACTATCTGGATATTATCGCACCGAGATTTAATGACGAGCTGTTAAAGAAGCTCCTTGACATTGATGATAACCTTACCATTACCATGCACATGCAGACGATGGACCCGGTAAAGGCAATCAAGATGTTAAAGGGAGCTTTGACGAACATTCAGAAAATGAAGATTGAGGAGCAGAAAAAGGCTGTCCGCAGTGGCTACGATATGGACATTCTACCTACGGACATCATCACTTATGAAAAGGACACCTTAGAACTTTTAGACGATCTGAACACGAGCAACCAGAAGATTGTCAAAATGACCTTCCTGATTACCTGTTACGGAAAGACAAAAAGGGAGCTTGAGAACATCACGCAGAGAGTGTCCGGCATTATCCAGCAGGCAAACTGCAACTTACGATGCTTGCAGTATTTACAGGAACAGGGACTTATGGCATCCGCACCGATTGGGTGCAATGATACCGGAATTGAGAGAGTGCTGACAACGAAAAGCACTGCTATTTTAGTTCCGTTCTGCACACAGGAGCTGTTCATGCCTGCTCCGGCAATTTATTACGGATTAAATGCCCTTTCAAACAACATGATTATGGCAGACCGCAAAAGGCTCCGTACACCAAATGGCGTGATACTCGGAACGCCGGGTTCCGGTAAGTCATTCAGTGCAAAGAGGGAGATTTTATCATGTTTCCTTATGACAAGAGATGACATTATCATCTGTGATCCGGAGGGAGAGTATTTCCCGTTGGTACAGGCACTAAAGGGACAGGTCATAAGACTTGCCACTGATTCCAAAGACTATTTAAACCCGATGGATATTCAGTTATCCCATAAAGGGGATAAGGAAGCTCTGAAATTAAAGAGTGACTTTCTCATTACCCTGTGTGATCTGATTGCTGGAGGAAAGGACGGTCTGGAGAATGATGAGAAGGGTATCATTGACGAATGTATCCGTCATATTTACGATACCTATTTTGAAAACCCTGTACCGGAGAATATGCCTATCCTTGAGGACTTATACAATGCACTATTAAAATATGAGCCGAAAAACGTGGAAAAAGAGCTTGCAAAGGAAGCAAAGGCAAAGGCAGTCAGAATTGCCAACAGCCTTGTGCTGTATGTAAGCGGTTCGCAGAATTATTTTAACCACCGTACCAACGTGGACTCACAGAACCGTATCATCTGTTTTGACATCAGGGACTTGGGAAAACAGTTAAAAGAGCTTGGTATGCTGATCGTACAGGACGCAGTATGGAACAGGGTATCACAGAACAGGGAGCGTAAGATTGCCACCCGTTATTACTGTGATGAGTTCCACCTTCTGTTAAAGGAAAAGCAGACTGCCATTTACTCTGTGGAAATCTGGAAGCGTTTCAGAAAGTGGGGAGGTATCCCGACAGGGCTTACCCAGAACGTGGGTGACTTCTTACGTTCAGAGGAAATCGAGGGTATCCTGGGTAACAGTGACTTTGTGTATCTGTTAAACCAGAACGCAAAGGATCAGGCAATCCTTGCAGATAAGTTAGGACTTTCCGAAAAGCAGCTTGCCCATGTAACCAATTCTGAGCCGGGGAGCGGTCTGATCCTGTTTGACAACGTGGTTATCCCGTTTGTTGACAAGTATCCGACAAACACCAAGACCTATGCGATTATGAACACCAAACCGGAGGAAGCAGTTAAGAAAGATGAGGCGAGTTAATGGCAGATAAAAAGACAGGAAAAAGTACCGCTTCCCATAAAAAGGCTGTGAAAGAATTTCAAAAGGAAGGCAATCCATACTTTCAAAAAAGCGGCGGCTTAGATTTTCAGCCGAGAGCTTCCGCTGTCTTTCAGGAGAAAACAGGAGCTTCACAAAAGCCCGGCGCATCGAAAAGCCATGCGAAAAAGGAGTATGGGGAAACTTTTGGGCAAAATGTCCAGAAGTCCGGTGCCGATAAGGGACAGGAGGAAAAGGCGGCATTTACCAAAGCCGGGAACACGTTTTCCGGACAGGATAATTCCGGTCAGACGGAGGAAAACGGGAAAAGGCAGGAAGAAAAAGAGGATTACCACCGCAGGGACACTTACAGGCAGTCACAGGAAAAGGGCAAATACCACAAAAAGCGTGTGCAGCGAGAGCATAAACACAGGGAGAAAGCCAAAGATACCGTTTTTACGGAAGATGCCGGAAAGGTCTTTTCGGAGGATCGTGCTTCGGAGTTTACCGGAAGCGAGAAATTAAAAAAGAAACAGAAACAGGCGCAGAAAGCCGCAGAGAAGGTCAAAAAGGCTAGAGGAAAACTTCCCAAGAAGCGGGAATATACCTTGCAGAGAGTCTTTGACGAGGAAACGGGCAAGGGGAAATATGTGGTTGTTCCGCTGGATAAGGAGAAGCCTTTTAAGCAGGAGAGCCTTTCTAAGACCACCATGCGGCGAATGCAGACTGAAAGCAGAAATTTCGTGCATGGCAAAATTGCCGAGAACGAAAAAGAAAACTCTGCTGTGGAAGGTGCCCATAAAACGGAGCAGAAGGCTGAGGAACTGTTTGACTTTGTAAAAAGGCACTATAAGGGAAAGGAAGCAAGACAGCGGGCGAAGATAGCGAAGCTGGAAAAAAAGCAGTTTCAGAAAGAGGTCAACTTCCAGTACCAGAAGTTTTTAGAGGAAAACCCGCAGATGCAGAAAAAAGCATTGCAGAAGCGTTTACAGAAACAGCGCATCAAACGGGAGTATATGAAAGCAAGACAGAAGGGAGCTGCCACAAAAGCGGCACAGGAAGCAGTGTCAAAGACTGCCAATACTGCAACCGCCATAGCAAAGAAGTTACAGGAGATTGCAAGCAAAAATGCGGGTGTTCTCATAACGGTTGGTATCATGGCGGTGCTTCTTATTATGATTATGACCTCGGTATCGTCCTGTGGGGCGATGTTTGCAGATACGCAGTCTACGGTGCTTGCGGCAAGCTATTTGAGCGAACCGGCAGAGATTGATGCGACAGACTTGCAGTTTACCAGACTGGAGCTTGACCTTCAGAATGAGATTGACAACATCGAAACCGATTATCCGGGATATGATGAGTATTCCTATAATCTGGGGGAAATCGGGCACAATCCGTTTACGCTGATCGGGTATTTATCGGCTGTCCATACGGAGTTTACTGCAAGTGAGGTGGAAAGCGAGGTACAGGCTCTTTTTGATGAGATGTATACGCTGACTCTTACACCGGATACGGAAACAAGGACAAGGACAGTAACCAAGACAGGTACACGCACTGTTACTGATCCGGTAACAGGAGAGGAGACAGAGGAAGAATACGAATACGAGGAAGAGGAGGAATACGAAGTCAGCATATTAAGGGTAGTGCTTACGGTCAAACCATTGGAAACCATTGTTGCCGGAAAGATGGATGCAGAACAGACAGAGATTTATGCCATGTATGCAGAAACAGGCGGGCTTTTACAGCAGTTTGCTTCTCCGCTTGATCTGTACTGGTATAACTATATTTCAAGCTATTATGGATACCGCAAGAACCCGAACACCGGAAATGAGGAACTGCACCGGGGCGTGGATATAGCAGTGCCTACAGGCACAACCGTTTATGCAGCCCATGACGGTACAGTCACGACAGCAGCTTATGACAGCTATTACGGGAATTATGTGGTCATCGAAAAAGACGGTTACACCACAAAATATGCCCACATGGACAGCCTGAGTGTCAGTGCAGGTCAGAGCATAACCAAAGGGACGGTAATCGGAACTACGGGAAACACCGGAAGCAGTACCGGAAGCCATTTGCATATCGAGTGCTTATATAACGGAGAGTATTATAATCCATTATTTTATTTTGATGTAGGCGAGGGAACGCTTTATGGTGAAAGTCCGGGAGGTGGCGGCGGTGCGCCGGGAAATGCCATACCACCGGATTCCTATGATGATGCAACCGTACAGGCACTTATGGAGGAAGCAGCCAAGTATTTAGGCTATCCGTATGTATGGGGCGGTTCGTCTCCGTCCACAAGTTTTGACTGTTCCGGTTTTGTGTGCTGGGTATTTACCAACAGCGGCGTACACAATCTGCCACGAACAACCGCACAGGGCATTTATGACCAGTGTACTCCCGTATCGGCAAGCGAAGCGAAAGCGGGAGACATTATCTTTTTCACAGGCACCTATAATTCAGCAGGTGCAGTCAGTCATGTAGGCATCTACTGCGGCAACGGGGTAATGATACACTGTGGCGATCCAATCAAATATGCTTCCATTAACACTCCGTACTGGCAGAGCCATTTTTACAGTTTTGGAAGATTGAATTAGAGGAAGTGAGATACTATGACAAAAAGCCAGAGAATAGAAAAGGAAATCACAAAGACAAAAGAACAGCTTGCCACCATGCAGGCAAAGTTAAAGAACCTGGAAGAAGAAAAACGTATGGCGGAAAGAGCTGAAAAACTGGATATTATCGAAAAGCATAAAATCTCGTCCGAGAAGCTGCAATTACTTATCAAATTCAGCGAGGACGAGATTTTGCAGTTATTAGCACAAAAAGAAAAGGAGAGAACAGGAAATGAAGAAAAAGTTATCAGTTAAGGTGATCATGTCCCTTATCTTATCGGCAGTATTGTTCTGTATGCCGATTGGGGCATTTATGGCAAACAGCGGCAATACCGTATCGGTACAGGCACAGGATACGGATGCAGAGGAAAATGAGAGTGAAACGGAAACACCGTCTACGGGAAATGAGGAAGAAAGCGAAAGTGAACAGGAAAGCTCTACGGTGTCCGGCAATGACATTCCCACACCGGAATGTGCCTGTAAGGAAAAATGCTCACAGTACTCGGTGGATAAGGAATGTGAGGTCTGCAAAGAGGATTACAGTCTTTGTGAGTATGTGAATACCAACGTGAAAATCACAATCAATACACCGACAGGGTGGCACAATGATACCACAAAGGTACCTGTCTTAGTTGAAGATGTGGCAAAGTCAGGCAACTTTACCGTAAAAAGCGTACAGGCGAAAGTCGCACAGAATGGAAGCTGGACAGACATCACAGAGGATATGTATGTGGAGATTTCGGAAAACTGCACCGTCTATGTGCTTGTGACAGACCAGAAGGGCAATACCTACGAGAAGAACCGTTACATCAAGTGCTTTGATTTTACCAAGCCAACCTTAAATGCGGCGGTTAGCGATGGTCTGTTAAGCGTACAAGCACACGATACGGATTCCGGTATCAAGGCAGTCTATGTGAATGGTTATGAATTTACCGAGCTGACGAATGGCGTTTTGAATATCCGTCTGCAACAGTTTGATGCAGGGTATCAGTATTTTACCATTTCCGCAATGGATAATGCCGGAAATATGTCAGAGGTCTATAAGACAGCCAATCCGTATTACACCGATCCGGAAGCGGAGGACAGTAACGAAAGCAATCCTGCAGAACAGCTCCCGGTCAGTGCAGAAGCAACCAAGCCTTCCTCAGCAACCGGACAGGTAACAGAGCATACGAAAACGGACAGTGAGGGCAATACCACATCGGAAACCAGTCTTGCAGAACAGAAAAAAGCTGCCATGCAGGAAGCAGATGCTTCGGAGCAGGCAGAAAATAATGCAGAACAGTCGGAGAAAGGGAAAGAGTTTTACACCATTCAGACTGCAAGTGATAAGGTGTTTTATCTGATTATCGACAGGGACGGGGATGAGGAAATGGTCTACTTCCTGACAGAGATCAGCGAAAATGATTTATTAAATACAACAACGGAAAACAGCGAAACGCTTCCGAAAAATTCCGCTGCACTGGAGTCTGCAATTCCGGTAAGTGACGGCGCACTGCCGAACAACAACACAGAAACGGATACTGAGGGAACAGAAGAATTGCCGGAGGATGGCGAGGAAAGTATGGAAGAAGGCACAGAGGAGCCGGAAGAAGAACAGCCCGCACAGACCGATAATCCGAGGGGAACCTATATTGTACTTGGCATCATTGCAGTTATTGGCATCGGCGCAGGCTACTATTTCAAGGTGGTAAAGAAAAAGAAAGAGCAGTTTATTGATGAAGATGATGAGGAGGACGAGGAAGAAGAAGTCTTGGAAGATGAGGACGAAACCGAGGACACAGAGGACGATTTTTTTGAGAAAGACGATGAGGAGGACGAATAAATGCAGTTAGTAATCGCAGAAAAGCCGAGTGTGGCGAAAAGCATAGCAGATGTATTGGGAGCCTTAGACAGACAGGACGGATATTTTGAGGGCGGCGGCTATCTTGTAAGCTGGTGCGTGGGACATTTAATAGAGCTTGCAGAACCGGAAAGCTATGGAGATCAGTGGAAGAAATGGACTTTTGAGAGCCTTCCCGTTAATCCGGAACATTGGCAGTATGAGATTAAGGAGGATACCAAAGAGCAGTACGATGTGCTTTATGGTCTTTTGCATGACAGCAGAGTGGATGAGGTAGTGTGTGCCACCGATGCCGGACGGGAAGGAGAGCTTATCTTCCGTCTGGTGTATGAACAGGCGGGATGCAGCAAACCGATGAAACGCTTATGGATTTCTTCCATGGAGGAGAGTGCCATAAGAGAAGGATTTGAGAATTTAAAGCCGGGAAGTGACTACGAGCATTTATACCATTCTGCACTTTGCAGACAGGAAGCGGACTGGCTTGTGGGTATCAACGGTACAAGGCTTTTTACCGTTTTATATGGCGGCAAGGTGTTAAAGGTGGGCAGAGTACAGACACCTACCCTTGCAATGCTTGTGGAACGTGAGAGCAAGATTATGAATTTCAAGAAAGAGCAGTATTTCATGGCTCACATCCTCTGCGGCGGCGTGGATGCAGCAACAGAGAGGATTGACAGCAAAACAGAAGCGGAACAGATTGCAGGAGCTTGTCGGAATGGACAGGCTCTTGTTACGTCTGTGGTAAAGGAAGAAAAGACGGTGGCATCACCGAAGCTCTATGACCTTACCACGCTCCAGAGGGATGCAAACCGTTTATTCGGGTTTACTGCAAAACAGACCTTAGAGTACACCCAGAGCCTTTATGAAAAAAAGCTGTGTACCTATCCGAGAACGGACAGCCAGTATCTGTCTGACGATATGGAGCAGACTGCCGGAAACGTAATCAAAGCGATTTTCAGTTCCATTCTGTTTGAGGAAAATATGATGTTTAATCCGGATATTAAGCGTGTGTTAAACAGCAAAAAGGTTACAGACCACCATGCGATTATTCCTACAATGGAGATTGCCAAAGCTGACCTTGCAGCACTGCCGGAAACGGAGCGAAAGATTTTATCCCTTGTGGCCAACAGACTGCTGTGTGCTACGGGGGAGAAACATCTTTATGAAACGGTTAAAGCAGAGCTTACCTGTGGTGGTTACACCTTTGCCACTTCCGGCAAGTCGGTCTTAAAAAACGGGTGGAAAGATTTTGAAGATACCTTTAAACGTTCCTTTAAGACCATGGAAGATAAGGAGCAGGAGGATAAGAAACTGCCGGAGCTTTCAAAGGGGCAGACCTTTAACGGGGTACAGACGAAGATTAGCGAACATTACACCACACCGCCGAAGCACTTTACGGAAGATTCCCTTTTGTCCGCAATGGAGCGAGCCGGAAGTGAGGACATGGGAGATGATGTAGAGCGCAAAGGACTTGGCACACCTGCCACCAGAGCAGACATTATCGAGAAGTTAGTCAAGGACGGTTTTGTGAAGCGTGAGAAAAAGCAGATGATCCCCACAGAGAACGGAATAAAGCTGATTACGGTGCTTCCCGATGTGGTGAAGTCCCCGAAACTTACCGCTGACTGGGAAAATGCCCTTACCCTTGTTGCAAAGGGAGAGATGGAGCGTGAGGACTTTATGGCAGATATTGAAACAATGGTATCTGACTTAATCCACACCTACCACGAAGTCAGTGACGAGCAGAAAAAAATGTTCGCACAGGAGCAGAAGGTGCTTGGTAAATGCTCAAACTGCGGCGGAGAGGTGGTAAAGGGAAAATACGGAGCTTTCTGTAAGAATAAGTGTGGCATGAATGTAAGCCGGATCATGGGTGTTGCCCTGTCAGATGAACAGGTGGAAAGCCTGCTTACCGGGAAAAAGACGCTGTTAAAGGGGCTTACAAGCAAGGCGGGCAAGAAATACGATGCCTATATCATTCCGAGCGGTACGGAAGAATACCACTACACAAAGGACGGAGAAGAAAAGTCCGGAGTGCAGTTTAAGTTTGTCATGGAGTTTCCCAATAAGAAATTTACAGGAAAGAAAAAATAAAAGGAGGACGTAACAATGGGAGCAGAAGAAACAAAGAAAGTACAGGACAATGAGAGCAAGGCGGACAAGTTTGTCCGTCTTGGGGAGTATCGTGTGAACAAAGTCATTGATGCAATCGGTAGGCTTGAGAACCTTTCCAACCGCACCAATTATGAGTACACACAGGAGCAGGTGGAAGCCATGTTCTCCATTATGGAAAAAAGGCTTTTGGAAGTCAAAGGCAGATTTGCCCCGAAAAAGGAAAAAGAAGATACATTTTCATTTGGAAGAAAAGCAGAGTAGGGAGGAAAGGGATATGTTTACAACAGGAGACAAATTATTAAATGTGATGAAAGAGGAAGAAATCGGGATTGCGGAGCTTTCCAGAATTTCCGGTGTGCCGGAGAGAACAATCCTTGACATTATGGCAGGAGTTAAGGAGCCTGAACTTGGTGTTATGTGCAAGATTGCAGACGGACTTGGTATCTGTGTGCATGAGCTTCGTGCAGATGAGGAGCGTTATGCGGTATCTGTTCCGAAGGATACCCTTGCCAAGCTGATCGTTGTCAGCGAGATTAACAACGTGGAGTTGGAGGAACTGATCAACTGTATTCTGGAAAAAGGCATTGAGGAGCATGGTTTTTACGCTTGATGCCGATAAGTAACTGGTCACAGGCTGTAGGGTGCTTAAAGTGCCTTACAGCCTTTTTTACGGAGGTTTATCATGAGAAAATATAAATTGATTTCCGCACTGGCAGAGGAAACAGCAAAAGAAGTCGTGCGGAATGAAGAAAGCTGGAGGCGGTACTTAAATACTGCTTCCGGACTGTACAAATATCCGTTCAAGGAACAGCTTTTAATCTATGCCCAAAGACCGGATGCAACCGCCTGTGCTTCCATAGAGATATGGAATGAAAAGATGCACTGTTGGGTAAACAAAGGTGCAAAGGGCATTGCGCTGATTGATGAGGACAGTTTTTCCGGTTTGAAATATGTCTTTGACATATCAGACGTTCACAAGGCAAGAAGAATCGGACAATTCCCTAACCTTTGGGAGATGCGTGAGGAACACATGGAAGCGGTGCTTTCCCGTTTGGAAAAGACTTATGGGGATACCGACATGGAAGCCGGGTTTGTGGGACGTATCCGGGAGATCGCCGGACGTATTGCAGAGGACTGTTATAAGGAGCTTGCTTCGGATATGGAATACTTAAAGGAAGGGAGCTTTTTAGAGGAACTGGACGAGCTGAATATAGAAGTAAGGATACGGGAAACCCTTGCTGACAGTATTGCCTATACCGTTTTAAAGCGGTGTGGCATGGAGGAGAGTGAGCTTGCCGAAGAAATAAATTTCCCTTATATCCATGAGTTTAACACAGTGGAAACGCTGTCACAGCTTGGTAGCAACGTGTCCGATTTATCAAAGCCTATCCTGATGGAGATAGGCAAAGCAATCGGTGTGTATGAGAGGGAGAATGCAAAAAACCACACAGCGGAAAATTCTGTTCAAAAAGGACTTGCAAATACCTCAGAAACACGCTACAATGCTTTAAAGCGTGAAAGCGAAAGCCAAGACGGAGAATCTATCACACAGACCGGAGAAGCCGGGGAAAGGAGCAAATATGATGAATCTGACATACGAGAAGAACGGGGATTATCAGATACCGATGGTAGTAATGGACGAACAGCCGAAGGAGGTACTGACGAAGTACGGACTGATGAGGAAGAAGTTTTTACAGGAACACAAGAACGGAGTATATACGGGACTTCTTCTGAACGGGAAGCTGAAGGAACACCTGTTAATGATACAGGAGCAGGCAGAGGAGAGAATGGAGCTTCTGACCGGACAGATGAAGGAGAGAGAGGGGATAACGGAGCAGATGAAAGCAGAAAATCAGATGCTCTGGGTAGCGAAGATGAACAGCATCGTACACTCAGCAGAGGAGATCGTGATGACGGAACTGATATACAGTTAAATATCGAACAGCCGGAGGGAACCTATCAGCAGTTAAGCCTGTTTCCGAGCTTTGAGGAACAGGTCGGCACAATCGCAGCAGCGGAAGCAAGTATTCAATATACCATGCCCGCTGCTTTTTCTTTGCCACAGGAGCAGATTGACAGTATCTTGCGCAGTGGCGGCGGTAGGGATAACAGCAGAAAACGTATCTATGCCAAGTATCAGCAGGGTAAGACACCGGAAGAAATGGCAGAATTTTTAAAGAACGAGTATAAGACCACCGGAAAAGGTTTTGAGTTTGACGGAAATCCTGTTTCACTGTGGTTTGATGAAATGGGTATGCGTATCAGTTATGGTACATCGGCAAAGGAAAATACCCTTGCAGTGATGAGCTGGAGCGAAGTGGAAAGCCATATCCGTGTTATGGTGGAGAAGGGTACTTATATGAGTACCAATGAAGTATTTCTTGTGGATGCGGTGGAGCGTGAGAGAATTGCTACGGACATTAACAATTTCTTCCGTGATGGTATATCGGAAATGCCGGAGAGTCTGGAGCTTAAATTTTCTAACTACCCGGCAAGCATGGAAAGGCTATGTGAGCTTTTATCCACCACTGAGGGCAGAGAACTGATTCAGGATGAGCTTGAAAAGGCAAAAGCACAGCTTGACAGCGGAGAAAAGCAGATTAAATGGCGGTATGTGAAAAGACCGAATTATTTATTAGAACAGCTTGCGGATTTAGGTGTGGAAAAGAAAGAATTTCCGGCACTTGATACGGTAGAGGTAAGGAATGAGGATTTTATCACACAGGACGAGATTGATTACAGGCTGACAGGTGGAAGCGGCTTTGAACATGGAAAGTTCCGTATCTATGAGTATTTCATGGAAGGGCATGACAAGAAAGACAACATTGCTTTTCTGAAAAATGAATATGGTGCGGGTGGAAGTTCCCATGCACTTCCGGGAAGTGACAGTGGGCACGAGGATCACGATGCCAAAGGTATCCGTCTGGAGAAAGGTAACTATGGCAATCCTTACACAAAGGTGCTTTTAAACTGGAATGTAGTGGAGAAACGTATCCGGGAGCTTGTGCAGGCAGATAAATACCTTTCGCCGGAGGGAAAGGAAGCCTATGCACAGTATAAACAGGAACAGGCAGAGAAAGCCATGCAAAAAGAACAGGAGAAGTTAGAGCATGGTACTCGCCTAGAATGTAAGGAAGCCATTGAGAAGGCGATTGCAGAGAACTTTGACGGTGCCACGCTTCCAAGAGATACCGCAAAGGGTGTGATTGAGCAGTATGGAAAGGAGCGTGTGGAATATGTTCTTGCCAACACTATTACACACTTATCCCATGACGGACGCTTTTCTGTCAATAACAAGGAATGGGCAAAGGGCATTGTACCGAGTGCAGAATGGAATACGAGAGATCTGATTGTAACCTCGCATCCGGCTGTGCTTGACGGTTTTACCAATCAGGCAAGGCGGTATCAGGAATTGGACAGGGAGCCGGAAAAACAGCCTGTACCGGAGAGGGAAGAAATAGAAACCATTTCTGAAGGAGAAGCAAAAGCACCGGAAACCGAAAAATCAGACATAGAGCAGTTAAATGAAAGGCTGTCTGAAATGTCGGCTGTGGTTAAAATCTGCGGAGCATTAGACCGGAAAGATGTGGTTGGCTGGAACGAGGAAACACAGGCGGTCACGATTACTGACGATGAGCGTACTTTAGAAGGAAAAGAGGTCTATGATTTCCTTTTTGCAGAAGCGGCAGACTATGTAATGATGCAGACAATCAGTGGCGAAACAGAAAAAGCTCTGGAGATGGACGGTCTGTTAAAGGATGCCAGACAGTATGCGTCACGTTATGAGGGAGAGCCTTCCATAGAGCAGACAGAAGAACAGCCTTTGACTGCGGATGATGTTCAAAACCTTGTATTGATAGACCGGGAATATATCAGAGGTACACGAACAACAGTCTATGATTTTGAGTGTGATATTCGTGGGGAACATGATAAGCTGCAATATACGCTTGAGTACCATGATGACGGAGAAGGCTTTACCATTCATACGGAGAAGAATGATATTTGGGAACGTATGCCGGAGCCTGAACTGGCACGATTGGAGGGTATTCTTGGCAGGGAAGCATTATATTTTAAGTACCATGATAAAATAGCCGGGGCAAAGAGCCTTGAGGACATGGAGGAGATTCGCTTCAGCATTATGGAAGAAGAATCTCCTTATTTTTCTGCTGTTTCCCAAAGAGTATGGGGTGAATATGAACAGAAAAATGAAGAATTGTCCAATCCAATGCAAGAAAGTGAAGTGATTGCCGAACCAGAGCCGCAGAATGAAGCAGAAGCGCCAAAGGAACAGCCACAGATTGACAAATCGGGTGCAGTCAACTTCCACATTGCTCCGGAAACAGAGGAAAGTGCCGGAAAAGGCTTTGCGGCAAAAGAAAAATTCCGTCAGAACGTGGAAGCTATCAGAACGCTTGAAAAGATTGAGAGCGAAAACCGTATTGCCACACCAGAAGAACAGGAGATTTTAGCAAAATATGTAGGCTGGGGCGGTCTTGCCGATGCCTTTGATGAAACCAAAGCGAATTGGGCAAGTGAATATCAGGAATTAAAGAGCCTGTTGTCAGCCGAGGAATACGATTCAGCAAGGGAAAGTACCTTAAATGCGCACTATACAAGCTCTGTAATTATCAAAGCAATTTATGATGCGATGGAACGAATGGGCTTTTCAAAAGGAAACATCTTGGAGCCGGCAATGGGTATTGGAAACTTTTTCGGTATGTTGCCGGAAAATATGCAGGAGAGCAGGCTTTATGGTGTGGAGCTGGACGGAATTACCGGAAGAATTGCAAGGCAGCTATACCCGAATGCCGATGTGAAAATTACAGGATTTGAAAAGACAGATTATCCAAACGATTTCTTTGATGTTGCAATCGGAAACGTGCCATTCGGTCAGTACAAGGTAGCAGACAGAGCCTACGATAAGCATAACTTTCTCATACACGATTATTTTTTTTCCAAAGCCTTAGATAAGGTCAGACCGGGCGGCGTAGTGGCATTTGTCACCTCAAAGGGAACAATGGATAAGAAAAGCCCGGAAGTCAGAAAGTACCTTGCGCAGAGAGCGGAGCTTCTTGGAGCAATCAGGCTTCCCAACACAGCCTTTAAGGAAAATGCGGGGACGGAGGTCACTTCGGACATTCTTTTCTTAAAGAAGCGTGACAGGGTAATCGACATCGAGCCGGATTGGGTGCATCTTTGTGAAAATGAAGATGGCATAGCCATGAACCAGTATTTTGCAGACCACCCGGAAATGATTATGGGAAAAATGGAAATGGTCAGCGGGCAGTTTGGCATGGAAGCCACCTGTACACCGGATACAGCCATTCCTCTATCCAAGCAGCTTGAAAAGGCTATATCCCATATCGAGGGCAGCATTGACGAGGTAGAGTTCGATGAGCTTGACGATGAGCTGGCAAGAGAAGCAATCCCCGCCGATCCAGGCGTGAAGAATTACAGTTATACTATCGTGGACGAGAGGGTGTATTACCGGGAAAATTCCATTATGAAGCCTGTGGACGTATCAGAAACGATGGAGCAGCGCATGAAAGGCATGGTGCAGATTCGTGACTGCACACAGGAGCTGATTGACTATCAATTAAACGAGTACCCGGAAGATATGATTAAGAGCAAGCAGGCAGAGCTTAATGAGCTGTATGATGCGTTTTCCAAGAAATACGGTCTGATCAATTCACAGACCAATAAGAGAGCGTTTAATCAGGACTCAAGTTATTGTCTGCTTTGTTCATTGGAGAAATTAGACGATGAGGGCAACTTCAAAGGCAAGGCTGATATGTTTTCCAAGCGAACCATTAAAAAAGCAGAGGTTGTCACAAGCGTGGATACCGCAAGTGAAGCACTGGCGGTGTCATTAGGGGAAAAAGCAAGGGTAGATCTAGCCTATATGTCGGAGCTTACGGGAAAAAGCGAGGAAGAAGTGGCAAAGGAACTTGCCGGAGTGATCTTCCAGAACCCGGTCACAGAAAAGTGGGAAACCGCAGACGAGTATTTAAGCGGCAATGTCAGGGAGAAGCTGGCAACCGCAAGGGTATTTGCAGAGAACCGTCCGGAGTTTGCAATCAATGTTACAGCCCTTGAGGGCGTTCAGCCAAAGGAGCTTGATGCAAGCGAGATTGAGGTGCGTATCGGTGCCACATGGATTGAGCCTAAGTACATCGAGGATTTCATGCGGGAAACCTTTGAAACACCAGATTACCTTTTTGACCGTAACCTTGTAGGGGTGCAGTATTCCGATGTGACAGGACAGTGGAACGTAAAGGGCAAAAATGCGGATCGTGGCAATTCCCTTGTCAATATGACCTACGGAACGAGCCGGGCAAATGCCTACCGCATTCTGGAGGATTCCTTAAACCTTCGTGATACCCGTATCTTTGATACGATAGAGGAAGATGGGAAGGAAAAGAGAGTTCTTAACAAAAAGGAAACCACGTTTGCCAGTCAGAAACAGGAAGCTATCAGGGAAGCCTTTAAGGACTGGGTATTTCGTGATCCGGAGCGCAGACAGACCTTGTGTGCCAAGTACAACGAGCTTTTCAATTCCACCAGACCGAGAGAGTATGACGGTTCCCACCTAAAGTTTCCGGGCATGACACCGGACATTACATTAAGACCGCATCAGCTTAATGCGGTGGCACATCAGCTTTACGGCGATAATACCCTGCTTGCCCATTGTGTGGGTGCAGGTAAGACCTTTGAAATGATTGCTGCAGCAATGGAGAGCAAGCGGTTAGGGCTTTGCCAAAAGAGCTTATTTGTCGTACCGAACCATTTAACAGAGCAGTGGGCGAGTGATTTCCTGCGCCTGTATCCGGGTGCAAATATTTTAGCTGCCACAAAGAAAGATTTTGAGCCTGCCAACCGTAAGAAATTCTGTTCCCGTATTGCAACCGGGGATTATGATGCGGTCATTATCGGGCATACGCAGTTTGAAAAGATACCGCTTTCAATGGAAAGACAGGCTGCCATGATTGAGCGGCAGATAACGGAAATAGAAATGGCAATCGAAGCGGTCAAGGCGGAAAAGGGCGAGCGTTACACCATTAAACAGATGGAAAAGACGAAAAAATCATTAAACGCAAGGCTGAGCCGATTAAACGATACTTCCCGCAAGGACAATGTAGTAACCTTTGAACAGCTTGGTGTTGACAGGCTGTTTGTAGATGAGAGCCACAACTATAAGAACCTTTTTTTATACACCAAGATGCGGAACGTGGCGGGCATTGCACAGACAGAAGCACAGAAGTCCTCGGATATGTTTGCAAAGTGTCAGTACATGGACGAGCTGACAGGTGGCAAGGGTATTACCTTTGCAACAGGTACACCGATTTCCAACAGTATGACTGAGCTTTATACGAATATGCGCTATTTGCAATACAATACGCTCCAGAAGCTTGGTCTTGGTAATTTCGACAGTTGGGCGGCTACTTTCGGAGAAACGCAGACCGCTATAGAGCTTGCACCGGAAGGAACCGGATACCGGGCAAAGACAAGGTTTGCCAAGTTCTTCAATCTGCCGGAGCTGATTTCACTTTTCAAGGAAAGTGCGGATATTCAGACACCGGATATGCTAAAGCTGCCTGTACCGGAAGCAGAGTACGAAAATGTGGTGTTGAAACCGAGCGAATACCAGAAAGAAATGGTACAGTCCCTTGCGGATCGTGCGGAGGCTGTTCGTGATAGGAAGGTAGAGCCACACGTTGACAATATGCTCAAAATCACCAATGACGGTAGAAAACTTGCATTAGACCAGCGTTTGATCAACGATATGCTTCCCGATGAGGATAATTCCAAAGCTACCACCTGTGTGGACAAGGCATTTGAGATATGGGAGGAAACAAAGGAACAGAAGTCGGCACAGCTTATCTTCTGTGACTTATCGACACCGAAAGGAGATGGTACATTCAATGTTTATGAGGACATTCGGGGCAAACTGATAGAGAAGGGTGTCCCACTGGAAGAAATCGCATTTATCCATGATGCCAATACGGAAACAAGGAAAGCGGAGCTGTTTGCAAAGGTAAGAAGCGGACAGGTTCGTTTTTTGTTGGGTTCTACTGCCAAAATGGGAGCCGGAACCAACGTACAGGACAGACTGATTGCATTACACCATTTGGATGTGCCCTGGCGTCCGTCTGACATTGAACAGCAGGAAGGTCGTATTTTACGACAGGGAAACATGAATGATAAGGTCAAGATTATCCGGTATGTGACGGAAGGTACCTTCGACAGCTATTCATGGCAGCTCATTGAGAACAAGCAGAAGTTTATCGGGCAGATCATGACGAGCAAGTCCCCGGTACGTTCCTGTGAGGACATCGACGAAGCGGCGCTTTCTTATGCAGAGGTCAAGGCACTTGCAACCGGAAACCCTTACATCAAGGAGAAGATGGACTTGGACATACAGGTGTCAAAGCTGAAGCTCTTAAAGGCGAACCACACAAGCCAGCGTTATCGTCTGGAGGACAATATCGCAAAGCATTACCCGATGCAGATCACAGCCTTAAAAGAAAGGCTTGAAGGGTATCGGACGGACATTCAGACCTATGCGGCGCATAAGCCTGTGGATAAGGACGCTTTTTCCATGAAGATAGGCAACCGTACCTATACGGACAAAAAGGAAGCGGGTGCGGCGTTGATTGATATGTGCCGGAGTGCCAAACAGCCAAACATGGCGGTCACAATCGGAGAATTTCAGGGATTTAAGATGAGCGTGTCCTTTGACTCGTTCTTCTCAAAGTTTACGATCAGCTTAAAAGGAAGTCTGAGCCATGAGGTGGAAATCGGAGCCGATCCGCTTGGAAATCTGCAAAGACTATCAAATGCGTTAGAGGGAATGACCGGAAAAATGGCAGACGTGGAGCAGAAGCTTTCCAACGTGGAACATCAGCTTGAAACCGCAAAGGTGGAAGTCACAAAACCTTTTGCACAGGAGCAGGAACTGGCGGAGAAGCTAGAGCGCCTTGCAGAGTTAAATGCACTTCTGAATATGGACGAAAAAGGCGATAATGCGTTGGATATGGGCGATGATGAGCCGGACGACGAAAACGGAGAGCAGAGCGCACAGGCACAGGAGGGCGAGCCGGACAGGGCGGAAGATATACAGGCGGTGGCAGAGGAACCGTTAAAGACTGTTGCAAGTTTTCTGATGTCGGAGCGTATCGCAGAGCATGACAAGGAGCGGATGTTAGCAGACGGTTCCAGAGGGCGGGTATCCGTCAAGGAGAAACTTGCCGAGATGAAGCAGAAAATATTCGATCAGAAGATGCCGGAGAAACTTAATACTAAGAGCAAAGAGGAATGTTTGTAAGGAAATTTGGTACAGGGCAGTTGGGAAAAGACTGCCCTGTAGTGCAGTAATGAAATGCAATAGTATTTCGCACCTAAATATCAGTATTTCACACCATAAAGTCAGAGAGAACCCTTTATTTGCCGATATAATAGATGATGGTTTATGTAGCCTAAAAAGATTAGAAAGGTTTGATTTGAAGTGAAGATTGCAGTTGTAGATGATGATAAGGCAATTTGTGAGGCTATTGCTCAGTTGATAAAGAATCAGGAGTCGGAAGCAGAGGTGTGTCAGTTTTCATCAGGAAAAGAGATGCTGGAAACAGGAGAAAACTTTGCAATTTCTTTTCTGGATATTGCCATGGAAGAAATGTCTGGCTTAGAGCTTGCGGGGAAACTTAGACAGGAGCAGGAAAGAAAGGGATGGGTAAAAAGTATTCTTATTTTCATTACAGGTTATCGGGAATATATGGAGGAAGCCTTTGATGTAAATGCTTTTCATTATCTGGTAAAACCAATTGATGAGGAAAAATTTTCAAAGGTTTTTCGTCGTGCATGGAAAGAAGTGTCTGCTTTAGAAGAACAGAGTAAAAAATACATCGTTATAAAAAACTCTGGCACACAGCAGAAAATATATCTAAAAGATATTTATTACATTGAAAGCAGCAATAAAAAAGTGATTTATCATACAAAAAATGGTAGGTTTGACACTTATGGAAAAATGGAAGAACTGGAAAAAGAATTAGGGAATGCCTTTTATCGGTGTCATAGATGTTATCTTGTGAACATGGAAAAAATTTGTGCATATAGTGCAGACTCGATTCAAGTTGTAGGAGGGGATGAACTGATACTTGCCCAAAAGAAATATACTGATTTTGTAAAGCGTTATATGAGATATGCAAAGGACGGAGGAATTGTCAATGTTTGAAATGTTGTTTCCTGTTTTTATGTATTTTATTGACAGTATATTAAGTGTTATTTATACATGGAGTTTTCAGGAAGGTAGATATAGGAAAAAAATAGTTTTCGTAGTATGGAGCATAGTCTGTTTTTTTATTCAGATTGCCATTTTTGAAATGTTGAACAGTAGATTTTCTGTTAATGAAGTTGCTGGAATAATCTTGAATATTTGTATCCTGTTGTTTATGCAGTTTTTATTCTTTAAGAAAGATATACAAAAACAGTTATTTATTGCATTTAGCTTTGTGGCAGGGAAAGAAACGGTAAAATATATTGTCAGTGTATTTAGCATTGCCTTTACTGGATTATGGAATAAGACTTTTGATATTATACTTGCAAAAAGTGAGTCAAACACATTAGACAAACTGTATAGTTGGGAAGACATTTCACTTGCAGTTATAGTGATTATTTGTGTATTGTTTTATGCTTTTCTGTTGTCCGTATATCTGCTTTTGATAAGCAAAAAGTTTGTAAGAAAAGATTATCTGTTACAGACACATGAGAATGTTTTTTTAATTTTGCCCTGCATTGCCACATTATGTATTTCAATAACAATAAAAATGATGATTATATCGGTTGAAAATGGAATGACTGTAATTGTTTATGATAGCGTTCCGACAACAAAGTTTTGGATACCCGTTATCTGCGTATTGTTGCTTTTTACTATTATCGCAAGTGTCATATTGTTTCAAAAATTGGTACAGTATAACGAGGAAGCCGTGAAACGTGCCATACTGGAAAATCAAGTGCGGCAAATGCAGAAAGAGATTGAAGAAATACAGGATATATATACAGATATGAGAGGGCTTCGGCATGACATGAGAAGCCATTTGTCAAATATTTCATTGTATGTAAAAACTATAATCGGTACAGACAGTGAAGAATTGAAAAGCTACATCGGGAAAATGGAAGAAACGGTTAGCAGGCTGGATTTCATTTATCAGACAGGCAATCCGATTACGGATATTATCATTCATCAGAAAAGTCAGGAAGCGCAGAAAAAGAAGATTCAATTTGATGTTGATTTTATATTTCCGTCAAAACAGAAAATAGATGCTTATGATGTAGGTGTTGTTTTGGATAACGCACTGGAGAATGCCATAGAGGCGTGCTGTGAGGTGGAGGGGGAAAAGAGTATTTATTTGCATGCTTTTGTAAAGGGCAATTTATTTTTTATAGAGATTGAAAACAGCTATTCGGGAAAAGTTGTATTTGATGTGGAAACCCGATTGCCTGTAAGTCATAAGAAGGACGCGAAGTTACATGGACTTGGCATTTCCAATATCCAAAGATGTGCAAAGAAGTATATGGGCGATATTGATATTGTGCTTAGCGATACAGGCAATAAAAAGAGATTTAATCTTACCATTATGATGTATGGAAAGATTTCACACCCATAAAATCGTTGTTCACACCATTTGAGTGAAATCATTGACAGGAAGTTTCGATAAACTATGTAGAAACTATAAATTGAATGGAAGGAATGGTGATTACTATGTCAATGGAGATTAATAATTATAGTAGTTATGCAACAAATTACACGGAGAGAATAAAAAAATCGGATAGTAAGGCGGCTACAGAAGTAAAGACAGGCACATCAGCAAACAGCAAGGACGGGGTACAGGAGTATTATGAGAAACTGTGTAAAAAGTTCCCGGAGATTACTTTTAATACGGGTAGCAGTCTTATGAGTGGAAATGAAAATAAAGTGGTAATAAATCTTTCTAGCGAATGTCTAAAGAAAATGGCAAATGATCCGGAATTTGCCAAGAAAGTAGAGTTTAATTTAACTGGTGCAGTACCGGGACAGAATAGAATGTTTGCACAAGCCAAAGCTGATAATGCAGTGATACATGGTGTTACAACTGTAATAGATGCCGATGGGAATGCTTCTGTTACTTGCGGAGGTATGACAAGAACCAGTGGTTCAAAACAAAATTCAACTATATTGAATGCGGAAAAGAAACAAAAAGAAAGATTACAGAAAAAGCGTGAGGAAAGAAAAATCTCAGAAGAAAAGGCAGCTAAGAGACGGGCAGAGAAAAAGGCGCAGTTGGAGAAGCTGACAGAAGATGAAACGTTTACAATATCGGCTACTGGCACTGATGTAAAAAGTGTTACGCAGAACCTCTTAGCTGCGGTTTCTGGTACATCTGCGCCGACAGGGGCAAGTTTTGATATAAAGGCATAAGGAGAAATTGTTCATATTCCGCAAGGCGCATAAACCTTTGCTTTTGCGGACTGCCCGGACTTATTGCAAGGGGGCAGGGGCGGCAATATAAAAAATTGATGACAATGGAGGATTAGGAAATGGCTATTAATGGAGTCGGACATAATTATGATTATTTCGGAACGACTACAAATTATATACGGGGAAAAGCAACTGTTAGGGAAGCAATCTCAAAGATGGTGAAGCAGTCGGCAAATCTTTCTATTTCTGATGCAGGAAGAAATATGCTGCGGGAAATGATATGAAACCCGTTATAATGAAATCGTAAAAGAACATGAAAATGGAGATCGTGAAGTTTCCTACGAACTTACGGGGAAAAGGTCATTGACACTTGACGAAGATTTAGCCGGATTGGACGAAGCCTTTAAAATGCGTCTGGCAAATTTAGAAGGATATATTACCTGTCAACAAACCAATAAAGCATTTGAAAACGCGGACAGTTCATGGTATTTCCGTAGAAATAGCCCTCAAAATGAAGTAAAAACACAAGATAAGGCTCAAATGTTTGATACAAAATATCAGAAAACCGCAGTATCAATAATGGAGCAGGCTAAAGAGAAGTTTTTGGTAGCCTTTAAAAGTATAAATTACAAACAAGGAACAGCGATATATCAATCTGACTTTAAAGAAAAAGAATCATTTCCTACTGATTGAAGTGGAAAACAGCTTTGATGGGAAAGTGATATGGGAAGATGGAGGTATCGTCCCGATGACAACGAAACAGAGCGATCTGCCGGATATTTTGATGGAGCATGGAATAGGGTTAAAAAATGTAAAGAATGTGGCAGACCATTATCTTGGGGATATGGATATCAAAATAAAAAACGATGTGTTTAAAGTCACAGTAATGCTGCAGCAGAAGGAAATAAAATAAAAAAATATGAAAAAGGAAGGAGAATGTAGTAATGGATGTAGGTTCAGTTTATGGCAGTTATTATGAAACAGCAAAGAGTTACATGGGTTTGAGGAAGGAGGAAAAACAAGCGGGATTTGCGGAAAAGGTCACAGACAAAAGTCAGGTTTCCCCAGAAGATATGACTTTAGAGGAATACAAGGCGTATTTTAATGAAAAGATGAATTCATTATATACACATCCATCGCAGCGGAATAGAAATGATATTATAGATATTACGGATGCCGCTTATAAAAGAATGCAGACTGATCCGGAATATGAGAAGAAAATATTAGACGCTTTAGCGAAGAATAAGGCAGTTAATTTTGGAAACTATATTCCACAAATATCATATATGCATATAGATGACACATATGAGAAATGTTACGGCTATACGCAGGGAATGAAGGAAAATGTCGGTTATTCCGGGCATTCCTCCACAAAGGGGACTGATGCCGGACGGCAGAAAAAGGCAAGGCAGAAGGAACTGCTGGAAGAATATCTGGAAAAGCGGGCGCGGATGAAGGAATTTCAGCAGGAGGCGTTGGAAGAAAAGATTGCAAAGCAGGAATTGGAGAGGAGCAGGCTGACAAAGGCATGGAGCAGTAAGAGGCAGATGGCGATGGCTTCCAATGCTTATGACGCAAATGTTATGACGGAAACCGCGACAGGCAGTGAGGTATAGTGTAATGAATGGTGTATCATTATCAAACCAAGTAATCCATTGGAATCCGAAGAAATTTGCCGTGAAGCAGAATTTCAATAAAGTTATCAAGGAAAATGAAAAAGTTTTCAATGATTATTACTGAAAGAGTAATAAAGCTGAAGGCGTGGACTGCTTTGGGAGGACGATTGACCTGACTTCGCTTATCAACAAGCCGGACGGATATCTGCAGGGGAGCAACGGAGGGGAGAAACAGCAATCTTGCTGAAAAGAAGTTTACCCTGGCAAGGGGTGGTACGCTTACCTGCTCGAGCAGGCAGTTACATAAAAACAACTTTGCAGTGGACTGTCTAAAATGGCAGGATTAGTAAATGGTCAATCATACGAGGAGAAAAATGTATGTCAATTAGTATTTCCAATTATCCTGTACATTTGCAGGATGGCTTTAAACCTAATAGAGAATGTTTGAAATCTCAGGGAAGTCAAAGTGAATACCAGAAAGTATTTCATAGGGATTCCTTAGAAGTTTCCCAATTATCGAAAAACAGGGAAATCTTAATGGATAAAATTAAGCATACAGTGGTGCAGTCGGCGGCATCACTCAGCGATATGAGAGCTGGAATATTAAAGGAAATCAGGGAAGAAAAAGGGCAGTATGGCTATTCGGATGTTGTGAATGCTTGTGGGCTGAGTTATGCAAGGCTGTATTCTGAAATTGAACAGCGCTATGAAAATGAACAGTATTATAAGGTAGATGGGACGCCGCTGACAAAAGAAGATGAGATAGAGTGGCTGGATATGCAATTTGAGCAGGAAGTGGCATGGCAGAAATCCTGTGCCAGAATAACAGCCCAGGGGCAGGTCATTCAGGGGAATATTCCTGAAATGCCAACAGAGGAGATGGAAGAATTGGAGGACAGCTTTTATCAGGCTAAGGATGCCTATATGAAGCTGTACCGAGAAAACAGACGGGCAGAGAGACCGCTTGTTTTGCAAAGTTATATGTTTGGCAATAGCCAGATGTATCAAATATTGAATAGACTAGGAAATTTACAGGAGAGGGTGGTATAATGCAAGTTAATTCGTCCAATGGTTCATTACAACAAAGGTTCTTTTCTGGAACAGGCAGTATAGGCGGCATCCATCTGCCGGACTTCAATGACAAATATATTTTCTCTAAAAAGAAAAGCGGTGTCAGTGATAAAGAATACCGGAAGCAGATCAGGGAACAAGCTTATGAGGATTTTGAAAAAGGGCAGTTCCAAAACAAATCCGAAGGATTTAATAGGCTGATGAAAAGCTACACATCGGAAGTGTCCCCAGACAGAAAAGGGATTATTACTTCCGGGCTGAAAGCTATTTCAAGGAACAGACAGAATGTGCTGAAGCCAATAGATTTTGTGGCAACACTGCTTGAAGGGAAAGTGAAATATCAGAAACTGCCGTCAGGCAACAGCGATTACATAGAGTTTTACGATAAGAATGGGGAGATGGTCGCGACTTATTCCAATAATGGGTGGACGATGTATACCACCAATGCGGAGGCATCCAGACAGACGGAAATGTGCATGATCTACAATGAAGCATGGGGGAATGCAAAGAGAGGGATTCCGCTGGCAAGTGAAGAGACGGTAAATGTGGATAATATGCAGAGTAGCTTTGATGCCAAGGCATAGCAGAAAATTATCCCTAATAAGCCACAGAGGACGGGCAGGGCAGTTCCTGCAACAATGAAATAGAGCTGTCTGCCGGATGTGCTGATGTAACATGGCATTGGTTTGAAGAATGCGGAAGCGGTGTTAGAAAAATACGATGGCAGAATTGCATTTGACTGTGATGAGAAAGAGTTTAGGGTAGTGGTAATTTTATAGTCAGTTAGTGCAACAAATAGTCGATAAGCGCAAGGTGGATTTGCAAGAGAAGAAATCTGGTCGATATGAGAAATAAGAACACATTTCGCTTGGAGGAGTGGTATATGAAAAAGAGAAAGATAGTATTGTCAATTATGATAACAGTCTGCACTATGTTTTGTCTGTGTGGATGTTCGCAAAAGGAACCATCTGTCGTTAGGACTTATGAAAAAACGGATTCGAAAGAGGCATTTGAGAATACTGAGCCGGTTATTATGGTTAAACATTATGAAATGAGTGATGGTACATGGAAAACGGATGATTATACCTATCAATACCGATTAGAGATTACCGGAAGAATGAATAATGCAGAAAAAGATAGCACATTTATTTTTTTAAGTAATATTGAAAATATAACATTTGATCAGGCATGGAAGGCAGCCGGATTCAGTAGTAATATGGACGACTATTTCGATGTGGAGGTTGCAAAATTTGTTGGCATGAAATAGGTAATGAACAATAGAAACGGATTTCATATTAAATTTTTCAAGGAGGATGAGGTTATGTCGAAAATAACAGATTACAGTTTTTTATTTCACAGTATGTTTGGAACAAAAAGCACAAAAGGTGCAAGTGCTATAGGCAGCTTTCAGTTGTCGCAGTTAAACAGCAGTTCTGTACAGGCACAGTTAAGGGCGGCGGGCATTGATACGAACAGCAAGCAATATAAGGCGGCAATAAAACAGATGATGTCAAATGCAAATGGGGCAATGTATGGAAACATTCAAGGTATTAAAAATCTGATGAAAAGTTACGACAAGGACGGAGATTATATTGACCCGACGACAGGACTGGCGGGACTTCTGGTGACAGAAGAAAATGAAGGTAGCCGGAAACGTATCATTACCATTCCTGAGAGTAGCAAGGATGAGATGTTTGAACAAACAAAGAAAGAATTTCTGCGTGAAAACGGCGTACTGAATGGAGACACGACAAAACGCTCAGACGTGTATACGAATATGTATCACAAGGTACAGAAAAATGACCGATTGGCGGCAGGATATACTATGCAGCAGTATGAGCGTGCATATCGGCAGGCGTTCTTGGATGCCGCAAGAAAAGCTGATCCAAAGTGGGAGATTGGAAAGCCAGTTCCGTTTGGGGTATTGGGTGGCATTACAAGAGAGTCTGTTGAAAGTACACTTGCAAATAGCGGAAGCGGTTTTGTGAAGAAATCAATAGATGTCAGTATTTAAAAACTGTAGCATTAAATAATGCTTGCGGAGCTGAGGGATAGGTGGCTTACATGGGTAAATATAAAGTATTAGATATTTTTTCTTTTTTACCTGCTAATGTGATAAGTTTAGAACAATTAGAAAAAATGTTTTTAGATAGCTTATCAGAAATATCTAATAATACAAAATTGGGTAATGAAGAAATTGTTGTTACTTGTAGTTCTCAATCTTGGTTTACTGAAAACATAAAAGAATGTGCCACAGAATTAAAGAGTGAGGGAAAGCAAGTAGCATATATCGTATGCAACGAAAAAGTAATTTCCGTTATAGGATATAGGGAAAATGAATAAGAAAAAACAAACAGCAGATAACATACTGCTTGGCTGGATATGGGAATCATTCTTTTGAATTTTCCAGAACTTAGGCAGTATATAAAAGTAATAAGGCAGGTGATGTGTATGGGAAAATGTTAGTTCTGACATTTGAAGATAATGAGGATGATATGATGAGCCACATATTATCGTTGATAAATACCAGAGAGGAAATCATTCAGATGTCAGGTTTGAATAATCATCTATTGAATTTCAAAGGTCTTAAGATTGATGAAGTTCAACGGGTGATCATTCGGGAAAATCAGGAGATAGAGCTTACTTATACGGAATTTGAGATTTTCAAGCTTCTTGCAAAGCATCCGGGAATAGTGTTCAGCAAGGATCAGATTTATGATATTGTCTGGAAGGAATCCTATTCCGGCGATTACAACATCGTCATGAGCCATATCCGGAATATTCGGGAGAAGATAGAGGATAACCCAAGCAAGCCAACCTATATACAGACTGTTTGGGGAGTCGGCTATCGGTTCAATAAAAATTTAATAGCATAGAAACAGGCAATTAAGAAACAAAATCTTGGTTGTCTTTTTTATTTGTAAAATACATTTACAGCGACAGGAGCAGAAAGGAGACAGGAGTACATTGCAGAAATCAAAACGAATCAGGGCAGTAATAATAAAGATATAAGTGAATATCGTAATTGTGCAAGGGCAGTCAATAATGGCTGCCTTTTGTCATGCAAAAAATAAGCAGATGGAGGAAATACTATGGCAGACGCTAAAACAGAAAAACAGAAAGTACAGGAAATAACAGAGAAGCTGGAGCAGGGTATCAAGGAGCTTTTTGAAAGCGAGAAGTACAAGACTTATCTGAATACCATGTCAAAATTTCATAATTACAGCTTTAACAACACCATGTTAATCGCAATGCAAAAGCCTGACGCTACCTTAGTGGCCGGATTCAAGGCTTGGCAGAAAAATTTTGACAGGCATGTTAAGAAAGGGGAAAAGGGTATCCGTATTCTTGCCCCGGCACCATACAAGCTTAAGGAAGAACAGGAGAAACTTGATCCGGTAACGGGAGAGATTATGCTTGACAAGAACGGAATGCCCATTACGGAGGAAGTAGAGATTAAAATACCCGCCTTTCGTGTGGTTCCGGTCTTTGACGTGTCACAGACGGACGGAAAGGAGCTGCCGGATATAGGGGTAAATGAGCTTTCGGGAAGCGTGGAGGACTATGAGGACTTCATGCAGGCACTTACGGAGGTTTCCCCGGTTCCCATTACCTATGAAGATATAGAAGGGGAGGCAAAGGGATATTTCCACACCACAGACCACCGGATTGCCATACAGGAGGGCATGAGCCAGAGCCAGACCGTAAAGACCGCTATCCATGAGGTGGCACACGCAAAGCTCCATGACCGGGAACGAAATCAGGATATAGATGCGGTCTTAGACAAAGACCGCAATACAAAGGAAGTGGAAGCGGAGAGTGTTGCCTATACGGTGTGCCAGCACTTCGGCATTGATACCTCGGACTATTCCTTTGGGTATATCGCCGGATGGAGCAGTGACCGGGATATGAAAGAACTGAAATCTTCCCTTGATACCATACGAAAGACCGCTTCGGAGCTGATCACAGGCATTGAGGACAGGTTAGCAGAGTTACAGAAGGACAGGGAAGTGGAGCAGGAACAGAATAAGGAGAGTATTCTTCTGATACAGAATGATGATCTGGCAAAATACAGCCTTGTGAGTGTTGTGGGCATGGACAGACAGGAGCTTATGGACGTTCTTTCAGCCATGAGTGAGGACAATAAGCTGAGTATTCAAGCATATCTGGAGAGTAAAGGGGCATGGACTACCGAGATTGCCAACGAAGATACAAAAGAATTTGGAGAATACCACCTTGATGTCCGCTACAATACCGATACAGAGGAACTTGTGGATATGAAAGAACGAAAGGAAATCTATGATAGAGCAATGGAGCCTGTTGCTGCCGGAGATGTAGTGGTAAAATTCTCCGGTTCGATGGGAAGTGAATGGGAGATTTCCAAAATCACAAATATGTCCCCGGATGAAGTTAAAAAGCTGCTTTATGATATGGCGCTGCTTAACGAGAATGAGTGGGACGGAGATTATAATTTGTATCTGAAAGAACATGGGGCAGAAATGACTTTGATTAGTTCCAGTGCCGGACTGAATGAACACGCACCGCAGTTTTTTGATTTTGCATACGATGCAGATATAGGCGTGAGTGCATCAACGGAATTGTCTGCCATACAGCAGGCAGAGAACCTTATCAACCGCATGGAGCATGGGGCAACGGTCTTTACGGATGATGAGAGAAATCTGATTGTGAATTACAATTACAAGCTCGATGACATGGAAAAGACAAGAGAATTGGCGGAGAAACTTGCATACATGATAGAAAATCAGCCTGTCAATGAAGCGCTTACTGTCATAGATGCACAGGCGGAGATTGATGCACTTCCGGATGGCAGGATAGGTCTTTCTGAGATGCATGAGTATGGTTATTCCTGGAATGAAATGCTGCCTTTGACAAAGGATAAGGCAACAGAGCTTTTCGGGGAAGATGTGGCTGTGTATCAGCTCCATGAGGACGGTTCCGAAACGCTCATTGAAGATTTGGAAGAATTAAAGGAGCATGAGGGCATTTTCGGAGTGGAAAAGGACGATTGGAGTGCCTATCTGGAACACCAGAGTATGAAACAGGAGTTAGAGGAAAGCCCTGCAAACAGGGAAGCACAGCTTCTATTTGGCAGTGAGGACAGATTTGGCATATATCAGCTCAAAGATACAGAGGAAGCAAGGGACATTCACTTTATGGGAATGGACTATCTTGAAAGCAAGGGCATTGCGGTTACAAAGGAGAATTATGATCTGCTTTATACCGCACCGTTAGAGGGGGGCACAAACCTTGAAGATATTTACACCCGCTTTAATATAGATCGTCCGGCAGATTTTCGGGGACATTCCCTTTCCGTCAGTGATGTGGTGGTGCTTCATCAGAACGGAGAGAATACAAGCCATTATGTGGATTCCTTTGGTTACAGGGAAGTGCCGGAATTTACAAAGGAGCTTATGGCAGAGCATACACAAGAACAGACTTTGGTCATTGATGAAACAACGGAGATCCTTTCGGAGATAGCACAGGAACATGCAGACGATGAACCGGACAGGGAAAATGAAGTGTTCCTCGTCAATTACAACGAATGGCGTGAGGTCAGTATGCTTGACTTTGAACAGAATTACTTTGCCATTGACGATCCGTATGCAGACGGGGATTTCAGGCTTTTGCATTTGCAAAGCCAGATCAAGGACATCACACCAGCAGGAGTGCATTACGATACCTATGAGGAAGCTGCGGCTGCTTTATATGAAGCAGAGCGGGAAATGGCGAATATGCCTTTCAACAAGGAAAATAACATTGGTTTCTACATGGTAAACGGAAGGACACAGCTTGAGCGCATCATGGAAGCAAGACAGCTTCAGAAGCATATGGATATTGATAATGACAAGGTATCCTACTATGTCATTGCCGATTTAAGCACATGGGCAGAGAACAGCTCAGAAAGGAGCAAGCTGGAGCGTTTTGACAGCATTTCTGAAGCAATGGAAGCATTTCAGGCTTATCGTGGCAAAGATGCACAGTACAGCGATGACAAGGCAAGGACAACCTTTGGTGTCAGTGTGCATGGCATTGAATTTGATGTAATCCATGTAAAGAATAACGAAAACGTCCTTTCCCTTGATTTTACCCACAGCAGTGAAGCAAAGGAAAGTAAGCACTTCATGGACGATTTGCAGACGTTGAGTGACAGTATCGGCATCGACAAGGTAAGAGTACACCGGGATATGACACCGGAGGAAGTGAAAGACTTTGTGAAGCGGCGTTTTGAACATCAGTTGAAACAGGGCGGTCTTGATGATATTTCCCTTTATATGAGCCGGTTCGATACGCTCTATGAACAGGGCAAGATGGAGAAGTTAATGCCTACTGCCAACCAAAAGCACATCGAGGAAAATGTACCGATTACGGAGTGGGATAATCCGTATTTTGAGGTAAAAGAGCCGGAGCAGATGGCATTTTCCATAAAAGATAAATTTGTCAGCATACAGACCTGTACGGAGGGATATGATTATTCCGTTTTTGATGCGGATTATAAGCTGGTTGACGGTGGCGTGTATGATAATCCTGATATTTCCATTCATGCGGCGTTAAAGGACGTTCTGGAGGACTTTGGACTGTCGGAACAGGATAAGCGTATTCCGGTGGACTATGAGGAGCTTATGGAGAAAACAGAAGCGGTGGAGCGTGAACGGTTAAGCGAGCGTATCCGGGAGGAAGCAGACAGTGTTGTTGCTGATTTCAAGGCAAAGACAGAGGAATTATTTAACGGAATCAACGGACAGACACAGGACGATATAGAGCAGACGGTATGGGCATATCTGCAATCCAAGCTTGACGAGTATGAGATAGATGTTGAGCTTGTGGATGTGGTGGTGTCCGGAAGCAGATGCAGAGGTCTGGAGAAAGCAGGCTCCGATCTGGATGTGGTTGTGGAGTATAAGGGCAGGGAGCATGAAGATGATCTGTTCAATGTCTTTAACGAGGACGGTCTTATGATTGGCGGGGTAAAGGTTGACATCAATCCTATCACAGAGGGCAAGACCGGAACACTTGCAACTTATCTTCCGGAAGTGGAAAGCTATCTTGCAGAGAAACAGGCAATGCAGAAAGCGTCTGCTGTGGAAGCCATACCGGAGAAAACCATTACCTTAACGGTTGCAGAGTGCGGCGAATTTCACAGTCTGGGAGAGTTCCATGAGAATATCGCAAGCGTGGAGGAAGCAATCGCTGTGTGGAAAAGCATACCGCCGGAGCGCATGAATGGGATTCCGAGTATCGGCATTAACATACACACCGAGGGAACCGAGCGTTATGAGGACGTGGAAATGGATATTCTCTCCGGCAAGGTCATTGATCTGGAGGTTTTGGATTATGTACCGGACATAACAGACGAGCCGAAAGCAATCGAGGTCATAGCGGAGCTGATTGACAAGTTACCGGACATTGAGGTGCGTGGTTCACTGGAGAAGTGGCAGGCGGCTATCCTTGCTTCTCAGATAGACCAGTTTTCCTACGATTATGATACCTATCAGTATCAGGATACGGTTGAGGACAGGGAAGCACAGGTTGCTAACATCACTGAGGACATCAGAAACGGAAATACCGGGTATCTGAATGACTTTCTCAATGCGGTCATTTCTGAAGGCGTCAGAGAGGGTATAACGGACATTTTCGGAGAGGGTGTGGAGATTGATGACAGCGAAGCGGTTCAGACTGCGAGAAGGGCGAAGGAGCTGCTTGACAAGCTGGCAGAATACAAGCCGCTTGCAAAGGTGGAGGAGCTTGAAGAACAAAATTACAACATGATTGATAATGTCTTAAACAATGGAGCGGAGAAAAAGGAACAGGAGCAGATCAAAGGCAGAATTTCCATAAAAGAGAAGTTGGCAGAGAAAAAGGCAGTCATAGAGCAGAGGGATAAGGCGGAACGTACTTCACCGGAAAAGGAAACCGAGAAAAAATCACAGAGGGAGATGTAAGAAGATGAGTAAATTCACAGTAGAAGAAATCAATTTCATGTGTGTGTTTGAGACACAGGACAGGACGGATATGATTGGGCAGATCAGACAGGTAATGCCGCACATAAAGGACAGCGATATGGAGGAGCTTGGAGAGCAGGTGTTAGGTAAGCTCCAGAGCATCACCGATGAGGAATTTGCAGAAATTTCTCTGGAAGCGGCAGAAGATATGTAGGAAAGATAGGCAGTTGGCTGTATTGCTGGCTGCCTGCTTTTTTATTTTCTCAAAAAATATGGCATATAAAATTGATTGAGAAAAATGGTTTTGTAGGGTATAATTCTAATGCATATATTCCGATGTTAAAAATGGAACACAGTGTGTTCCGTTTTTTGAAATGTATTATTTGGGAGGTAGCAATGAAAAAGAATAACGAAATTATCACAAATGATATAGATAAATTCCCAGAATTTGAAAATATAAGAAATGCAATATTAGAAGCACGAGAGAAAGTAGCTACAACGGTTAACTTTGCTATGGTATCCGCTTATTGGACGATAGGAAAACAGTTACATGAAGCAATGAGTGGTGATGGTTCTATTTATGGAAAACAACTGATAAAGTATGTTTCGGTAAGGTTAAGTGAAGAATTTGGGCAAGGATTTGATGAAAGAAATTTGCGTAATATGCGACAGTTTTATGAGGTCTATCCAAAATGGAACACAGTGTGTTCCGAATTGAGTTGGTCGCATTACAGATTGCTTATGCGTATAAAGGAACAAGAAAAAAGAGAGTATTATCAAAATGAATGTGTAGAATGTGGATGGAGTGTACGACAGTTAGAACGTCAGATAAATTCATTTTATTATGAGAGAATATTAGCCACTAGCGAAGGTAAAAAAGCAGAAGTAAGGGGAGAAATCCAATCACTGGAGCCTAATACAGAACCAAAGCATTTATTAAAAGATCCGTATATTTTAGAGTTTTTGGGTTTAGAGGAAAATAAGACATACCTGGAGCATGAACTGGAGCAGGGATTGATTGATAATTTGCAGAATTTTTTACTTGAATTGGGAAAAGGCTTTTGTTTTGTAGCAAGACAAAAAAGAATTACTATAGATGGGGATCATTACTACATCGACTTGGTGTTCTATAATTATATTCTAAAGTGTTTTGTTTTGATTGACTTGAAAACACATAAGCTCACATATCAGGACATCGGTCAAATTGATTTTTATGTAAAATACTTTGAGGAAAACATTAAAACGGAAGGAGATAATCCTACGATTGGAATTGTTCTTTGCTCGGAGAAAAATGAAACAATGGTTAAGTATTCCGTATTAAATGAGAATGATCATTTATATGCTTCAAAATATAAGTTATATATGCCAACAGAAGAAGAATTGAAGAAAGAGATAGAGCGTGAACGATTTAATATTGAACAAAGACTTGATGATTCAGATGAATAATATCAAGGCAGATGTCCTGTGTTGGATATCTGCCTTGTATTATTATAAAGTCTGATTTTTACTTTTTTCCTGCTGTTCCTGTGCCGGATCGGGCTGTGTCCGTCCGAGATACTGATTGAGATTTTCCTGTTTCCGTTTCAGCTCACGCACTTCCTTTTCACAATTTTTATAGGTGGAAGTCAGCTCGCTTTTCTGCTTCATCAGTTTCTGATACTCAGCTTTTAGTTTATCGACATTCAATCCCTTTAAGCTTATGTCCGCCTGTTCAAGCATACGTCTGGCGCCGCCATAAAGAATAATCTGGCTTTCGTATCTGCGGAAATATGCGTCAGGGTTCTTGGCTTTTTTGTAGCCGATATGATAGGAGCGGTTGTCTTTGTACTGCTGTGCGTATTTGATGATTTCCGCAAGGTCTTTGATGCGGTGTTCCAGTTCCACCACGCTCTGCTTTGCAGACTTTCCGGCTTCGGTTTTCACTGCAATTTTGTGTTCCAGTTCTGCAAGGGAACCAACCTCATTATAGCTCTGTGCGGCAATCTTTAAATTCTCGATGGCAGCCCACCTTTGCAGTCCCGGACTGCTTTTGAATTTTTCGTCAGAGGTGTCAATGAGCCTGCGGGCAGAGTAGTCCCTTTTGGGAATCACTGCCTTTCGTTCCCGTTTCCTTTCAATGCGTTCCCTGATACGTTCCTTTGTGTATTCCTTACCCAAAGACTTCGCACTGCCACGCACAAAACGCTCTTTATCTAGAGGGCGGAATGAGATGTATTTGGCAGCTCCTTCTTCAAAAGTTTCCCCCTTGATTTCATACCCTTTGGCTCTCATCAGAAGCAGAAATTCTTCATAAGTGGAAGCCGACTTGATACAGAAATTGATGTCCTTTCTGATCTGCGTTTTCCATGCAGAACCATTCTGATCAGACTGCCATTCTTTGTATTTTCTGCCACGCTGATCACCCGGAATGATGACGGAAAGATTGTGCTCCCTGCACAGCTCATCACTCAGTTTCCGGATGTGATAATAGGACTGTTTGCAGTCGTGATATTTGTTATGTTCGATGTTGTCAGCAGCGCAAAAAATGATGTGATTATGAACGTGTCCTTTATCAATATGGGTGGTTACAATATACGAATATTTCCCCTCTAAAAGTTTATCTGCAAGTTCCTTTCCAATGCGGTGTGCTTCTTCAAAACCAACCTCTCCCGGAGCAAAAGCCTGTATCAGATGATAGGCTTTGTTGGGACTGTTTTCCCGGCAGTGGTCGAGAGTATATTTGAAGTCATAAGCTGCGGTTTCCGGAGAACAGGCATAAGAGGAAACGAACATTTTTTCATCGGTCTTTTCGGGGTTGCAGATGTAGTCTATCGCTTTATCAACGGTTGCTTTGATAGCATGGATTTTTGTGTACGCCATACCTCATTCATCAACTCCTTTACTTCGTCCATATCTTCCTGATAAATATTCCCGGTGCTGTTTATTCGCTTGGCAATCTGATTCAGATTTGAGCTGATACGTCCAAGCTCCGTATTATAATTTCTTAAATAACTGTAATCTACGTCATAGACATAGCCATACAAAATGAGCTTTCGCAAGAAAGCGGACTTGCTTTTCATTCCCGATAATCGGAACTTCTCGTCCAGGATATACTGTTCGTCATCATCGAGATAAAATTGCACAGGATTGGTGCGTTTTCTGTTTGCCATTTCTCTAACTCCTTCTTTTTTTGGGTACAAAAAAACTGCTGTAAAATGTTCGATGTTTTACAACAGTTTGTTTCAATGTGTATTCGATTTTTGGATAGAATTATCCAAGAAAAATTGTAGCAAAATTGCAGAAGAAGGTCAATGATTTTGCTGTGAAAAGTGGCTCAAAAAATATAAGAGGGTTAGGGATACTTCCCTATGGAAATTTACGGGTTATGCCTGCGGCATGAAAAGTAAATTTCAGCCTATGTGTCATGACATGGGCAGTGCTTGCTATGTGTGTTTTCGACACTCCAAAAGGGTGTGTCGGTGTTCCGATTGCTTAGGCAATCTGATTGGAACACATATCTTGGGCTGATAGAATTACTTTAGCTATTTTTTGTCCACTTGCGCTATTAAACTGTCCATTTGCGCTATCGGCTTCAGAAATTTTTATATAATTTCCGATATAATAATCGAAAAGAAAAAAGAGGTGGAACATGATAAGAATTGCAATATGTGATGATGAAAAGAACATACGAACCTATCTTTCATCACTTGTCAGGAAACAGAACATAGAATGTGAAATCACAGAGTATGCTTCCACTGATGAATACCTGTCAGATCAAAAGGAGCATGATTTGCTGTTTCTGGATATTGAAATGAAAAGCGTTGCGTCCGGTATGGACGGTATGAGCATGGCAAAACAGATCAGGGCAACGGAGCTTACAAAGCAGCCAATTATTATATTTGTTACAGGCTATGAAAAATATGTCTATGATGCTTTTGATGTAGGAGCATTTCAATACCTGTTAAAGCCTATTGATGAACAGAGATTTGCCCAAGTTTTCCGGCGGGCAGCCGAACAGATTATATCAGAAGCGGAGCAGCAGAAGAAAACGCTGGTTATCCAATATGCCAATACGAGCAAGGCTATACCGTTAGATCATATTTACTATCTGGAAAGCCAGAGCCACAAAGTTGTAATTCATATGAATGAGGAAGAACTGGAATATTATGCAAAGCTCGGAGATTTGGAAGAAGAATTGCAGGGACAGTTTTTCCGTATTCATAAGGGATATTTAGTCAATCTTGCCTGCATAGATGAGTACAACAAGACAGAAGTAACGCTTGTCAATGGAGATAAGCTGCTGATTTCAAAATATAAATATCCGGACTTTGTAAAAGCATATCTCCGGTATATGCAGTAGGAGGACAGCGGATGAGTGAAACAGAGTTTGTGTTGTTCCAAAATATAATAGGCGGAATTGAAACTTTTTTATATGCAGTCTGTCTGACAGCTTTTTTCTATCCATTTATGACAGAAAAGAAAGAACGACAGGGAAGTAAATTAAAAAAGATACTAATAGTTTTTGGAAGTTATATAGCCATATCCCTTATTGGAAACTTTGTTCCTGCTTATGGGTGGTTAGGTTTGATGATTGTAATAATTTTATTGACGGCATCTTCTGGCTATTTAGGCATGAATAGAAATTTTACATTTTTTATGGGGATTATATTTTTCTGCATTAGAAATTTAAGTATGCTGATTGTGGAAAGTATAGATTTCTTTACAAGCAGATATTGGGTGCAGGAAAAAACATTAGTAGAGGATATTTTTCGTAATGCATCATTGAATTACATTTTTATTGCCGCATTTAGAATCTTCTTGTTTTTAATTATGCTTTTTGTTGTTGGACATCGATTAGGAAAACAAAAGATAGAACTGCAAATAAGGGAATTGTGCTATCTGATTTTGACACCGATAGTAGCAATTTTATTTGGAAATATTATTGTCCGGCTTTGGATAGTGGTGAAAGATGATTTGATTTTTCAACTTTATGAACAATATCCAATATTTCTGGGAATAGTGCCAGTAATTGCAATTTTATTCTATGCAGGAATTTTAATCACAATAGTGTCCTATCAGGAGATGGAAAAACTTCAGGAAGAAAAGAAAAAGCATTTTATTGAAGAACAACAGGTTCATTCAATACAGGAGCGAATGGAGGAAGTAGAGCAGTTTTATAACGGAATACGGCAGATGAAGCATGAAATGAGAAATCATTTGACGAATATCAAGGGACTTATGGAGAGTGGCAATTATGAGGATATGCAACAATATCTGTCAAAAATGGATGAGAGTATGAATGTGTTTGAGATAACTATTCAGACAGGCAATGCTGTTACGGATGTGATTGTAAATGATAAGCAGAAAGCAGCAAGCAAACAGGGAGTACAATTTCAATCAGAGTTCTCTTATCCGGTATCAGACAGATATGATGCGTATGATATTGGAATTATCGTCAACAATTTGTTGCAAAATGCACTTGAAGCCTGTGAAAAAATGAATACGGGGGAAAGATATATTACGCTGTCTGGAAAACAAAAAAGAAAATTTTTTCTGATAGAAGTAAGAAATTCTTTTGACGGGGAAATCAAGTTTGATAGCAATACAAATCTTCCAGTTTCCGATAAAGAAAAAGATATTTCCTTACATGGAATAGGATTATCCAATGTAAAGAGAGAAGTAGAGAAGTACATGGGAGATTTAGATATTAAGGTAAAGAAAAATGAGTTTAGTGTAACAATATTGTTACAAGAAAGGAGAACAGAAAATGAGTATTAGTGGTGTAAATGGTATTGGCGCAACTGCCTACGCTTATATGAACAGCAGTATGAAAACAACAGGGGAAGGCAATTTTGCAAGTGAAGTACAAAAGGCAGAGGAAAGACAGAGCACAACATCAACTACCTCTGCATGGGCGGGGGATATGGTTATTTCGCAGCCACCAAATTATAGTGGCTTTACATATGATAGTTCTATTTCCAATAAGACCAAAGAGGAAATGACAATGGACGAATATAAGCAATGGGTTATGAATGAAATGTCTCAGATGCCTGTGAGCGGATGGTATCGTTCCACATGTGTTGGAGGTTCACTGATTATTACAGATGAAGCATTTGAAAAGATGAAAAGTGATCCAGAATGGGAAAATACTGTCATGAATATGGTAAGAAAGATGTATTCCACAAATGGCATAATGGGATCGAAAATGATTGGTTTTCAAGTCATTGGTGCTTCGCCGGAAGAATGCTATGGTGAAGGTATACCCGTAAAAAGTGACAGTAACTCGGATGACTTATCAGATGATGAAGAATCATGGTGGGAGAAACGCCATGAAGAATTTGAAGAAATTATAGCAGAACAAATAAAGGAGGCACAGGAAAAGGCGAGAGCACAAAAAGAACTAGCATGGGCAAATTATTTAAACAGTCAGTTGGTTAGTCAGCAGAGATTACAAGGCTTTCTTATTGAGAGTGTGCAAAGTGGACAGGATAGAACAAATATATCAGCTTTTCAGCCGATGGGTGTGTCAGCCTACGAGGACACAATAAGTACATTTAGTAAGAGCGTGATAGAAAGTCAAAAGCTTTAAACGAGGAGGTTTAAAAGTATGGATATACAGGCACTTGGAATGCTGAGTAATATAACAGCAATTGTGCAAAAACAAAATGTGAATACTATTGAAGGTGATATAAATGTAGAAAAGGATTTTTACGGAACTCTTAGAGAATAGCAGATAAACTGTGTAAAAGAAGATATATATAATAAATTTCATATTGATGTGGGAGCTGCAAATGGCTATTTTGAGTGTTATATTCCAAGTGATGTGCTATATAAAATGAATACAGATACAGCATTAAGACAAAAAGTTTATGATATGCTTGCAGATTATAGCAGCGATAAATTCAAACTAACGATGCGGACACTTAATCCGCCTGTAAAAAAATGTACACTGGTTTTTGATGATAATGGTGAGATAGTTGCCACATTAGAGCCAGATGTAGGTGGAGAGAAGGCGATTTCGGAGAGGTCAAAGAATACTGAAAAAGTAAGGATAATGAATGCGAGCGATATAAAATCCTTATTGCAAAACGATATGCAGGAGATGATTAAAAAAATAGAAGTACAAGGAGTTATGGCAATGGAATATAAAAAGAAAAGTATTTATAAATAATGTAAAAAGAGAATGTTTGGACTCATAACGAGAAAGCATAGGCAATTCTGACTGACAGAGGAATTGTAGAAGATAGAAAATAGCTTGACAGGAGGAATATTAAAATGGCTATTGGTGGAATTGGCACAACAGGTTATACAGTAGGATATGAAACAAGACGGATGGAAAGGAATACAGCAGGAAAGAATTTTGCAGAGGAGATAGAAAAAAATGTAAATGTTGATAATATAGCGGCATGTAACAAGACCTTTGAATTGCAGGGAGGCGGTGCAATATTATCAACCATTCATGTCCAAACAGGAGAATCTATAGGGATTTATTATGATGAAGAGGCTGGCGGTAATCATATGGTTGCAAAGGTAAAAGGAACAGATGGTTCGGAAAAGGAAATCAAGATTGATCCTGATGAGGTAGATCCATCAAATGCTTCTTATGTAGAAATGTTGGCATTGTCGGCACATTTAAAGCAGCAGGGAAAGATTGATAGTCCGGCAGGAGGAATTGTTGCAATGACGATGGCAAAGCGTGTGCAGGAAGCCAATGCAAGGCAGGGAGAAATCTATGATAAGAGCAGTTTTTTAAGTGAAATGCAAAATACATTAGAGGATTGTCTGAAAAATGGTTTAATGGATACTTATATGCGATACATAAAAGAAGTTGGTATATATTCTGCTATGACAGGCAGAAGTGCATAGGCAATTCAGACTGACAGAGGAATTGCAGAAAGGTTGAAAAAATCATGGATATACAGGCACTTGGAATATTAAGTAGTATTACAATGCAGGAAAATGTTAATGTGGTAAGAAATACAGGAAATGACTTTAGGGAAGTGTTTGAAAAAATCACAGGTGGAGAATTAGCAAGAGAAATTGGTAATAGCTATAATGTAACATTAAATGTGGGTAGCATAGTAAGTTGTCAGCAGTTGCTTGATGAATATGATATGAGAGGTACAAATCATGTCATAATTTCCCCGGAAACATTATCAAAAATGGAGAGTGATCCAGCTTTGAAGAAGAGCGTGCTGAGTAAAATTGAAGAATTTTGCAGTTCTGAATCTCAGAAAGAAATACAAGCTTTATCGCCGCCGGTAAAAAGCGCTGGAATGATAATATATCCGGACGGAAGCACACTTTATTGGCTGGAGGGTTATCCGAATGAAATAGGAAATGAAAAGGATAAAAAAATAGTAAATGAAATGTCGATAAGTGAATCGTTTCAAAAGTATAGTGATACAAATTATCAAGCAACAGAAAATAATTTGGAATCTATTATGCAGATTATGGCAACGGAATATAAAAGGAAGAGTATTTCATAAATATTGTAAAAAAGAGAATGCTTGGACTCATAACGAGGAAGCATAGGCAATTCTGACTGACAGGGGATTGGCATAAAAGGATAATATTCAGAAAAAAAATTTATGATTTTAGGAAATAAGTTAATGCAGGATTTGTTTTACTGTAAAAAACAAAATATTTCAAAATAGGAGGGAAACAATGATTAATATAAAATCTTATTATGTGAATCCAAACAATAGAGTACTTACATCTAATATCAAGAATACAGAATTAAGGATAGAGAAGCTTTTAATCTGAAAACATCAGGAAGCAGTTTGGAACAACCGGAAAAATAATTTTCGTTATAGTATATAGGATAAATAAGAAAAACCAAACAGCAGATAACGTACTGCTTGGCTGGATATGGAAATCATTCTTTTGTATTGACCAGAGCTTTAGCAGTAGATAAAAGTAATAAGGCAGGTGATGTGTATGGGAAAATGCTAGTTCTGACATTTGAAGATAGTGAGGAAGAAATTCTGAATCATATAATATCCTGTGTCAGTATGGGAGTAAGAGCATTTCAAGTAATTGAAAATACAAAAACGAATTTGAGTTTTAATGGATTGGAAATAGATGATATAAATCGTTCGGTAAGAAAACAGAAACAGGAAATAGATTTGACATTTACAGAGTTTGAAATCCTTTATCTGTTAGCCAACAATCCAGGCAGAGTGTTCAGCAAGGAGCAGATTTATGATATTGTCTGGAAGGAATCCTATTCCGGCGATTACAACATCGTCATGAGCCATATACGCAACATACGAGAAAAGATAGAGGATAACCCGAGCAAGCCTGTTTACATACAGACGGTATGGGGTGTAGGCTATCGTTTCAACAAAAATTTAAGCAGCGGTCTGTAAAGAACAAATACAGATCACTGCTTATTTTTCATTTCTGACACCTAAAAGATATTCACAAGATACATGAAAAAATTCAGCAAGGGCAACCACTTCATAATCCGGTACAAAGCGTGTCCCTTGTTCTATTCGTAATACGGTCAAATCGCTAAATTCATATCCGGCAAGCTGGAGCTGTTCTGCCAGTGCTTTTTGCGATAGCTGCCTTTCGGTTCGCAATTCCTTTACTCTATGACCTATCAGATTTTTGGAATTGCTTTCTTTATTCCAGTAAATTTTCATATTATCACCAACTTTCTAAAGATGAAGTGCCACATGATTGATTTTACGGAATAATCTTGATAATATACTTCTAAAGATGAAGTGTGAAAAAAATATTGTTGTAAGAAATTTAAGGATTGATAATACTGCCTGTAAAATGCAATACTTATTTAGAGAAAGGTGGATACAAAAATGAATGAAGTATTTGAAAAGCTATCTGATGTTTTTGAGGAGCTTCGCAGTGAAGCAGACGAACGGGAGTATTCCATACAGACAGAGGAAACAAAGAAAGCAGATAAGGAGCTGAAAAAAGCAAACCGGGAATATGAAAAACTCTTATCTGAGCTTTCGGCAGAGCAGAGAAATTTTTTAGAAAACTATATGGATATTGTAGATCATGCGCACTTTCAGGAGCAACAGAGAGCCTATTATCAGGGTATCGTAGATGCAGTACAGATACTTGCCGGATTGGGGATTGTTAAAGAGAGTGTTAAGGTGAAAGAGTTACTGAATACAATAATGAAATAAGTAAGCAGGGTGGAGCGTCCAATCATGGAACTTCCACCCTGTTCTTCTCCAGAATAATTCAGAAACAATCAAGTTAATATCAAAATCTTTCTGCTATTCTGTCTCATGGGTTTTATATGTACGAAGATAGGCTTCCACAAGTGCAAGAATAGTGGTGATCTGATCGTCCGTACATTCTGAAAGATAAACCAGCAGCCTTTGATAATCCAGATTATCGGTTGGAGCTGCCGGATAAAAAAACGGATCAGCAGAGATATGTAAAGCACGAATGAGTTGTCCGAGTTTTTCAAGACTTGGAACATTTCCATGATTTTCAATCTCTTTGATATATCTTGATGAGACACCGGATTTTTCGGATAACTCATCATAAGTCAGCTTTTGGTCTAATCTGGCTTTCTTCAGGCGAAAACCCATGTCTTTATCAATTTTCTTAGATTTAGCCATATCATGCACCTCCGTATATAGTGTATAGTTCACAATTTGAAAAAGAAATGAACTAATAAAGCACTAAAACAGAGGGATATAGTACACTTTGATGAAATAAGAAACTTTGGATATTGCATATAAAAAAACGCAATGTTCAAAGGTTTTTTCACATGCTTTTTATCCTTTGAATGTGTTTGGGAGAGTTATGTATTCTGAACCGTTGAAAGGATATTTTTGTATTTGGAAAATAGTGTCCTGTCTAGTGCGTGAAAGGGCAGGTAAATAGGTCGCATTTTAAGTAATGCGGCAGATGCTACAGTTGAAAGTGCATTATACGCACTCGTAGAGTGTGGAGAAAATTTAATATCAGATATGAACAGCGTCCTGTGGGTGTGTGCCTGCGAGGACGTTTTTTGCATGCAGAAAAATTTCTATAAAAATTTTTCAATCCACCCGAACATCTCCCCGGTTTCATTTGGGAGATACACCGGAAGGGAAAAAAGGCAAATGCCTTGTCATTCGGAACGGGAGGAGGTGAACTCGTATGGGGCAACCTTCTTCTAAGAATGAAATGACTGTCAGGCATCAGTTTGACCGTTTGTGCCAGATGGCATTAAAAGGTGAAGCTGTCAATTATTACAAGCACATGGACTATCGCAGAAAACACGAAGTCACATTCTCTGAACTGTCAGAAAAGGAGTTGAGCAAATTATTTACTATGGATGAGTACGGAACAGAAAATCATCATTTTGAAGTGCATGGCTATGATATTGAAGTAAAAAATACTTTGATTGCGGAAGCATTAAAAGAACTTACGGAAAGAAAAAGGAATGTTATTTTACTTTCCTATTTCATGGAGATGAGCGATGCAGATATTGCAAGAGAAATGAATCTGGTTCGCAGTACCATTCATGAACACAGAACACGCTCACTGGAAATTTTGAGAAAGATTATGGAAGGAATAGCAGATGAAAAAGATATCTAAAACCAGAAACAAAGAAAATTTGTTGCCTTTCCATATTATAAAGGCAGCATCAGAGGGCGATGTAAGTGCCATCAATACAGTGTTAAAACACTATGAGGGATACATAATCAAATTGTCTACAAGAAAGCTGTATGACGAAAGTGGACAGGTACACTACTGCATTGATGAAACTCTGCGTCGCAGATTAGAAACAAAGCTGATCACAAAGATATTGGCTTTTGAAGTTGCATAACAGGCGGTTAGCATTGTCCCTTTCCATTCGCTGATTGCTGCGTATGCACTCTGTACCTTGACAACTGAATATTTTTTGCATACAGGACGTGAGGATATGTGGAGCCACTAGGTAGATTCGCCAAGATGTACCTGCTCTTTGATAGGAGTGAATGTGAGGAAATGTTGAAACATTACATTGAAGCAAAGGTATGGAGCGAGAAGATCTGACAAAATGTGTGGCAGTAACACAGGGCGATGAAGCATATCCGTGATAATGATACTTCCGGATTGTAAGGAAATTTGCAGTCCGGTCAATTTGAATGACGGTGCAAGACCGATGTGGGCAGAGTAATGATCTGTCACCTGTATTGCATTTTTATCTGCCTATGAGAGCCAGCAAGAGAATTGTGGGTTGTCATTGGCAGATAAAATGCGTGTTAAATTTAAGGAGGATTTGAGTAATGCAGAGGAAGCCAAAGACAATAAATAAGAAAAGACTGGTCAGATATAAGGAAGGGGCAGAAATGTACAGCATGGGTATGAATAAATTTCAGACTCTTGCCAAAGATGCGGGAGCAATTCTGAAGATAGACAGAATGGTGTTAGTAGACCTTGATGTGTTTGACAAATATCTTGAGTCATTTCGGGTGAAATAAATTTTGCAGACAAGGAAAAAGATTTTGGTTTAACCAAAATTCACTTGACTTTTGGTTAAACAGAAAGTATAATGATTATGAAATGGATGGAGGTGTATATTGTGGCTAGAACAGGTAGACCGAAGTCGGATAATCCTAAAAAAACTCTTATCGGATTAAAACTGACGGAGGAAGAAGCTGCAAGACTGAAAGGATATGCGTCCAAACATGACATGACCATAACACAGGTGCTACAAAGAGGGATTGATATGCAGTATGCAATGGATAAACCGGCTGAGTAGCTAGTACAAAATCTCTTTCCTTGAGAGAGGAGACGAGATGGCGAAATCAAGAAAGGATAACAAAGGGAGAGTATTAAGAAAAGGCGAAACTCAACGCAGTTGCGATGGTAAGTATGTATATACTTATGTTGATCCGGAAGGAAAGCGCCGGAGCATCTATTCTAAGGACATCATGGAATTGCGGGAGAGAGAAGTTAAACTGATGAAAGATCAGCTTGATGGGTTGGATGCGTATGCAGCCGGAACATCTACAATCAATTTTGTTTTTGACAGATATATATCGACAAAGGCAGAGTTGAGGGAAACAACAATGCGGAACTATAAATATATGTATGATCGCTTTATACGAGGTGGATTTGGCAAGAAGAAAATTGCCGCTGTGAAGTATTCTGATGTATTGCAGTTCTATCAGCATTTGTTGAAAGAGAAGGAAATGCAGATAAATACGCTAGAAACAATTCATACTGTTTTACACCCGACATTTCAGCTTGCTGTGCGTGATAACATCATTCGTGTTAATCCAAGTGATGGAGTAATGGCACAGATTAAAAAGCAACCGGGGAAAAATCATGGTGTGAGACACGCTTTGACAGTGGAACAACAGAGAGCCTTTATACGCTATATTGATGAAAGTCCTACATTTTACCACTGGGCATCATTTTTTAAGTTCCTGCTTGGAACAGGTTGTCGAATAGGAGAAGCAATCGGTATCCGATGGGAAGACATTGATTTTGAAAAAAGGACGATCAGTATCAATCATAGCGTGGTTTATTACAGTAGAGAGTTCAAAGAACATCCGATATGTTCATTTGCTGTATCTCTTCCAAAGACAGAAGCTGGTATACGCACGATTCCGATGATGGATGCGGTTTATGATGCACTCCAGATGGAATTGGATGACCAGAAGGAACATGGATTTAATGAAACAGTGATTGATGGGATGAAAGGATTTATCTTTATGAATCGTTTTGGCAATATCCATAATCCGCAAGCTGTAAACAGAGCAATCAAGCGTATATATGAAGCGCACAATGCAGAAGAAGTGGTAAAAGCTGCAAAACAGCACAGAGAGCCTGTGATAATACCACATTTTTCATGTCATCATTTGCGACATACCTTTTGTTCAAGGTTTTGCGAAAATGAAACAAACTTAAAGGTAATTCAGTCTATTATGGGACACGCAAATATCGAAACAACCATGGATATTTATGCGGAAGTTACCGATACTAAAAAGCAGGAAGCAATTCAAAATTTAGCACACAATTTAGATGTATTTTAGGAAAGAGTCCGGCATGGACTGACGAGAGTACGACAAAATGTGTGCCATACGACAAGAGTACGACAAATTCAAGTGGTGTAATCAGCATAAATATGTTATTATGATAATGTTGGAACACCGAAAAAGGCTTTATTAAAGGAAAAAGCATTAAAGTAAATTAAATTGATGTGAAATCCCGACAATGAAGTCACTCGACTCCGACAAGAAGGCTTCCAAGTCTTCCGAGGGAGATGCAGCAGAAGCTGCAAACGATAACAACGGATTCTTTACAGCAAATGAGAAGATTGATTTTTCAAATGTAAAAGTTGAGCCTTTATTCGAGGAAGAGGTTGATTTCGATACATTCAGCAAGTCAGACTTCCGTGCAGTAAAGGTTAAAGAGTGCGTTGCAGTACCGAAGTCAAAGAAACTGTTACAGTTCACACTTGATGACGGAACAGGCACAGACCGTACCATCCTTTCTGGCATTCATGCTTACTATGAGCCGGAAGAGCTTGTTGGCAAGACACTTATCGCCATCACAAATCTTCCACCACGTAAGATGATGGGAATTGATTCCTGTGGTATGTTACTTTCCGCAGTGAATAACCTGAAGGATTCAGAGGATGAAGAACTTCATCTTCTTATGGTTGATAACCATATTCCTGCTGGTGCAAAATTATATTAAGAATAAAAATAGATATTCCCCATCAGTTTACTGGTGGGGGATTTTGCCATAAAGGTAATGCATATGAATTGAGGTAGCAGGTATGGAAAAAGATCCATTTAAAGAATATCTGAAAGAGGCAGAACCAGACAAAGCAGGCAAAAGCTATGCCTGGAGTACGGCAATCGGACTTCAGGCAGTGGACGGACTCAAACCATCTAAATATTTGATTGATACTGCCATTCAGAATATTGAAGGCAAAATCACAATGAAAGAAGCACAGAGCCTTATCGACAGCTATTATGGGGAAGAACCTGTGCATTTTTCGGATGAGGAACGTATAGAAGAAGCGGATAAGGTATCTTCCCGTATTGCAGGGATACTTTCTGAAACAGCATTTTCCTTTTCTCCGAATGAATATATCTCAATCCATCGTAAACTTTTTCGGGGAATATATAAGCATGCCGGGAAAATCAGAGATTACAATATTACGAAAAAAGAGTGGGTACTTGATGGCGCAACTGTAATGTATGGAAGTGCATCAGAATTGAGAGAGACGCTTGAATATGATTTTTCACAGGAAAGGGATTTCAGCTATAAAGGACTTTCGAAGGATGAGATTATCCATCATCTTGCAGTGTTTGTTTCACGATTGTGGCAAATCCACATTTTCGGTGAGGGTAACACAAGGACAACGGCAGTATTCTTTATCAAGTATCTCGGGACACTTGGCTTTTCTGTAACAAATGATATATTTGCGGAAAATGCGTGGTATTTTAGAAATGCACTTGTCCGTGCAAATTATACGAATCTGCAAAAAGGCATTCACGAAACAACAGAGTATCTGGAAGCGTTTCTCAGAAATCTGCTCTTGAACGAGAAAAATGAGCTTCATAATCGAAATCTTCATATAAGTGGACTTTTGAACGAAGAAAAAGTGGACATTGGAGATTCGAAAGTGGATATTGAGAATGAAAAAGTGGACATTCAAGAAACAAAAGTGGATATTGAAAGTGTGCTTTCCGAAAAAGGTAGTGATTTTTCAGTAAAAACGACAGTTCATATTCATAGACTTTTTGAAAAGTTTGGCTTTGATGAGGTGTTTGGAAGAAGTGCAGTTATGGAGCTTCTTGAGCTAAAAGGTTCAGGTGCTTCAAAACTTCTTTCCAATTTGGTGCAGGCAGATATTATTGAACCAGTGTCCGGTCACGGAAAAGGAAAATATAAATTTAAGATGTAATTTAACAGATTAAGTTCGTTGAACAAAAATGCCTTTTTGGGCTATAATTTTCAATGAAAAAATGAGAGATATGTTGTACCAATGTTATGGGTTAAAGGATAAATAAATTGGACTATACTAAGATATTTCATGATAACTTAGACAATATTCAGAAAAAAGTGGAGCAGATAATAGAAATTTAGAATCGTTTAAAAATCTATCTAAAGAGGTGTTTGCACAATGCAGCACCTCTTTTTTTGCACAAATTTTTCATCATTTGCACACATACCGTGTTCTTGAAGTTGCCAGGGAAAGAGAGGTTCCGTTTCAGGCAACCAGATTGGAAACGAAAGAAGAAGCACAGAATGCTCCGACACCGGTTACAACCTATGCATTGTTTTATAATGGAGAATACCTTACGAATGAGCAGATGAATGATAAAAGATTTATAAAGCTTCTGGATGGGATGGAAAAATAAATGAGCAAATTCGAACTCTACTCTCCGTAGGTTGAGGATATTCATACGCTGAAATAGAATGGTGTCATGGATTGCAGTTACAGCAGGAAGAAGCCGTATCCACAGGGCAATGCAGAGGCGAGATTTAAAATGAATGGTGTGAAGATAGTCTATTTAAACTGCAATCAGAGTGGTCTGTTTTAGGAAGAAACGTCAAACCATGTGCTTACGAAATGTCTGCTGCTTTTTTGTTCTATAAGAAAATGCCATTACCAGAAAATGAATTATTTAAGAAAAATGGGAATAGAATAATGACAGAAGCAGCTGACTGTGCTAGAATATGCATAAAATGTATTACCAAAATATAAAGAAATTTCAAAAAATGGGAATAGGAGATGGTGATATGCAGTTTATTGTAAGGCAAAAGTATCTAGATGAATTGATTGAATTATATGGGACGCCAGATATAAAAGTAATCACGGGCATCAGACGGAGCGGCAAGTCTGTTTTGCTGCAGGAATTTATCACTTATCTGCAGTCGTTAGAGGAAAAGAGCAATATTGTAATGATAAACCTTCAGGAATTAGAGTTTGATCATTTACTGGAATATCATGCATTGCATAAGTATATCCTGGGTCAATATAAAGAAGGAATGAATAACGTATTATTGATTGATGAGGTTCAGATGTGCCCTCAGTTCGAACTTGCAATCAATAGTATTTATACAAAAGGAATCTATGATATTTATGTTACCGGATCAAATGCATTTTTGTTAAGTTCAGATCTGGCAACACTTTTTACTGGAAGAACGATGGAAATAAAGGTATATCCTTTTTCTTTTGTGGAATATCTGACTTATTATGGAATTACGGATGGGTATGATGATGCATTTGATCAGTATGTCCGAACCGGTGGTATGCCGGGAGCTTATGTATATAAGACAGAGGATAGACAGTATGATTATATCAGAGATGTGTATGGGACTATTCTTATAAGAGATTTGGTTGAGAAATATAGAATAAGAAATACATCAGAGTTTGCCAGTATATCTGAATTTATGATGGATAATATTGGCAACCTGCTTTCTCCCAATAATATCTGCAAGACATTAAATAATGACCAAAGAGAGATTACCAGAAAGACAGTATCAAAATACATTGGTTATTTAGAGAACGCATTTCTATTTTATGAGGCAAAACGGTATGACCTAAAGGGGAAAAAATATCTCGAAAACAATAGTAAGTTTTATCTTTGTGATCCAGCATTTCGATATGCAGTCAATGGTACACGAAATATGGACTTTGGAAGGGTTTATGAGAATATTGTTTATCTGGAGTTACGAAGGAGAGGTTATGAGGTATATGTTGGTAAACTTTATAAAAAAGAAGTGGACTTTGTAGCAAAGAAACGAGACACACTGATATACATTCAGGTAAGTGACAATATTTCAGATGAAACAACATTTGAGAGGGAATATTCGCCATTGCTTGCAATACGAGATGCATATCCTAAGATGGTAATTGCAAGGACACATCATGAAACTTATGATTATCAGGGTGTGCAGGTGGTCGATATTTGCAGATGGCTGCGATGCAGATAGATGAATTCCAGTTTATATAATTAAGAAAATCGGGAGTCAACAGGACAAATCCTTTTTACAGGATCATCCTTGATGGAAATGTTTCCTGTCTGTGAAATTGCACGAAGCTAGGGTATTGAACAAGCAGGAGCCTTTGAATGTCCTGAATGCAAGGAGCGATTTGTTCCTGATATGAAATCCTATGTTATGGGACCTCATACAATTACCAAAAGAAAGTTAACTTGTCCAAAATGTGGATGTACAAAATATTGCAAACATGTTTTAACCAGATAAGGTGAAACTTTCAGTAATACGCTCTGTTGATGTGCTGATTTTTCTACGATATACTCCTTCAAAAAGGAGTGCGCTCTTATGGGTAGAGAAATTTATGACATCATCAATGACATGGCAGAAGTATTAAATGCATCGCAGATGCAGAAACTACAAGAGGTGTTGGTAAAACGGTTATCTGAAAATACTGTATCTGATTATTTGCAGACAACGAATATGGACTTTCTAGATATGTTTTTAACTGCAAAGCATTTAGAAGGGTGTTCTGACAAAACAATACGCTATTATAGGTGTAATATTGAAAAGATGTTGGATACAATAAATATTCCGGTCATAAAGATAACGACCGAGATGCTACGAAAATATCTTGTAGAGTATCAAACGATAAATAATTGTGGAAAGGTAACTATTGATAATATTCGTAGAAGTCTTTCCACATTTTTTTCGTGGCTAGAGGAAGAGGACTATATTATAAAAAGCCCAATGAAAAGAATTCATAAGGTAAAGACTGCCGTTATTGTAAAAGATACCATTCCAGATGAGAAAATAGAAATTCTTAGAGATAATTGTAATAATCTGCGTGATAGGGCAATGATTGATTTTCTGCTTTCAACAGGAATTAGAGTAGGCGAATTGGTAAGGCTGAACATTGATGATATAGATTTCTCTGAGCGGGAATGCGTGGTTTATGGCAAAGGAGACAAAGAGAGGAAAGCATATTTTGATGCTAAGACCAAAATTCATTTGTTGAATTATATTGAATCAAGGACAGATAATAATATAGCGTTATTTGTGTCGTTAAACAAACCACACAGTAGACTTACTGAAAGCGGTGTGGAGTTACGATTACGAGAAATGGGGAAGAAGTTAGGTGTAGAAAAGGTACACCCACATAAGTTCAGAAGGACTATGGCCACCAGAGCAATTGAGAAAGGTATGCCGATTGAACAGGTACAGAAAATTCTGGGACATGAGCAAATAGATACAACGCTCAGATATGCAATGGTTAATCAAAACAATGTGAAGCTATCGCATCGAAAATATATTTCATAGATTGACTTGTAACGCAAAAGACGTTACAATAAAAGAAAGATGGAGGTGTATTCTATGGGAAAAACAGCAACATTAAATATAAGAGTAAATCCAGATGTAAAAGAAAATGCAGAAAGTGTATTGGCACAATTAGGGATACCAATGGCTACTGCTATAGATATGTATTTAAAACAAATATCATTAGTAGGAGGAATTCCCTTTTCTATTGTATTACCAAAAGCAGCTAATTCAGTGAATGCAGATATGATGTCTGTTACACAGATTCATCAAAAGTTAGAAAAAGGATATGCCGATATAGAGAAAGGAAATGTTGAGGATGCAGCTAGTGCGTTTGTGGCATTTAGAGAGAGGCATTAATGAAGCAATATAAGGTAGAGATTACAAAAGAAGCTTTGCAGGATATGGAAGATATATACAATTATATTGCTATAGATTTGCTTGCTCCAGATAATGCAATGGGGCAATATAATCGCATTGCTGATGAAATACTTACATTAGACACTTTCCCAGAACGATTTAGGATTATGGATTCTGAGCCGGAAAAGAGAATGGAGTTGCGTAGAATGCTCGTCGATAATTATTCAGTGTTTTATACAATCCGTGACGAAAGGGTAATTGTAACGGATGTGTTATACACGGCATCTGATATAGAAGCACGTTTGAGAGGCGAGCTATAAAAGCACGCGTTTATTTGAAGTTACAGAACTACAAAGAAAGGATACATATTATGGAAGGAAGATTAATAGCATTTGTTATTTGGGTAATAATCGGCGTATTATTTATTGTAATGGGCATTTATGATTTTAATTCCAAGAAAGCAAAACCTTTCGGTTTTTGGGCAAATGCTGAGGTAGCGCCCATAGAAGATGTGAAAGGCTATAATCGTGCTTTGGGCATATTGTGGTGCGTGTATGGTGTTTTGTTTACGTTAATTGGATTGCCTTTATTAGATGGGCAGAATTCGGGTTTGATTATTATACCTATATTGGGTGCAATGCTTATTAGTATTGCGGCTATGGTAGCGTATGTAGTAGGTATTGAACCCAAATACCGCAAAAAGAAATAAATGGAAACTTCCAGTTTTCAGATGACGATTTTTAAAGGATTTAATAACTGTTATATCTTGTTATAAAAATCTCGTCGCCCCCTTGAAAATACTAAACCTTTCACTGGTATCCTTTCGATTACATCTTGTATCGTGTTATATCGTTTTCCCCTTGTTTATGAGTCCTCCTAAGGGAAAGAATGAGCTGGATGAGCGACCGATTATTGATATTTATCGGAAGATAGAGGAAGATGGTTATATGGAGATTGACATCTGTTTCCCATTAAAGACAAAATTATCATAAACAAAGTTATGTAAAAATGTGTAGAGATATCTGACTTGACAAATAAACGGCCGTTTACTATAATCAAAATGTAAACGGTCGTTTATTTTATGAGCAGGAGGTTTGGGTATGTCAAAAACTACAAAGGAAGATATATTGATTGTTGCATTACATTTATTTGCGAGAGATGGATATGAAGCAGTTTCTGTCAGTCAGATTGCGGGGGAGCTTGGCATGACAAAAGGTGCATTGTATAGGCATTATGAGAGTAAGAGAGATATTTTTGAACATATTGTAAAAAGGATGGAGCAGGGGGATGGCGAACAGGCAGAATCACATGATATGCCTGCTGATAAAAAGGAAAATGAACCGGAACAGTATGAAGAGATTTCTGCGGACAATTTCATGGAATACAGTAAATCTATGTTTTTATATTGGACAGAAAACGATTTTGCATCGTCATTTCGAAAGATGCTTACGTTAGAGCAGTTTCGGAATGAGGAGATGCAGGCTTTGTATCAGCAGTATCTTGTGTCTGGTCCGGTAGAATACGTGAAGGATTTGTTCAAGAGCATGGGTGTTGTGGAGGCAGATAAAAAAGCAACCATGTTTTATTCCATCATGTTTTTCTACTATAGTCTGTATGATGGAGCAAAGGATAAAACAAGAATAAAAGAGCGGTTTGAAAAAAGTATTAGCAGCATTATATAAAGAAGTGGAGAAAAAGAAAATGAAGGAAAATATTATCATTCGATTGGAAAGAGAAAATGAATACCATGAGGTAGAAAATCTGGTAAGGGAGAGTTTCTGGAATGTGTATCGACCAGGCTGTCTGGAGCATTATGTACTCCACAAACTTCGCAATGATCCCGCATTTGTTCCGGAACTGGATTTTGTCATGACATTAGATGGACAGTTAATTGGACAGAACATGTTTATGAAGGCTGTGATTGCAGCCGATGATGGCAGAAGTATTCCCATTATGACTATGGGACCGATCTGTATTGCACCGGAGCTTAAAAGGAAGGGGTATGGAAAGATTTTACTGGATTATTCTTTAGAAAAAGCAAAAGAGCTTGGATGCGGAGCACTATGTTTTGAAGGAAATATTGATTTTTATGGAAAAAGCGGATTCAGACAGGCGAGTGAGTTTGGCATCCGCTATCATGGATTGCCGGAAGGCGAGGATGCATCTTTTTTTCTGTGCGAAGAACTGATGCCGGGATATCTTAATGGAATTACAGGAGAGTATGCACCTCCGGCAGGTTATCTGGTAAATGAAAAGGAAGCAGAGGCATTTGATAGAGAGTTCCCGTATATGGAGAAGAAAAAACTTCCGGGACAGATTTTCTAAAATGTAGCAAACTTCATCAAATCTTTATTTTTCCCTGATAGATTATATTTCAGTAAGAAATGAAATATAGAAGGAAGGATGGCAAAGATGGAAATGATGTTGCAGACACAAAATCTATGTAAATATTTTAGAAAACAGAAAGCGGTAAATAATGTTTCACTTAATATCGAAAAGGGACAGATTTATGGACTGCTTGGACCGAATGGTGCGGGAAAATCTACCACATTGAAAATGCTGACCGGTATGATGAAACCAACTGCAGGAAAGATTTACTTTGATGGAAAACTTTGGGATAGGAAAGATTTATCAAAAATAGGAGCGTTAATTGAGAATCCGCCTATTTATGAAAATCTTTCCGCCAGAGAGAATTTGAAGGTAAGGCAATTATTGCTTGGTACAGATGAAAACAGAATTGATGAGGTCTTGCAGATTGTATCACTTACAAACACCGGAAAGAAGAAAGCAGGACAGTTTTCTTTGGGAATGAAGCAAAGACTAGGCATTGCAATGGCATTGCTTGGAGAACCGGAACTTTTGATATTGGATGAACCTACGAATGGATTAGATCCAATAGGAATCGAGGAATTACGAGAGCTGATCCGGTCTTTTCCGGAACAGGGAATCACTGTAATTCTCTCCAGTCATATTCTCTCGGAGGTACAGTTACTTGCAGATAAAGTCGGGATTATTTCAGGTGGAATCTTAGGATACGAAGGAGAATTAAAGCAGGGAGATAATCTTGAAGATTTGTTTATGAATGTGGTAAGAAAAAACCAGAAAGCAGGTGAAATCCATGGTTAATATTATAAAAGCAGAACATCAAAAAGCCAAAAGAACCATGCGAAAAAAGTTTATCTGGGGATTTCCTCTTCTTACATTTGTCATGGCATTTATATTTACTCTTGGGATGACAAATGCTTATGCAGAAAGTGTTTGGAACTGGTGGTATACACTTTTGCTGCCGGGGATGATTGCTCTATTTTGTTATCTTTCTGTGGCGCAGGAGAAAAAGATAAAATACTATCATTTAATGACTATTCCCACAGACAGAAGAAAATTGTTGCTGGGGAAAATTATTTATATTGGGTGCATGATTCTGTTTTCCAATGTGATTGTGTTTGCAGGAGCAACGCTTGGAGGCTTTCTTCTAACGACACATGTTCCAGTTGGAGGAGCGTTGATTGCAGTATTGTTTCTGACGATTTCTGAGTTATGGGAGATTCCGGTAGCTTTGTTTTTAAGCGAACGCTTTGGAATGATTGTAAACCTGTTCGTCTGCCTGTTTATTACCGTCAGCGGTGTGGTAATATCACAAACCAGGATCTGGTATGTACTTGTTTCGGCAATCCCTATGCGAATGATGTGTCCGTTACTTCATATTTTACCGAATGGTCTTGCGGCAGAATCGGGGAATCCATTTTTGAATACGGGAGTCATTGCTCCGGGGATCTGCCTCTCAATGATCTGGTTTGTTCTTGCAACGCTTTTGTTTCTGAAATGGTTTGAGAGAAGAGAGGTGAGATAGGATGCTTGGAAGATCTCTGAATGCAGACTTGCGAAAGATGAAAGGAACATCTGTGATTCTGGCACACTTACTGATTCCGATTCTAACCAGCGTTATATTTTTAGTGTATTACCTTTTTTCACCATGGAATGAAAATATGAAAGTGATTGCATTTTATCAGGCAATAGGAGCAGGACTTCCAGTACTTGTTGGAATTTTTACAGCAAGTGTGATGGAGCAGGAACAAAATGCAGGTAACTTTCAGAATATGTTATCCTTATCGAAAAAAGGAGTGGCATTTATATCGAAACTTCTGCTGTTACTGATGTTTTGTCTTGGCTCTGTCTTACTGACTACTTTAATATTTGGAACTGGATTTGGAATGATATCAGCAAGTGGTAGCTGGAGTAACAGCAATATGGAAATTGTAAAAATATGTGTTGTTGCAGCATTGCTGCTGTGGGGAAGCAGTGTTCCACTTTATCTGTGGCAGCTGATTCTGGCTTTTCAGTTTGGAAAAGGGGTATCCATTGGAGCAGGGATTATATCAGGACTAATTAGTGCATTGATGCTTACCGGACTTGGAGATTATGTGTGGAAATATGTATTTGTCTGCTGGACGGGTAGAGTACCATATACTTATCTGCAATCTGTATTGGGAGAAACTAGTGTAGGTGAATGGTTGTCATTCATACCAGGTTGCTTAATATTTACAGGGATTAGTATGGTATACTATTTTTGGTGGGTAAACCACTGGGAAGGAAACAGAATATCGGAATAGAATCGAGGGAAACTATGGCAAAAATACTGGCAGTTGATGATGAACCGGCAATTCTGGAAATGATAGAAAGCATTTTGAATAAGGATGGACATCTGGTTACCAAAGTAAGTAATCCGCTGAAACTTAATATGGAAGAATTACATCGTTATGACCTGATTTTACTTGACATTATGATGCCTGGAATGGACGGCTTTGAATTATGCAAAAGAATCAGGGCACTTGTGGATTGTCCGATTTTGTTTCTTACGGCAAAAACGGAGGAAAAAAGTCTGGTGAACGGACTTTCGTTGGGAGCAGATGATTATATTTCAAAGCCATTTGGAGTGAGGGAACTTCGGGCAAGGATTCATGCACATCTTAGAAGAGAGCACAGGGAACATTCTGTCCGGATGGTTTTAGGGAGAGTCTGCATTCAGATGTCTCAAAAGAAACTGTTGATGGATGATAAGGAAGTTCCTCTTACGAAAGCGGAGTACGAAATTTGTGAATTCCTGGCTAAAAACAGGGGACAGGTTTTCTCGAAAGAACAGATTTTAGAAGAGGTCTTTGGTTTTGACAGTGAGAGTAATGACAGTACCATTATCACGCATATCAAAAATATAAGAGCAAAATTTGCGGATTATGATTATACACCGATAAAAACAGTCTGGGGGATTGGATATAAATGGGAAGAGTAAAGAGAAGCAATGCACTCAGCTGGATTTTTATGAGATATGTACTGGTCATGCTTGGATCATTAGTAGGTTTGGTGATTGTTGCTTGGCTGCTGCTGTACCTTTTGATTAGTGTGGGCTGTATCTATCCGGCGAATTATGCAGAGCAAAAGATTAATGAAGCATATGATACGATTTTACGTGCGGATAAAGTAACTGCTGAGATGATTCCTGCACTTTGTGATTATGTAATCTTTTCAGAGAATGGAGAGAAAATAGGTGGAGATCTGTCAGAACAATACGAACAGATAGCATGGAATGTTGCAAAGTACGGAAACGCATCCGGGAAATATTTTTATAAAGTAATTGTAAGGGAAAATGAATATGTTGTATTGCAATATCGCCTGACACCTCAATATCATTCAGCTTTTTTGAGGGAGCATTTTATAGGACCACAGAATGTGATGAGTATTATGTCTGTGATTGGAGCGGTAGCGATTATCATCATTCCGTCCATACGTTTTGGAAAAAGAATCAAAAAGCAGATGCAGCCTGTATTAGACGCAATCGGACAAATAAAGGATCAAAATCTGGAATATGAGACATCCTGTTCCGGTATCAAAGAGTTTGATGACTGTTTATCGGCAATCGATGATATGCGAGATGCATTGCGAGAATCTTTAGAAAAGCAGTGGAAAACAGAGCAGGAAAAGAAACAGCAGATGTCTGCTTTGGCGCATGATATTAAAACACCTCTTACGATTGTACGGGGAAATGCAGAACTACTTTCAGAGACTGAACTGACCACAGAACAGAAGAATAATATCACTTATGTTTTGAACGGCACAACACAGATACAAAGTTATGTAAAACAGTTGATAGATGTCACAAAATCATGGAATTGCAGTGATGTTACCTATACAACGGTGAGGTTAGAAGATTTTTTCGCAGATATAAAGGAACAGGCACTCGGACTGGTAGAAATCTATCACCAGAAGATAGATTGGAAGGCGGAACAAAGTGATAAAAAGGTAACGATTGCTTATGATCCAATGTTCCGAGCCGTAATGAATGTGATTCAGAATGCAGTGGAGCATACAAAAGAAAATGGAATCATTTATATTGACGCAAAGGAGCAGGATGGCCGGCTGACATTCATTGTGGAGGATAGCGGATCAGGATTTACAAAAGAAGCATTATTGCATGGCACAGAGCAGTTTTTTATGGATGACACAAGTAGAAATGGCGAAGCCCATTATGGGATGGGACTATTTTTTGCAAAAACTGTGGCTGAAAAATATGGTGGAGGTATTAAACTTTCAAATTCTGAAAATACAGGTGGGGCGAGGGTAGAAATATTTTTCCTGAGTAGTCAAGAAATAAGCTAAATAGACCGCAATTAAGCTATGTAAAAGAAATTTTACATGCTTTTATCTAATATGTAAAAGCCTTTTGATAGACATTACTACTACGTTTGCTGTAATCTCATGGAAGAAGGAGGCATACAGAATTATGATAGCTGATAAAATTAAAAATGCTCGTACTATTCTTTATTACAGTAAAAATCTCCAATGTTATACGAAGTATAAGTTCGCCCACTGTACTAAAAACAAAGGAGGTAGTTAAATAAATATGTTGATGGAGGGGGTGATATAATGAAGGTATACAATAAGCTAGTACGAGATAAAATACCTGAAATAATTAAGGCAGATGGGAAGGAATGCAAAACGCGCATTTTATCAAAAGATGAGTATATAGCTGCACTTGAAACCAAGTTAAATGAAGAGGTTGCTGAGTATCAAGAATATAAAAATCTTGAAGAAATGGCTGATGTTCTGGAAGTGCTTCAGGCAATTTGTTTGGCGAGAGGATATAGTTTGGATGAGCTCGAGGCAATGAGAATTAAAAAGGCTAAGGAACGTGGTGGATTTAAAGATAAAATATTTTTGGAATATGTGGCGGAGAAAAGGTAGATAGCAGAATGCATTGAATTTATCACAAGGATAAAAAATAATATAATCAAATTTAAGAAAATAGTTGATAGAATATGCTATTAAAGATATTTTGGGTAGGGTATTTTTGGAAAAACATCAAGACTAAGAAAGGCACAACAATGACAACCAATCATCTGATTTTAGATTTTTCGCATGTATATTGCGATGAAAACATACCAAAGAATACCGGCATCCACTGGCTGGACTGCTCTGAAATTGAAGAGTGTGATTTGTATTGTTCCAGACAGGCGGAAGAGAAAATCAGAGAAAAAATCAAGCCATATGGAATTCATGGAATCCATTTTCTGGATTCCGGAAATTATCATTATGTGACAGAAATTATGACAAGCCAGATTCAAAAGGAATTCCAGCTTGTTGTATTTGACCATCATACGGACATGCAAAAGCCGATGATTGAGCACATGACAAGCTGCGGAGACTGGGCAGAAAAGGTGTTAGAGACGAATCCATGGTTGCAGCAACTGATATTAATCGGACCGCAGGCGAAGGATATAGAGCAGCTTTATCGGGAAAAAGATGGCTTGATGAATCGTAAGGAAATATCAGAAAAACTCCTTACTTTTTCCGCAGAAGAAATTCATACCGGAGAAGACAAAAATAAGATTTCCAAAATGAAAAAGAATCTGCCGGTTTATATATCCATAGACAAAGACATCTTGGATAAACAATATACGGAGACTAACTGGAGTCAGGGGAACATGTCACTTCCGATGCTGGAGCGATTGCTGTCGCATTTTCTGGAAAATGGAAATATACTTGGCATTGATATCTGCGGAGAATGCCAGCAGGGAATTCCACTGCCTGAATATTTGCAGGCAGAAGAACTGAATGAAGAAACGAATCAGAAATTATTTGAGTTCCTGTCCCATTATATTTTATAACATTCCAAAGCAGAAAATAGGATATCCCCACAAGCTCTCCAAAGCTTTGTAAAATCTTGAAAAAGCTAATCTTCAGATATATAATGTTAAGAAAGTAAGAGCAATGAAGGAAGAGTATAAGATATTTGATGAGTACAGATTGCATAAAATGTTTTCTAAAATCAAGTTGTTTTCTGAATAAAGAACTTTGACTAGAATAACTATGAAGCGAGGTAGTGGATATGGAAAAAGACCCGTTTAAGGAATATTTGAGGGAGTCTGAACCGGATAAAGCTCATAAAGGATATGCTTGGAGTACGGCAATTGGACTTCAGGCAGTGGACGGACTCAAACCATCTAAATATCTGATTGATACCGCCATTCAGAACATTGAAGGTAAAATCACGATGAAAGAAGCACAGAGTCTTATTGACAGCTATTATGAAGAAAGACCAGTGCATTTGTCCGATGATGAGCGTACCGAAGAAGCAGATAAGGTTTCGTCCCGTATCGCAGAAATTCTTTCGGAAACAGCGTTTTCATTTTCACCAAACGAGTATATCTCTATCCACCGTAAACTCTTTCAGGGTATTTATAAACACGCCGGAAAGATTAGAGATTACAACATCACAAAGAAAGAATGGGTGCTTGATGGAGCAACTGTTATGTACGGTAGTGCTTCAGAACTGAGAGCTACACTTGAATATGATTTTTCGAAGGAGAAGGATTTTAGTTATAAAGGGCTTTCAATGGACGAGATTATTCATCATCTTGCGGTATTCATTTCAGGGTTATGGCAAATCCATATCTTCGGGGAAGGCAATACGAGAACAACGGCAGTGTTTTTCATCAAATATTTAAGGACGCTTGGGTTCTCTGCAACCAATGATATTTTTGCAGAAAATGCGTGGTATTTCAGAAATGCACTTGTCCGTGCAAACTATACAAACCTGCAAAAAGGTATTCACGAAACAACAGAGTATTTGGAAGCATTTCTCAGAAATTTGCTTTTGAACGAGGAAAATGAGCTTCATAATCGAAATCTTCATATAAGTGGACTTTTGAACAAAGAAAAAGTGGACATTGGGGATGTAAAAGTGGATATTGAGGATATAAAAGTGGATATTGAAAGTGTACTTTCCGAAAAAAGTAGTGATTTCTTGGTAAAAACGACGATTCATATCCATAGACTTTTTGAGAAGTTTGGCTTTGATGAGGTGTTTGGAAGAAGTGCAGTTATGGAACTTCTTGAACTGAAAGGTTCAGGTGCTTCAAAACTTCTTTCCAATTTGGTGCAGGCAGATATTATTGAACCAGTGTCCGGTCACGGAAAAGGAAAATATAAATTCAAGAAGTAATGTATATCTTGTCTGAAGTTTTATAAGTTTTTTCTTGAAATTGTCGACACAGCGTGTAGACAATCCGATGTTTTATTTTCAGCAGAAGAAAAGAGAGAAAAGGAACATAATAGAAATTGTGTTGATGATAGAATCCAGAAATAAAAAAAGACAGCCACTTTTGGGGGTCGGTACAGTCGCCTCAATTGAGACTGTCTTATTTTTGACTAAATCAAAAGGGAAAGTATCTTTTCTAAAAACAAGGAATGTTATACAATATATCTGTTAAGATAAAAATATACGGAGGATGTCCAATGTATACAACATACAAAGAGTACTTAAAACAGGAGACGTCACTGCCCTTTGAAGAAGCCATGCAGATCTGGAACCAGATTGCAGAGCAGGGGGAGGCGGATGCAGCCTGCAGGGAACTCATAGACCGTTTTTTGAAATGTGCAGTAGACTATGTGCGAATCAGAAACGGATGGAACCAGAAATCGCTGGCAGAGAAAGGACAGGCAGATGCGGAGCGCACCCGCTGTCATAATCTTGTGATCAGTGCGAAAAACAAACTGTCCGTTTATATGTATGAGCATAAGCTGGGCAATGACTGGGATGATTGGTTAGGGGAAGAGCGAAAACGAATCGGAGACTTCGCATGTTATGTGGTACTGCTTCAGGGATTGGAAGCAAGATAGTATAGAAAACAAAAGAAATCGAGGAACTTATCACATGGCAAAAGTGATTATGATACAGGGAACAATGTCGAATGCCGGAAAAAGCCTGATTACAGCAGGCTTATGCCGTATCTTTCATCAGGATGGATACCGCGTGGCGCCTTTTAAGTCACAGAATATGGCATTGAATTCCTATATTACAGCAGAAGGGCTTGAAATGGGACGGGCACAGGTTATGCAGGCAGAGGCAGCAGGAATCGAGCCACAGGTCTGTATGAACCCGATTCTTTTAAAGCCAACCAATGACATTGGCTCCCAGGTGATTGTCAACGGTACGGTCATTGGTAATATGCCGGCACGGGAATATTTTAACTATAAGAAAAAGCTTGTCCCGGATATATTAAAGGCATTTCACAAACTGGAAGAGCAGGCGGATATTATTGTAATAGAAGGAGCCGGAAGTCCGGCAGAAATTAATCTCAAGGAAAATGACATTGTAAATATGGGCATGGCGGAGATGGTAAATGCACCGGTTCTTCTGGCAGGAGATATTGACCGGGGCGGTGTGTTTGCACAGCTTTTAGGAACGCTGATGCTTTTAGAAGAGCAGGAAAAATCCCGTGTAAAAGGTTTAATCATCAACAAATTCCGCGGAGACGTATCCATATTGGAGCCGGGCATTCAGATGTTAGAGGAAAAAGGCGGCATTCCGGTCTGCGGAGTGGTGCCTTATATGAGGATACAACTTGAGGATGAAGACAGCCTGACCGGAAAATTCAAGCATCGGAAAGAGGCATTGATAGACCTGGCAGTTATCCGTTATCCGAGAATATCTAATTTTACGGATTTTGATGTTTTCGAGCATATGGAGGGAGTATCGGTGCGCTATGTGACTTCGGTGCAGGAAATCCATCATCCGGATGCCATTATTCTGCCGGGCAGTAAGAATACAATGGGTGACCTGAAATGGATGCGCGAAAATGGCATGGAAGCTATGATAAAGAAACTCTCCGCAGACACTCCGGTCATTGGAATCTGCGGCGGTTACCAGATGTTAGGAGAAAGCCTCGAAGACCCTTATTCGGTAGAGGAAGGCGGCAGCTTACGGGGTATGGAACTATTGCCGCTTAAGACGGTGATGAGCCGGGAAAAGGTACGCCGTCAGGTAATGGGAACCATAGACTCTCTCACCGGCACGTTAGCCGCCCTTTCCGGCAAAGAATACAAAGGCTACGAGATTCATATGGGACATACCGGCGGAACACAGAAGCCAGAGCGGATACAGGCACCAAAGCAGACACAGGCTCAAGCCCAAGCTCATGCGCATGCACAGGAGAAATCCTGTATACAGGATGCAGCCGTTGTGCAGAAGGGAAATGTCTACGGAACGTATGTCCACGGCATTTTTGATGAAGGAGATATCGCATCCACTTTTATCCGGGCATTAGCGGAGAAAAAGGGAGTGCATTATGAAGATAATCAGGGCATGAATTATCAGCAGTATAAGGAGAGCCAGTACGATTTGCTGGCGGATACACTGCGGAAATATCTTGATATGGAAGCGGTTTATGGAATGCTGCAGGAGGCAGAATATGACAAAAGCAGAATTGGATAGCATAAAGATTTTGCCTTTAGATGACAGTTGGTATCGCAGGGTAAAAGAGAAGCTGGATGGAATCGCCAAACCCCTGGATGGACTTGGAAAGTTTGAACATCTGATTGCACAGATTGGAGCCATAGAGAAGACAACCAGAATATCCATTCAGAAAAAAGCAGTTCTTGTTATGTGTGCAGACAATGGCGTGGTGGAAGAGCGGGTCAGCCAGAGTGGAAAAGAAGTAACCTTTGCAGTGGCAAAAGCCATGGGAGTAAATAATTCTTCTGTAGGAAAGATGGCAGCAGTGGCAGGCGTGGATGTAATTCCGGTGGACATTGGAATTGATACGGAGGAAATAATTCCCGGAGTATTGCCACGAAAAGTCGCAAAGGGTACGAAAAACTTTGCAAAGGAACCTGCAATGACAGAAGAAGAGGTCTTAGAGGCAATAGAAACCGGAATACAACTGGTGCAGCAATGCCATAAAGACGGCTATGAGATACTTGCTACAGGAGAGATGGGAATCGGAAATACAACCACCAGCACAGCCGTTGCAGCAGCACTTTTGGATTTAGAGGTAGAGCAGGTGACCGGAAAAGGTGCCGGATTAACCGATGGGGCATTAAAAAGAAAATGCAGGGTAATTGAAGAAGCGATAGAAAAATATTCCCTTCGTGATGCGGATGCATTTACCATATTAAAGACTGTAGGTGGACTGGACATAGCCGGATTGACAGGCGTATTTATCGGAGCAGCAATCGAGCAGATACCGGTTGTCATCGATGGCGTCATCAGTGCCGTTGCGGCACTTTTGGCAGAGACTCTTTGCAAGGGTGCCGTAAATTATATGATACCATCCCATAAGAGTCGGGAACTGGCAGAGACAGCGATTATGAAAAAGCTGCATTTAGATCCGGTACTGGATGCGGATATGGCGCTGGGTGAGGGAACCGGTGCAGTGATGATGATGTCCCTGCTGGATGTGGCACTGGGCGTGTATTTGCAGGGAGCATCCTTTGCAAATTTTGAGATAGAACAGTACAAGAGGTATGAAGAATGATTGCATTGGTAATCGGCGGAAGCGGCAGCGGAAAATCCGCATATGCAGAACAAATGGCAGTAAAAGCCGCAGGCAACGGCAGCCTTTATTATGTAGCCACCATGCAGGTGTATGATGAAGAAGGAAAGAAAAAAGTAGAGCGTCACCAGAAAATGCGGGCAGGAAAAGGCTTTCTTACGATAGAGCAGCCGAGAAGACTTAAAGAGGCAGCAAAGAAAGTGGCAACCGAAAAAGTGTCAGCAGGAAAAGTTGCAGCAGAAAGAGTGCCAGACGGGAAAATAGTTTTGCTGGAATGTATGTCGAACCTCGTTGCCAACGAAATGTTTTCAGAAGAAAATCTGTCTGCTGTGATGGATGAAGCGAAAGTAAAGCAGCTTTCCCATGAAATTATAAGTGGAGTAACAGCATTGCAGGATTCCTGTGATATACTGATTATTGTCACGAATCAGATATTTGAAGACGGAATCCGTTATGATGCATCCACAATGGCTTATATCCGGTTGTTAGGAGATATAAACCGGCAGATTGCAGAGCGGGCAGAGCAGGTCGTTGAAGTAGTAGCAGGGATTCCGATTTTCATAAAAAAGGATGGAATTTAAGAAAGAAGAGGAATACATGAAAATTATAAAAGGATTCGTCATTGCATTTTCTATATATTCAAAAATACCGGTGCCACAGTTTGACTGGAAGGAAGAAGATATGCAGTATCACCTCTGCTTCTTCCCATTAATTGGTCTTATCATTGGTGCATTGGAAGCCGGCTGGTTCTTTCTTGGAAATGCAGTCGGGATAAGCCATCTTTGCAAAACACTGATAGCGGTGGCAATTCCACTGCTTGTTACCGGTGGCTTTCATATGGATGGATTTATGGATACCATGGATGCATTTCATTCCTATCAGGATAAGGAGAAGAAGCTGGCAATTTTAAAGGACCCGCATATTGGAGCATTTTCCGTATTGATGCTGGTTTTATATTATCTTATTTATGGAGCAGCATATGCGGAGCTTACGGAACTGTCTGCAATTCTTGTAGTGGGAATTGGCTTTGCGTTATCACGAAGCTTAAGCGGAATTGGTGTGGTAAGCCTGAAGGCGGCAAAAAAAGACGGTATGCTTGCTTATTTTGCAGACAGTGCCCAGAAAAAAAGAGTGCTGGCAGTCCTCATCATAGAGGCAGTTGTCTACAGTGGATGTATGATTTATGTAAACCTGTGGGCAGGGCTTGCAGCAGTAGTTGTGGCATTGCTCTGTTATGGTTATTATAGCTGGAAAAGCCGGAAGGAATTTGGCGGAATCAATGGTGATACCGCAGGATATTTTGTGTCATTATGCGAAAATGCCATGGCAGTTGCAGTGGTAGTTGTTTTTCACTATACAGGAAATTGCTTTCCTGTATAGTAAAAAACGCTCCGCGAGTATGCGCACTGCGGCGTATAAGGTAGATGCCGCAAGCAACCGCCGCAGGCGCGGGAATGTGCCGTGGCACATTCTTTGTTTTATAGCAGACTGGAAAGGAAAAATCATGGAATTATTTTTGGGCGGATGTTACCAGGGAAAAAAGGAATATGTGTTAAAGCTTCACCCGGAATGTAAAGGTCAGGTGATAGAGGGCGAAAACCTTCCTGCAGACTGGGATGGAATGATAAAAGAACTGCAGGAATTTGAGAATCCGGTCATCAACCATTTACACCTGTGGATTCGGAAATGTCTTGAGCAGCAGACAGATGTGGAGTTGTTAGCTGATAAACTGCTGGAAACATATCCGGGACTTATTTTCATCTGTGATGAGATTGGAAACGGAATTGTACCGATGGATGCTCTGGAACGGGATTACAGGGAGCGGACCGGAAGACTACAGATACGGATTGCCGAGAAGGCAGAAAGGGTAGAACGCATTGTATGTGGAATCAGCCAGAGATTAAAATAAATTTAACGCTTATCCGTCATGGAAAGACCCCGTCAAATAAGGAACACCGGTATTTAGGTGTAACAGAAGAAGCCTTATCCGAGGATGGCAGAAAGCAGTTAGAGATTCTTGCAGAAAAAGACATTTTAAGAAAGCCGTGGCTGCTTTTCATCAGTCCGATGCTGCGCTGTCAGGAGAGTGCTGGTATACTTTTTCCGGGAAAGAAAGCTTATCCGATAGAAGAATGGCGGGAGATGAATTTTGGCGCATATGAGGGAAAAAATTACGAAGATTTGAAAAATAATGCCTATTATCAGAAATGGATTGACAGCAATGGCACACTGCCTTTTCCGGAAGGCGAGAGCCAGCAGGAATATATAAAACGCTGCCATAGAGGACTTCTTACTGCAACAAAAATCATAGAGGAAAAGATTGTCAGAGAAGTAGCAGATACTGCAAAGACGTCATCAGCGAATGAGATAACAGAACTCCGGAAGCCTGAAAAACAGATAGCAGAAAATCAGATGACAGAAAGTCAGCCCCGGAATATAACAGCAGTTGTACACGGCGGCACAATTATGGCACTGCTTCACATCCTTGCAGGCGGAAATTATTTTGATTATCAGGTGAAAAACGGAGGCGGCTACTGCTGTAAACTCAGACTTTGCGGGGAAGAATGGAAATTAGATTCCCTTGAGGAGATTACAATATGATTTATCACATGATTGCGTTCGGACTGGGATTTTGCCTGGACCTTCTTTTGGGAGATCCATACTGGCTGCCACATCCCATCCGGGTGATTGGAAATTTTATAGGGATATTGGAAAAAAGAATGAATAAAAAGGAGTGCAGTGAGAAATACCTTGTAAGAGCAGGCATTGGAATGGTTGCGCTTGTTTTGCTGACAGTTCTTATGGTGACCGCACTTCTTCTGATTCTTGCGTACCGGATTCATCCGGTGGCAGGTGTTATTTTGGAAATGATTATGACCTATCAGATTCTTGCTGCAAAATGCCTGAAAGTAGAAAGCATGAAGGTATATAATTGTTTAAAGGAGAATGACCTTATAGCGGCAAGACATGCTGTTTCCATGATTGTAGGCAGAGATACCGGGCGGCTGGATGAAACCGGAGTGGCAAAGGCTGCCATTGAAACGGTGGCAGAAAATACTTCGGATGGAGTCATTGCACCGATGCTATATACCGCACTTGGCGGACCGGTTCTGGGCTTTTTTTATAAGGCAGTCAATACGATGGATTCCATGGTAGGATATAAGAATGAACGTTATCTTCATTTTGGCAGAGCTGCCGCAAAATTCGATGATATCTGCAATTATATCCCATCCCGTATCAGTGCATACCTGATGATTGCAGGGACGTATTTCCTTGGAAAGGAATATAACAGGAAACATGCATATTACATTTATAAAAGGGACCGGTATCATCATGCCAGCCCGAACTCTGCCCAGACAGAGGCAGTTTGTGCAGGAGCACTGTCCATACAGCTTGCAGGGGATGCCTGGTATTTTGGCAGACTGGTGAAAAAGCCGTTTATCGGAGATGCACTGCGTCCGGTGGAATACGAGGACATCAGAAGAGCAAACCGGCTTTTGTATGCGACTGCATTTTTATGTGAAGGCATTTGCCTTTTGGTGATGGGATTGTTATTCTTTATATGATTGAAAGGATGAAAATTCAGGAAAGGAACAGGAATATGGTACATGGAGGAGACATCTACCGTAATTGCATATCGTTAGATTATTCTGTAAATATCAATCCTCTGGGCATACCGGCATCTGTAGAGGCAGCCCTTAGGGAAGCGGTGTCTTTATGCAGCCGGTATCCGGATATCAGGCAGGAGAAGCTGAAGGCAGCCATTGCTGAGATGGATAAGGTAGCGGCAGATGAGATATTGTGCGGAAATGGAGCTTCTGAACTTTTTCCTGCAATTCTTCATGCATTAAAACCAAAGAAAATACTGATTCCGGTTCCTTCTTTTTATGGTTACGAGTGGGCTGCCGGAACGGAAGCGTGTGAAGTAAGTTATTTTCCATTGCGGGAACAGGATAATTTTGTGCTGGGAGAGGACTTTATTGAGGCATTAGATAAAGAAACGGAGCTTATATACCTTGCTAATCCCAATAATCCCACCGGACAGTTAATTCCACCGGAGATTTTAAAAGGGATTTTAAAGCGGTGTCAGGAGCTTGATATAATAGTGGTGGTAGATGAATGCTTTCTGCCGTTTTGTGAAGAAGCAGAGCTTTATGAAGAAATGGAAGCTGGCATGAAATGTAGGAATCTGATTCAGGTGAGAGCATTTACCAAGACCTTTGCCATACCGGGAGTCCGGCTGGGTTATCTTATCTGCCGGAACAGGGAAGTCTGTCAGAAGATTGCAAGGCAGCTTCCGGAATGGAACTTATCGGTATTTGCCCAGATGGCAGGATGCGCTGCAGCAAAAGAAACGGAATTTATCGGGGAAAGCAGGAAACTCATAAAAGAGCAGCGGAGTATTCTGACAAAAGAGCTGATATCCTTAGGCTTCCGGGTGTATCCGTCCCGGGCAGATTATATTTTATTTTACACAGAGCTGCCATTATATGAGTTGCTTTTAAAGAAACAGATTTTGATTCGAAATTGTGAAAATTACAGAGGTCTGTCCAAAGGGTATTACCGGATTGCAGTAAGAGGGCAGACAGAGAATGAGCGGCTGATAAGCGCATTAAGAGAGGTGATGGGAAAATGAATCCAATCGAATTTGTATTGCCGGGAGAGATCGAAAAACGCAGCTTTGAGATTATTTCAGAGGAATTAGAAAAGCGTCATATTGTATTGCCCAGGGAGCAGGAACCTGTTACCAAGCGTGTGATACATACCAGCGCAGATTTTGATTATGCAGAGACAATGTGTTATTCTGACCATGCAGTAGAAATTGCAAAGAAACTGATTCTTAAGGGCGCCGATATTGTAACGGATACCAATATGGCACTTGCCGGAATCAATAAGAAAATACTGGCATCATTTGGCGGAGAAGCCCATTGCTTTATGGCAGACCCGGATGTGGCACAGCTTGCCAGAGAGCGGCAGGTAACAAGAGCCGCCATCAGCATGGAGAAAGCCGCAGCCATTGAAAAACCGGTTATTTTTGCGGTGGGAAATGCACCGACGGCGTTAATCGAGCTTCATAAAATGATAACGGAGGGACGCTACCAGCCGGCATTTATTATCGGAGTTCCGGTAGGCTTCGTAAATGTGGTACCGGCAAAAGAATTGATTATGGAAACAGAAGTACCTTATATCATTAACCGGGGCAGAAAGGGCGGAAGCAATGTTGCCGCAGCTATCTGCAATGCAATTTTGTATCAATTAAGACGATAGTAAAATCAGGGGGAAGAAAGATGCAATATGGGTTTACCTCCGGAAGCTGTGCCGCAGCCGCAGCAAAGGCAGCAGTCTATATGCTGCTGAGTGGAAGAAGAAAAACAGAGATTACCATTGAGACACCAAAGGGAATTTCCTACCATGCAACGGTGGAGCATATCAAAATTCAGGAAACAGAAGTTTCCTGCGCGGTACAAAAGGACGGCGGGGATGACCCGGATGTGACAACGGGGGCATGGATTTATGCAGCGGTGAGCATTTGTGAAGAAAATAACAATCAGATAGAAATAGATGGCGGCATCGGTGTTGGCAGGGTTACGCGGCCGGGATTAGACCAGCCGGTAGGAAATGCCGCAATTAATACAGTACCACGGCAGATGATTGCAAAAGAAGTATCAGAGGTCTGCCATCTGTTTGATTTTCAGGGCGGAATCAAAGTCGTAATTTCAGTGCCGGAAGGAGAAAATCTTGCGGCGCAGACTTTTAATCCGAGACTTGGAATAAAGGGCGGAATCTCGATACTTGGAACCAGCGGGATTGTGGAGCCTATGAGTGATAAGGCATTACTAGATACCATAGCAGTGGAATTGAAACAGAAGCGGGCAGAAGGTCATTCTATTGTTGCCATATCACCGGGCAACTACGGATTGGAATTTATGAAACGGACCTATGGTTATGATTTGGAGCGCAGTGTAAAATGCAGCAACTTTATCGGACAGACCATTGACATGGTAAAAGAACTTGGATTTTCCAAAATGCTCTTAACCGGTCATATCGGAAAGCTGATAAAGGTATCCGGCGGCATTATGAACACCCATTCCAAAGAGGCAGACTGCCGGATGGAGCTTCTGGCGGCGGCAGCAATCCGGGCGGGCGCAGAAGTGACACTGCTTCGGGAAATATTAGACTGCATTGGTACAGAGGATGCCGTAGAACGGATTCGAAAAGCCGGACTTTTAGAACCTGCCATGGAATATATCATGGAAAAAATGGAAGACCATCTTAAGCATCGTGCCGGGGATGGACTGGAAATAGAATGTATGGTTTATAGTAATGATATCGGACTTTTAGGTGTAACGCCGGGAGCAGAGGCATTATTAAAAGAACTGTTGGAGGAAAAGGAATGATTCATTTTGTTGGAGCAGGGTGCGGAGCACCGGATTTGATTACCGTAAGAGGAATGCATCTTTTGGAGAAAGCGGATGTGATTATCTATGCCGGTTCACTGGTAAATCCCAAGCTTTTAGACTATGCCAAAGCAGACTGTCAGGTATATAACAGTGCAGTGATGACATTGGAAGAAGTCCTTGCAGTTATGGTGGAGGCAGAGCAGGAAGGAAAAGATGTGGTGCGGCTGCATACCGGAGAACCAAGCATATATGGAGCGGTTCAGGAGCAGATGCAGGAGCTGGATGCAAGAAAGCTAGCCTATGATTCTACGCCGGGAGTAAGTGCCTGCTTTGGAGCAGCGGCAGCCATGAATCTGGAGTATACCCTGCCGGATATTTCCCAGTCCCTTATCATTACCAGAATGGAGGGACGGACGGCGGTTCCGGAGAAAGAAAGCATTGAGGCATTTGCTGCCCATCAGTGTTCCATGGCAATCTATTTAAGCACCGGAATGTTGGAGAAGTTATCTGAGCGACTGATAAAGGGCGGCTATTCAAAGGATACCACTGCGGCACTGGCTTATAAGGTAAGCTGGCCGGAGGAAGAAATATATATCTGCACGGTAGAAACATTGGCACAGACAGCGGCAGAACATGGAATTACCAAAACGGCACTGGTTCTCGTTGGAGATGTCATTAACAAGAGCGGATACAGCAAATCCAGACTGTATGCAGAAGATTTCTCCACAGAATTCCGGGCAGCAAAAAAATCATAAGAAGGCGGAAAGAAAATGCAGTCATTGAAATGGAGTGTCATCAGCTTTACCGAAAAGGGAGCAGAGCTTGCCGAAAAGATAAAAAGACTTTCCAAAGAGCAGCAGCTTCCCTGTGAAATTCATACTTATCATGGCAGAAAACAAGTGGAAAATCTGAACGCGTGGACAAAGGAGCAGTTTTCCCTAAGAAATGCAATCATTTTTATCGGAGCATGCGGAATTGCAGTGCGGACAATTGCCCCATTTCTTAAGGACAAGCTGACAGACAGTCCGGTGCTGGTACTGGATGAGGCAGGCAATTATGTCATTCCTCTTTTATCCGGGCATGTAGGAGGCGCCAATGAGATAGCACTTTTACTGGCAGAGTTATTAGGAGCAGTTCCGGTAATTACCACAGCGACTGACATTAATAATGCCTTTGCCATAGATGTATTTGCAAAAAAGCATGACCTTTCCATTGATAAAAAAGAAGGCATTAAGAAAGTTTCTGCAAAGGTGCTGGAAAAAAAGAAGCTTTCCATGACAATCGTTCCGAAATATGCTGCTAAAGTGGATGTGGTAATCGGCACACCAGAGGATGGACAGAAGTCAGAGCCATTATTGACCTTAATCCCCAAAGAATATATTCTTGGAATCGGATGCAGAAGGAATAAAGAAGAACAGGAACTTAAGGCATTTGCAGAAAGCTGTTTAAAGGAAGCCGGAGTAGACTGGAAACAGATACGGGCGATTGCTTCGATTGATAAAAAGAAGGATGAGAAGGCAATTCTAAAACTTGCGGCAGAACATGGCATTCCATTTCTCACCTTTGATGCAGAAACCTTAAGCCGTGTGTCCGGTACCTTTGATTCATCGGTATTTGTGGAAAGCCAGGTGGGCGTAGACAATGTCTGCGAGCGGGCAGCCATGGCAGCCTGCCGGGATAATGGAAGGCTGGTGCTTCAGAAAAAAGCGGAAAATGGAATGACACTTGCAATAGCAAAAGAAGATTGGAGACTGACTTTATATGAAGAGTAAAATATGGATTGTTGGAATGGGACCGGGAAATGAAGAGATGATGACAGGCAGAGCCATCGAAGTATTAGAACAGGTGGACGTAATCATCGGATATACCGTATATCTTGATTTGTTAGGAGAACGTTTTCAAGACAAGGAATTTCTTTCCACGCCGATGCGGCAGGAAGAAAAACGCTGCAGAATGTGTTTTGAGGAAGCAGAAAAAGGCAAAAGCGTGGCAATGGTATGCAGCGGCGATGCCGGTGTCTATGGAATGGCATCACTGATGTATGAGATCGGAAAAGAATATCCGGCGATTTCACTGGAAGTGATACCGGGAATTACCGCAGCCAACAGCGGAGCAGCGGTTCTTGGAGCACCATTAAATCATGACTACTGTGTAATCAGTCTCAGTGACCTTATGACACCATGGGAGTTAATTGAAAAGAGGCTGATTATGGCGGCACGGGGAGATTTTGCTATTGCACTTTATAATCCGTCCAGCCGGAAGCGGGCAGACTATTTGGAAAGAGCATGCAAAATTCTGCTTCAGGAGATAGAACCGGAGCGCGCATGCGGTTATGTGGAAAATATCGGAAGAGACGGAGAAAGCACAGTTACCTGTACATTAGAAGAATTACAGAGTAAATCAGTAAATATGTTTACTACCGTTTTTGTCGGAAATTCCAGAACCAGAATTCAGGATGGAAAATTAATCACACCAAGAGGCTATAAGATAGAGCAATGAAAAAGATCATCATTTTTTCAGGAACAACAGAAGGAAGAAACTTATCGGAGCTGATGGCGGCAGCAGGCATAGCCCACACCGTATCGGTGGCAACCGATTATGGAAAGCTGGTTATGAAGGCGCATCCGAAGGTGAAGATTCAGGAAGGACGCCTTTCCAAAGAAGCTATGTCAGAATTTCTAAGGAAAGAATCCTTTGACATTGTAATCGATGCCACTCATCCCTATGCGGTGGAAGTGACCAGAACCATAAAAAGCTGCGTTGCCGGAATGAAAGCGGATGGACTTGAGGTCACTTACTTACGGCTGAAACGGAGCATCCAGGCGTCGGAAGAAACGGGACTTCGTTTCTTTGACAGCAATGAGGCCTGTGCAGAAGCATTAAAGGAAATCAAGGGAAACATTCTTCTTACTACAGGAAGCAAGGAACTTTCCGTATATACCGAATCGGAAGAAGTAAAAAAACGTCTTTATGTCCGGGTACTGCCGGGGCTGGAAAGTCTTGAAATCTGCCGGAGGGAAGGAATTCTGCCACAACAGATTCTGGCACTGCAGGGACCTTTTTCTGAAGAATTCAATGATGCACTGATTCATCAGTACGGGATAAAATGTATGGTAACAAAGCAGGGCGGCATTACCGGAGGCTTTTTAGAAAAAAAAGAAGCAGCTTTAAAAAATCATATCCCGCTTTTGGTCATTCGTCGGGAGGCAGCAGAGGAAGACGGACTTTCCTTTGATGCAGTCTGTGAGAAAATCGAAACATTAACAGGAGTAAACCTTTCCTTAAGACCGGCGGAGCTTATGATTACGCTGGCAGGAATCGGACCGGGGGATGCAGATATGATGACCGTCCGGTTAAAGGAAGCATTGGCAGAAGCGGACCTTGTATTAGGTGCGAAACGTCTGATAGAGGCAGTGACACCGAAGCTTGAAAAAGAGGCACTTTATCTGCCGGATAAAATCCTTACATGGCTTAAGGAAAAGAGCAGACAGTATGCGGTGCATGAAAAACTGAAGGTAGTCATCCTTTTTTCCGGGGATATTGGTTTTTATAGTGGCTGGAGCAAGGTAAGAATCTGTCTGCAGGAAGCGCTGCAAAAGGGCATACTTCATGGAACCCTGCAAAGCATTCCGGGCATTTCTTCCATTCAGATGATGGCAGCAGCCTGTGGCGTAAGCTGGGAAAATGCCGGAATTTACAGTATACATGGCAAAACAGATACGGGTGGCTGGCAGGCAGAAGTGCTGCACAGGCTGCATGAAAATGGGCGGCTGTTTCTTTTGGTATCCGGAGCTGAAGATATCCGGAAATTAGGAGTACTTTTTTCGAATAAAGAGAATTGCAGAATTACAGTGGGGTACCAGTTGTCTTATCTGCAGCAGAAGCTGATGGTGCTTACACCGGAAGCGTGCCAGGAGACAGAACAGGAAGGATTGTATGTTGTTATGATAGAGAAGGAAGAACAGAAAGCGAATGAAGAATGTGCGGAGCAGGGAAAGCGCAGGGAACAGGAAGCGCAGGAAGAGCCGGCAACTTTGTCACCGGGAATCCCGGATGAAGCCTTTATTCGTGGGAAAGTTCCAATGACCAAAGGGGAAGTGCGTCAGGTCAGCCTTTGCAGCCTGCGGCTTCAGAAAGATTCGGTGCTTTATGATATTGGAAGCGGAACGGGTTCGATTGCTGTGGAAGCAGCCCATTTATCCAAAGGAATCAAAGTCTATGCCATTGAAAAGAAAGAAGAGGCGCTAGCACTTCTGGCACAGAATAAAGAGAAGTTTCAGGTAGCAAATATGGAGATTATCCGGGGAACGGCACCGGAGGCATGCAATGGATTAGAGGAGCCGACACATGTTTTCATCGGGGGAAGCGGTGGACACCTGATGGAAATTTTAGAAGTACTGGCAGCAAAAAAGAGGAGAATAAGAGTTGTAATGAATGCCATAAGCCTTGAGACAGTGGCGGAATTCAAGCAGGTGAAAGAGCGTTTTCCGGTCTGTGGTTTTGAACTGATTCAGATGCAGGTCAGCCGTTATCATGAGCTTGGCTCTTATTATATGCCAAAGGCGGAAAATCCGGTTATGATATGTTCCTTTGATTTGCAGGGAGGAGAAGCGGATGCAGAAGCGTAAAGGAGTAGTTCTTGCAGCACCCAAAAGCGGCAGTGGAAAGACATTGATTACCTGTGCGTTAATCGAAGCCTTGAAAGAAGCAGGAGTCAATGTCTGTGCATTTAAGTGCGGACCGGATTATATAGACCCGATGTTTCACCGGACGATTTTAGGTGTGCCGGGCGGAAATCTGGATACATATTTTACCGGCGAAACAAAGACAAAAGAGATATTTGTGGAAGAGACACCGGAAGATGCATTTGCAGTAGTAGAGGGTGTCATGGGACTTTATGACGGACTTGGCGGAATTTTAGAAGAAGGTTCCACTTATCACCTGGCAAAAGCAATTTCTTTGCCGGTGATTCTGGTAATTGATGCACATGGCATGGGAAGAACGATACTTCCACTGATACAGGGACTTTTATCCTATGACAAAGCCGGAATCATAAAGGGCGTGATACTAAACCGGGTCAGCAAAATGTTCTATGCGTCATTAAAAGAGTTAATCGAAACCGAATTATCCATAGAAGTGCTGGGCTGTTTTACCGAACAGAAGGAGCTTCATCTGGAGAGCCGCCACTTAGGCTTAAAACTTCCGGAAGAAAAGCGTGATTTAAAAGAACAGGTATGCCGCGGGGCAGACAGCTTAAAAGAAACGGTATCGATAGAGCGGATTTTAGCAATTGGGGGAGCCGGAGAAAAAGATGCGGCATCCCCAGAAGTTGATAGTCACGAAAACAAAGTGACATATCAGAGAGCAGATATCTATGAAAATGATATGGTATTCCAGAGAGCAGATATCAAAGAAAATGACACCCATGAAAGTAAGCTCCGCCTTGCCATCGCAAAAGATGAGGCATTCTGTTTCTATTATCAGGAGAACCTGAAACTGCTTTCAAAAAGGGGCTTTGAGCTGGTGCCGTTTTCCCCCCTGCATGATAAGAAATTGCCGGAGCATATCAGCGGATTACTGTTAGGCGGGGGATATCCGGAACTTTTTGCAAAGGAATTATCCGAAAATGACAGCATGAAGACAGTCATACGGGAAGCCATCCGGGGCGGACTTCCGTCACTGGCAGAATGTGGGGGTTTTCTTTATCTTCATAAATCACTGAAGGATATGGAAGGCAGACAATATTCCATGGCGGGCGTAATTGATGCAGATGCAGATTACCGGGGAAAACTGGTGCGTTTTGGCTATGTGGAGCTTACCGAGAAAGAGAGCTGTTTCCTGCCGGAAAAAGAAGGAATCCGGGGACACGAATTCCATTATTTTGACAGTACGGAAAATGGAACGGACTGCGTGGCAAAGAAACCGACCGGAAACAGAAGGTGGGAATGTGTCTGGGAAGGAGAAAACCACTGGTGGGGATTTCCTCATCTTTATTATCCGTCCAACCCTTCTTTTGTGGAGCATTTCTATCAGCAGGCAGGACTGTATCAACAATCAAAATTGAAGCAAAAAGATAAATGGAATTAAATGATAAAATGAAGTAAATGATAAATAGAAGTAAAAGATAATTTAAAATAAGAGGAAGATAGATGCAGAAAGAAAAAGCACAGAGCGGAATTTTATATGGAATCGGAGTAGGTCCGGGGGAGCCGGAGCTTTTGACCCATAAAGCGGTTCAGGTGATAGAATGCTGCGATACCATAGTAGTGCCGTCCGAACCGATAGAAGAGTGTAATGCTTTTCAGATTGTAGAAAAACTGGTGCCGGACATACGGAAGCATCAGCTTGTGGCATGGAATTTTCCCATGACCAGAGATGAGAAAAAGTTAGAAGAAGCCCATGATAAGATATGCGAAAATATAGAAGCATATCTTGCAAGGGGAGAAAAGGTTGCCTTTTTAACGCTGGGGGATCCGGCAATTTATTCCACCTATACTTATCTTTCACAGAAAATCGAAGAGCATGGTGGCTATACGGAAATGGTCAGCGGGGTACCGTCTTTTTGTGCAGTGGCAGCAAGACTTGGCATTTCGCTGGGAGAAAAGGAAGAGCAGATTCATATTATTCCCGGTTCCTATGAGATAGAAGAATCGAGACAATTTTCCGGCACCAGAATCTATATGAAGTCCGGAAGGAAGCTGAAGCAGTTAAAAGAAATGCTGCAAAAGGAAAGCACCATCCGTCCGTTAGAAGTGTATAGTGTTTCCGATTGTGGAAAAGAGGAAGAAAAAGTCTTTTCCGGTGTGGATAACATACCGGAAAAGAGCGGATATTTTACCATCGTGATTGTAAAGACCAAAGATGAGCCGGTGCATAACAGCAGCCGCTTTTTTGAGAATCGTGCATGCGCTTATTATCCCTGCCATAGGGACATTGAGCAGATTAACTGTATGTTCTGCTACTGCCCGATGTATGAAATGGAGCATTGTCCGGGAACACCGGAGTACAAAGAGACAAATGGCAGAAAACTTAAGATTTGTACCAACTGTACGTATCCCCATCAGGCAGAACATTATGATGCCATTATGAAGGTACTGACCCACCGGCTGAAAGGCTAGAGGACTTTTTAAGGGTGAAGTTTGTTGAGGCTGGGTGAACTATGGCTTGTGAAAAAATAAAAAGTGTGTTAGTATAGTAGCGATTTCATAGAAAGATAACCGGTGCCTGCAATGAAATTCATTCATATGCAGGGTAAAAGGGAAACAGGTGTAAATCCTGTACGAACTCGTCACTGTAAGAAGGGAGTAACGTAGTCAGGCTTTTAAAAGCGCCACTGATGCACAGACATTGGGAAGGTGATTACGGAGCGTTAATCTTTGAGTCAGGAAACCTGCCGTTTATCTGGTACGGGAAGAGATTCCGGGTCACGAGTAATTGGCTGTACTGTTTGATAACAAGGGAAATCCGTAAAGCGTATTTCCTGTAGTTAGTATGTCATTTACTTCGTTCATAGCAATATGGAACGGAGTTTTTTCATGTGTAAGTGAAACCAGAACATGAGAAAAGGAGAAAAAAATGAAAAAGAAAGCATTGACTGTAGTTCTTACACTTACTATGGCTGCAACCATGTTTGCGGGATGTGGTGATAAGAAAACAACAGGGACAACTGAAACAACAGAAGCTGTTTCGACAGAAGATGAAAAGGATGATCAGGCAAAGGCAGATGAGGTAGCAGCATTGATTGATGCAATTTATGTGCAGGAAAGAACTGATGAGACAGATGCACAGTGTAAGGCAGCAAAAGAAGCATGGGATGCACTGACAGATGCTCAGAAGGAACTGGTATCTGGAGAAAATGCAGACCCGGATTACTTTGGAAGAGATACCGGAGATGCATCAAAGGATGATCCTTTAAATCAGGATGATATTGGAGAGAATGAGCTTTTGGTAGTAAGCTTTGGTACATCCTTTAATGACAGCCGCGCAACAGATATCGGCGGCATTGAAAAAGCATTACAGGAAGCAAATCCTGACTGGTCTGTAAGAAGAGCATTTACAGCACAGATTATTATTAACCATATACAGGCCCGTGATGATGAAAAAATCGATAACATGGATCAGGCATTAGAGCGTGCGGTAGACAATGGCGTTAAGAATCTTGTGGTACAGCCGACTCACTTAATGCATGGTGCAGAATATGATGAACTGGTAGAAGCAATTGAGAAGTATCAGGATAAATTTGAAACAGTCCGTATCGCAGAACCTCTGTTAGGTGAAGTTGGAAGTGATGCAACTGTAATCAACGAAGACAAGGCTGCCGTTGCAGAAGCAATTACAGCAGAAGCAGTTAAACTTGCTGGATATGACAGCATGGATGCTGCAGCAGAAGATGGAACAGCATTTGTATTTATGGGACATGGTACTTCCCATACTGCAAATGTAACTTATGACCAGATGCAGACCCAGTTAGAAAAACTGAATTACAAGAATGCATTCGTTGGAACCGTAGAAGGTGAACCGGAAGATACCGCATGTGAAGCTGTTATTGAAAAGGTAAAAGAAGCAGGATACAAAAAAGTAATTCTTCGTCCGTTAATGGTTGTTGCCGGAGACCATGCAAACAACGATATGGCTGGAGATGATGAAGACTCCTGGAAGAGCCAGTTTGAAGCATCTAAAGCATTTGACAGTGTAGATACACAGATTGAAGGTCTTGGAAGAATCAAAGCAGTCCAGGATATTTATGTAGCACATACAAAGGCTGCTTTAGAGGCAGAGCCACTTGCAACAGCAGGTGGTTCCAATTCCTCTGCAGCCTTAGAGGATGGAACTTATACCGTAGACTTCAACACAGACAGCACAATGTTTCACGTAAATGAAGCAAAAGAAGGCAAGGCAGAACTTACGGTAAAGGATGGAAAAATGACAGCGCATATCACACTTCCATCTAAGAACATTGTAAATTTATTTGTTGGAACAGCAGCAGATGCACAGAAAGATGGTGCGAAGCTTCTTGAGCCTACTACAGATACGGTAGAATACAGTGATGGAACCAGCGAAGAAGTATACGGCTTTGATGTTCCGGTTCCTGCAGTGGATGAAGACTTTGATCTTGCATTAATTGGAACAAAGGGAAAATGGTACGACCACAAAGTATCTGTTTCTAATCCTGAAAAAAAAAATTAGCTGATGGCTCTTATGAGGCAGAAGTAACTTTAGGGGGCGGAACCGGAAGAGCAACGGTGGATTCACCGGCGAAGGTTGTGATAAAAGATGGAAAAATTACTGCAACCGTTGTGTGGAGCAGTCCAAACTATGATTACATGTTAGTAGATGGAACAAAGTATCTTAATGAGAACAAGGGCGGAAATTCCACCTTTACGATTCCGGTATCCGGCTTTGACTGTGACATTGCAGTAGTGGGTGATACTGTTGCAATGAGCACACCTCATGAAATTGAATATACATTGAATTTTAAACTGGTAAAATAAAATGCAGAAAAAACGAATTATGATAGTGAGCGTTATCTGTATACTTCTTCTGACTCTTTGTGCCTGTGGTACAAAGAAGCAGGAGAAAAAAGCAGATACCGTAGATTTTAGTTCTCTCAGCAAGACTGGGAGTATGGAATTAAATTATGCAACACAGTATAGTGTCGATGAATATGGCGGGTACAAAATGATTACGATCGTGGATGACGGTCGTTTTTTGCTTATTCCGGAGGGCATGGTGGTGCCGCAGAATATCCCGGAGGATGTTACGGTTTTACAGCAGCCGCTGGATAAAACATATCTGGTATCCACTTCTGTCATGGATTTGGTAAGACAGATTGATGCCATGTCAGATATCCGGCTCTCCGGAACGAAGGAAGATGGCTGGTATGTAGAAGAAGCCAGGGAAGCCATGGAGGAAGGAGACATTTTATATGCAGGAAAATACAGTGCTCCGGACTATGAACTGATTCTGGATGAAGGCTGTAATCTGGCAATTGAAAATACAATGATTTATCATAACCCGGAAGTAAAAGAAAAGTTGGAAGAACTTGGAATCCCTGTACTTGTGGAGCGTTCCAGCTATGAATCACACCCATTGGGCAGACTGGAATGGATCCGTTTATATGGAGTATTATTTGATAAAGAGGAAGAAGCAGATTCTTTCTATGAAACAGAATTAGAAAAATTAGAGCCGATTATGAAGAAAGAAAGCTGCAATGTAACAGTAGCATTTTTCAGTGTGACAGCAAACGGAACAATCAGTGTGCGGAAATCAAATGATTATGTAGCACAGATGATTGCTCTTTCCGGTGGAACCTATGTGCCGGAACAACTGGCGGGCGAAGAAGAAAATGCACTTTCCACAATGAACATACAGATGGAGGATTTCTATGCAGATGCAAAGAATGCCGATATCTTAATATATAACAGTACAATTGAAGGCGAAATCAGTACGCTGGAGGAATTGAAGCAGAAGAATGCACTGTTTGCAGATTTTCAGGCAGTACAGGATGGAAATGTCTATTGTACCACAAATAATTTCTTCCAGAAATCCACGGCAATCGGAGATTTTATGGAAGATCTGAATAAAATATTTCAGAATACAGATACAGAAGAAGCAGGATATTTAAAGAAGCTGAGGTAAAAGAAAATGAAGCGGTATGCAGTCTCTTTTATAACAATTTTTATATTGCTGGTGGGATTAATTTTCTGGAATATTGGTTCTGGAAGTATTTCGATTTCCTGGGATGAGCTTTGGAATATTTTACTGAAACAGACAGAAGAAGGTACCACTTATCATATTATCTGGGATATCAGACTGCCACGGATTCTGGCTGCTGTCATGCTGGGGGGAGCATTGTCCATTTCCGGATTTTTACTGCAGACTTTTTTTGGAAATCCAATTGCAGGTCCGTATGTGCTGGGAATTTCTTCCGGTGCCAAACTTATGGTAGCACTGGCAATGATTTATCTTCTGGGAAGGGGAATTACAATCAGTTCTTTTGGAATGGTAGCAGCAGCCTTTGCCGGCTCACTTCTGGCAATGGGATTTGTACTTTTAATTTCCATGAAGGTACATAGAATGTCTCTTCTGATTGTATGCGGAATTCTAATCGGATATATCTGCTCGGCAATTACAGACATCTGTGTTACTTTTGCAGATGATTCGAATATCGTAAATTTGCACAACTGGTCCCAGGGCAGCTTCTCCGGAATGAACTGGTCAAATATCCTGATGATATTTATCCTGACCTTGCTGTCCTTTCTTGCGGCAATGTTTCTTGCAAAGCCGATTGGTGCGTATCAGATGGGAGAGACTTATGCCAGAAATATGGGGGTTAATATAACGGTGCTCCGGGTAAGCCTGATTCTGTTATCCAGCTTGTTGTCGGCTTGTGTAACAGCGTTTGCAGGGCCGATTTCCTTTGTAGGAATTGCGGTGCCACATCTGATAAAATCTGCCACAGGAACAGCAAAACCACTGGTGCTGATACCGGGCTGCTTTCTGGGGGGAGCGGTAGTGACACTGTTTTGTGATGGAATCGCAAGAACACTCTTTGCACCGACAGAAGTAAGTATCAGTACCGTTACAGCGGTCTTTTTGGTTCCGGTGGTAATTATAATGATGCTGCGCAGACAGGAGGAGCGGGGATGACAAAACAGATAGCAGGAAAAGCAGAGTCCACAGAGAAAGAACGCATGGCAGGAAAAATGAAATCTTCTGAAAGAAAGCAAGGGCTTGTAACAGACAAATTCAAAGTTGGATATGGAAAAAAGGTCATTCTTTCGAATGTCAATCTGATGGCAGAACCGGGAAGGGTATTGACGTTGATTGGCCCAAATGGTTCCGGTAAATCTACGATTCTAAAGAGTATTGTAAAGCAGTTGAAATCCCTTGATGGTGTAGTATACCTGAATGGGAAAGCAACCTCGGAAATGAAAGAGGCAGAAATTGCAAAGAGCCTTTCCATGGTAATGACAGAGCATATTCATCCGGAGCTGATGTCCTGCCGGGATGTGGTTGCAACCGGACGATATCCCTATACCGGAAGACTTGGAATCTTAGATAAGCAGGACTGGAAACTGGTGGATGAGGCAATTACCATGGTTCATGCGGAAGAGGTGGCAGAGCAGTCATTTACAAGAATCAGTGACGGACAGAGACAGCGTGTTATGTTGGCGAGAGCCATCTGCCAGGATACAGCAATCCTGGTATTGGATGAACCTACCTCTTATCTGGATATCCGTTATAAGCTTGATATTTTAAACAGCATCCGGAAACTGGCAAGGGAACGGAATATAGCAGTAATGATGTCACTGCATGAACTTGACTTGGTACAGAAAGTATCGGATATGGTAGCCTGTGTAGATGGAACCACCGTCAGCCACATAGGAACACCGGAAGAAATCTTTCAGGGTTCGCTGGTACAGAAGCTTTATGGAATTGAGGAAAAGAACTTTGATTCCATGCTTGGAATCATGCAGATGCCGGGAAATAAAGCGGCCCCGAATGTATTCGTAATCGGAGGCGGTGGTGCTGCAATACCAACCTATTACAGACTGCAGAGAGAGCATATTCCATTTGCAGCAGGAATCTTATTTGAAAATGACGTAGAATATCCTGTTGCAACGGCACTGGCATCAAAAGTCATTACTGCAAAAGCTTTTTATCCGATGGAAGAAGCACAACTGGAAGAAGCTAAGAAAATACTTGCAGGCTGTGAAACCTGTATTTGCACCTGCGAGAATTTCGGACCTTATAATATGTTAAATAAAGAACTGCGAAGCCTGGCAGAAGAACAGGGAAAATTGAAATAAAGAAATTGGAATAAAAGAAAAGCCCGTGGAATCAAAGTTGTTTTATGATTTCACGGGCTTTGGTATATTTTACTGTTCAGTGTCTTCCGGTAAGATGAATTTTCCAACAAGTTCATCTAAGGAAGTTGCCTGTGCAGATAACTCCTGGCTGGTAGCAGAGGTCTCTTCTGCGGATGCGGAGTTGGACTGAACTACCTCAGAAATCTGGTTTACACCCTGTTCTGCCTGATCCATGGCATTTGCCTGAGTCTTAGCAACATCACTGATGTGCTTGGAAGATTCAGCAATCTGCTGGATACCATTTACAACGTTTCCGATAGATTCAGCAGCATGGTCTGCAGCAGCATTACCTTCAGCAATCTCCTGAAGGGCACCTTCGATTAAGTCTCTGGTATCTACAGCAGATTTGGTTGTCTGCTCTGCAAGCTGACGAATCTGGTCAGCAACAACGGCGAATCCACGTCCTGCTTCGCCGGCTCTTGCAGCCTCGATAGAAGCATTCAGAGAAAGTAAGTTGGTCTGGGAAGCAATATCTTCGATTTCAGAAATAATATTTCCAATCTTCTTAGAAGTTTCATCAATACGTGCCATAGCATCAACCATGGCTTTCATTTCAGCACTGCTGTCTTCTGCTTCAGCAGCATACTGCTTTGCCTGATCATAAGCAATCTGAGCCTGATCAGCGGACTGTTCAATATTACTTGTAATATCAGTGATTGTTGCCTGAAGCTGTTGTACGGCACCGGCCTGCTCAGTAGCACCTTCTGCCATACTCTGGGAAGATTCTGCAAGGTTCATGGAACCGGCAGAAACCTGGGAAGAAGCTTCTCCAATCATCTGGATAGTATGTACCATTGCATCACGCATGCCACGCATTGCGGTCAGTAACTGTTCGAAGTCACCGACATATTTGTCGGAATGCTCGGACTGAATGGTGTAATCACCATTTGCCATGCCCTCCATCAGAACACCTACATCAGTGATGAGTGCGTTTAGTGTTTCGGCCATTTCAGTAGAAGTGGCTACAATACTTGCAACTTCATCGTTGGATTTCACCTCCGGGAAAGGGTCATGTAAATTACCCTGTGCAAAAGTGCTAAGACGATTCTCCAGTGCGACTAAAGGTTTTGAAATTCCCCTTGCAATGGAAGCTCCCATCTTGGAAGAAACAAGGATGGATACGATAATAATTACAGCAATGATAATGATAAAAATAAGGGAAACAACAAAAAGTGTATCTGCTAAACGATCTCCTTCTGTTACTTTGGTATTCATCAAGTCCCTCATTCCGGAATAGATTTCATCATATAATGGGGCTACTTCATCAACCATTATATTCTGGGCTTTTGCGCTCTGACCCGGGTCAGTTGTTTTGCCGGTATCAATTGCTTTCTGCTCAGTAGTCCAGTAATCTTCCAGCTTGGCATCAATGGAATCATAGATTTCCTGCTCTTTGCTGGTGGTAGTAACTTCATCTACGATTTCCCAATACTGTTCAAAAGTGGCCTTTCTTTCATCATGGGTATCGGACATCTGACTAATCAGACTGTCATCATCATATCCGATAATAGCACGGGTGGCAGATCGGGTATCGGTAAAGGCAACCATTGCTTTGCCGATGTCACCCTGTGAAAAACCATAATTGTTCAGGGCATTCTTATACAGAGTCATGGTTACAATCAGCATAACCACACCAAGGACGGCTGCGATGGAGCAGGATGTCACGATAATACGGAATGCCTTCCCCAGACGTTTTCTAATTTTAAGATTCTCAAACATAACGTTCCTCCTTCGTTATATACAATGGCACTATGGCACCAATTGCGTTATACAATAGTAAAAGTAAAAGCGAAAATCTAAATATTTATCATAATTTTACTACTTTATGGGAAATAAGTCAAAATTATTTAGACAATAAGTGACTTGGAAACTGATTATTCCTCAAATTTGTTTAAACATATGAAAATTGACATTTTTCCGGTGAACCGCTAAAATGACGAAGAACATAAATAAGGCATTAAGGGAGATAACAGTATGGGATATGTATATTTTGTCCGGCACGGACAGACCATATGGAATGTAGAAAATAAGATATGTGGTGCAACAGATATTGCACTGACTGAGCTTGGACATAAGCAGGCAATTGAGACCGGAAAGAAAATATTAGAAGAAGGCATAAAGGCGGATGAAATATTATATTCCCCATTAATCCGGGCAAAAGATACTGCATTGCATATTTCGGAAATTACCGGAATTCCGGCAAGGGAAGAGCTTCGTTTAAAAGAGCAGAACTTTGGCAGATTTGAATCCACACCGCGGGATGGAGCAGAATTTAAGATTGCAAAGGGACAGTTTATCACCCGCTATGACGGCGGAGAATCTATGCTGCATCTGGCACAGAGAATTTACAATCTTCTGGATGAAGTAACAGCTTCCGATAAGACTTATATTCTGGTGGCACACAATGGCATATCAAGAGTTGTGCAGTCCTATTTTTATGAAATGACCAATGAAGAATATGCTGCATTTGGCGTGAAGAACTGTGCCATATTAAAATATGAATTCTAAGAGACGAAGGGCAGGAATGGAAAATGAAACCGAAGTCGGAAAAGAGTATAGAGCTTTATCATATCATGACAGAGCGGGGGTATCCGGAAGAATTCTGTGATGTCATTACCCGGAATCTGAATACGGATTTTACGGCACAGAGGATGTTATGGTATTTATCACACTATGAATATCTGCCGGAGGGTGAAATTGTAGATGAAATGCTTGCCATTTTAAGTGACCGGAATGCGATTATGCAGAAAAAAGAATTAGAAAAAACCAATGCTGCATGGAATGAATTCCTGCAGCATGGTTTTGAAGAAAAAGAATAGTTCATCGGATTAATTTCATATCTTCGATAATAAAAGTCTTATCTTCCATATGATATTCGCTGTGACAGAATGGACAATACCGCTGTCGTACTGCATCAAAGCTGGCACCGCAGCTATTACAGATAACGGAACTGATGGAGAATCCAGGTGGTTCCGGAGTGGAAATATTTCGCAAAAGAGTGACATCAATACAGTCACCGGTTTTGGAAATATTTCCATTTTTTTCGCTGTAATTTATCCACCAGGTTCGTAAGGTCATATGCAGCTGATTGTTTTCCACGGACAGATTTCTCAGTGTCATGCCACTGGTATAAGTCATTTCAATGATATCTTTGAAACGCTCGTCTAATGTACCACCACGATAGGAAGAAAGCGTGGATGGGTCATTGGAAAATACCGCCATGCGTACAAGAGAAATCATCTGGCCTTCAAACTTTTCATAAGAGAAATTCGGATCATAACGAAGCATCGTATCCTTTAACTTCCGTTTTGTACGCAGAAAGCCAAAAGCCGAAATATGTTTCATGCCATCACGGTTGCCAAGCCCCATAAGAAGCAGCAAATCTCCTAACAGCAAGCCTAAGAATCCGCCACCAATCAGTGCGGCAAGATAAGCAGAGAACAGTGCCAGAGGAAGAATTTCCTGTTTTTCAATGAGAAAGAATGGGAAGAATCCAGCAAAAAATGCCAGCATGGTAAGTAAAATGGTATTGTGAAATACCTGCATATTCCGGTTAGAGGATGGATTTATTACAAAGGATAAATTCATGACACGGGGAAATAAATCCGTTATGCGAAATTTTGTACCGCAGTAAGGACAGCCTTCCGTCAGATTGGAAACCAGATTAACGGCACCACAGCTTGGACAGGTTGCGGTAATAAAGGGAAGCTGCTGTTCGTTAGGGCTGTGTACAATTGTTTCATACATAACCTGCTCGGTATCACGGGAATAGAGTTCGCCGGAAGCATTGGAAAAAGAGAACTTATGGCGGATTTCTTCATAAGTTGTATCCGAGGTATACCAGGCACTCTTGTGGGTGAGACAGGCAGTACCAAAAGTATTTCCCTTTCCCGGAATGACACGGTTTTCCATATGAAGTCCCTTTTCCTTAAGACGTTCCTGCTGTAATTTCAGAAAATATGTAATATCACCATCACAGCTTACCGGAGGAGTTTCATCTTCGTTCCACTGGTTATATTCTTTGGCAAACCGGTCATACATGCCTCTGCCTTTGTCCCAGGCAGGTTCGTAGTCGCGGAAAGCTTTGGCGTCTTTATGGAATTTCAATAATCGAAAACAGCCGAAGATACCAAGGATAATACCGGCAGCCAGCAGCAGATAACGAGACATCAGATCAAGCTCTGTAACGGTAATGCAGGAAATAAGAATGGTTCCAAGGGCAATGAAGAAGATGCCCTGTGCCAGGTATTTCCGGTCCGGTTCTGCTACTTCAAAGGTACGTTTTTTACTGGATAGGTTGGATAAGATACTCATGGAGACTCCTTTCTGAAGGGTTTCTTAAAGTTAAAATAAGCATTTGATAAGTCACTATTAAGTTAGTACGCAGTGCTCATTATAGCATATTTCAGAAAGAAGACCAATCATCAGCCAATGTGGACGCCGAGAAGTTCTAAGAGGAAGAAGACCAGCGGAATCGTAAAGACGGAGCAAAGTGTCATGACAAAGCAGGTCTTTGAAGCAAATTCCACATTGGAATGGTAGTTTTCTGCCATCATCGGAATGGCGGACATGGCTGGCATACATGCCATCAGGGTAAGAATGGTTGTTTCGGCCGGAGTAAGGAAATGTGATACCACGGCTGCAACACCAACCGGAATCAGAATCATTTTGACAATTACCAGAAAGAAATAATCATAAATAAAGTCGAGATTCTTTAAGGAAATATAAGAAAGAGCTGCACCCAGGAAAATCAGCGCAAGACTGAAGCTTACATTTCCAACAGAGGTAATTGTATGGTGTACCGATACCTCTGGTAAGATTAACATAGCTTGTCACATATTGGCTATGAGAAAAGCTTTGGCTTTCTGAAAAATGAGGTTCTTTCTTGTACTTTTATTCATAATAAGGTATACTTTAGGGAAGTAATTTGTTGAATTAAATATGTTTGTATGGAGGATTAATTATGGACATGAACATTGTATGCCTTGATCTGGAAGGAGTATTGGTACCGGAGATCTGGATTGCATTTGCAGAAGCAAGCGGAATCCCTGAATTAAAGAGAACTACAAGAGACGAACCGGATTACGATAAATTGATGAAATGGAGACTTGGCATCTTAAAAGAACATGGACTTGGATTAAAAGAGATTCAGGAAACCATCGCAAAAATCGACCCGATGCCGGGAGCAAAAGAGTTCTTAGATGAACTTCGTTCCATGACACAGGTTATCATCATCAGTGATACCTTTACCCAGTTTGCAGGACCTCTGATGAAGAAATTAGGCTGGCCTACCATTTTCTGCAATTCTCTGGAGGTGGCAGAGGACGGTGAGATTACCGGATTTAAGATGAGAATTGAAAATTCCAAGCTGACTACAGTAAAAGCATTACAGTCCATTGGTTATGAGACGATTGCCAGCGGAGACAGCCACAATGACCTTGGAATGATTGAGGCAAGTAAAGCAGGATTCTTATTCCGCAGCACCGAGCAGATTAAGAAAGACCATCCGGAACTGCCTGCATTTGAGACTTATGATGAGTTAATGGAAGCAATCAAGAAGGCTTTTTAATTATGGCAGAGGAAAACCAGACAACCCACAAACGCAGGGTGCGTTACAGTGGAAAATATCCGAAGAAATTTGAAGAAAAATATAAAGAACTTCAGCCGGAAAAATATAAAGATACGATTGAGCATGTAATAAAAAAAGGAAACACACCTGCCGGAATGCATATTTCCATAATGGTAAATGAAATTCTGGATTTCTTAAAAATCCAGCCGGGAGAAACAGGCTTTGATGCGACCTTGGGATATGGCGGTCATACGAAAGCCATGCTGCAGTGCTTAAACGGGCAGGGACATATCTATGCAACGGATGTAGACCCGGAGGAATCAGCCAGGACAAGAAAGCGGTTAGAAGAGGCCGGTTTTGGAGAAGATATTCTGACAATACGATTACAGAATTTCTGTACGATAGATGAAATTGCAAAAGAAGCCGGCGGATTTGATTTTATTCTTGCGGACCTGGGTGTATCTTCCATGCAGATTGATAATCCGAAGCGTGGATTTTCTTTTAAAGTGGATGGCCCACTGGATTTACGGCTGAACCAGGAAGCCGGAATCAGTGCAGCAGAACGCCTGGCTGCCATTACAAAGGATGAACTGGCGGGAATGCTTTATGAAAATTCGGATGAGCCATACTGTGAAGAACTGGCAAAAGCGATTACCGATGAGATTCGAAAAGGCAACCGGATTGATACCACCACAAAGTTAAGGAATATCATTGAAAAGACGCTTGATTTTCTACCGGAAAAAGAGAAGAAGGATACGATAAAAAAGACCTGCCAGCGAACCTTCCAGGCACTTCGTATTGATGTGAACCGTGAATTTGAAGTACTGTATGAATTCATGGAGAAACTGCCGGATGCATTGAAACCGGGCGGAAGAGCTGCAATTTTAACTTTCCATTCCGGCGAAGACAAGTTAGTAAAGAAAGCATTAAAAGAAGGCTATCGGGCAGGCATTTATGCCGATTATGCCAAAGATGTAATCCGCCCATCTGCACAGGAGTGTGCGCAGAACGGACGGGCACGTTCTACTAAGATGCGCTGGGCAATTAAGGCAGAGTAGGTTATTTTGAAAATACAATGAGATGGAGACGAAAACAGTGAAAATGAAAAGAAAACAGATTGGTATGCTGGTATTTATTGCGATTATCGTGATACTTATGGTCGTAACAAGCCAGACACCTGGAACAATTGCTGATGCTGACAGCTATCAGTGTAAAGCTTATGCGACAATTTTATCATTGCTTCCGCCGGTTATTGCAATCGGACTGGCACTGATTACCAAGGAAGTATATACCTCACTTCTGGCAGGAATTATTGCAGGAGGTTTGCTGTATTCCAACTTCAACCTTGAGTTGATGATAAATACCATTTTCTTCCAAGAAGAGGGCGGTATGGTATACAAGCTTGCGAATGCATGGAATGTGGGAATTTTAGTATTCCTTGTCATGCTTGGCATTTTGGTATCCCTTCTTAACCGTGCAGGTGGTTCTGCCGCATTTGGAAAGTGGGCATCCCGGCATATTAAAACCAGAATCGGAGCGCAGATTTCCGTTATGATTCTTGGTGTATTGATTTTCGTGGATGATTATTTTAACTGTCTGACCGTAGGAAGTGTAATGCGTCCGGTTACAGACCGGCACAAGGTGTCCCGTGCAAAATTATCTTATATTATTGATGCAACGGCAGCACCGGTATGTATCATCGCACCAATCAGTTCCTGGGCAGCAGCAGTTACTTCTTCTGTTCCGGCAGATTCCGGAATCAATGGATTTGCGGTATTTATCCAGACAATTCCATATAACTTATATGCATTGCTGACATTGGTAATGTTAATTGGAATTACTCTTTTGCGCGTGGATTTCGGACCGATGAAAACCCATGAAATGAATGCAATCAAAGGTGATTTGTTTACCACACCGGGAAGACCGTATGAAGATAATGAAGAGGAAGTTGTAAAAGAAAACTCTCACGTACTGGATTTGATTCTTCCGGTAGCTGTGTTGATTGTAAGCTGTATCGTAGCCATGATTTATACCGGTGGCTTCTTCAGCGGAACTTCCTTTGTAGAGGCATTCTCTGGCTGTGATGCTTCCGTCGGACTGGTTCTTGGTGGTGCAGTAACACTGGTATTTACTTTTATCTATTACATGATGCGTGATGTTTTATCCTTTAAGGAATTTACCGAATGTATTCCAGAAGGATTTAAGGCAATGATTGCTCCGATTCTGATTCTGACTATGGCATGGACCTTATCCGGAATGACCAATCTCTTGGGAGCAAAAGTATTCGTGGCTGATCTGGTAGCAAATTCAGCAAATGCAATGCAGGGCTTCCTGCCAATGATTATCTTCCTGGTAGCAGCGTTCCTGGCATTTGCAACCGGAACCTCCTGGGGAACTTTCAGCATTCTGATTCCGATTGTCCTTGGTGTATTCCCAAGTGGACAGATGATGGTAATCTCCATTGCGTCCTGTCTGGCAGGAGCTGTTTGTGGAGACCATTGCTCACCGATTTCAGATACCACAATTATGGCATCTGCCGGTGGTCACTGTGAGCATGTCAACCATGTAGCAACCCAGCTTCCGTATGCATTGACTGTTGCGGTTGTCTGCTTATTAGGCTATTTCCTGATTGGTATCCTGCAGGCAGTCGGACTGGCAGGAATTTCATGGCTGGCACTTCCGGTTTGTATCGTGGTATTAATTGGTGTATTATTCGTAATTCGTTCCAGAACAGGACGGGAAGAAATTTAAAAGATAAAAAAGATAATGCGGGATACGGAATTGGTGTCCCGCATTTTTGTACAATAGAATCTATAATAAAAATAATTTGAAAATTTGAAACAAAAGAAACATAAAATAACAGAAAAGAGGAAAGAAAATGTTTTGTACAAAATGTGGAAATGCATTACCGGTAAATGCAAAATTCTGTACCAAATGCGGAACGAAAGTAGAAGCTTTTCAGCCGGGAGCAATCCAGCCAAATCCGACACCGCAGAAAGCACCGGTAAATCAACCGACTCCGGTACCGCAGAGAAACTCAGTACCGCAACAGGCACCGACACAGCAGCAGACCCCGGTAAGACAGGCAAGCCCGGCACCACATCCACAACAAAAAAAGAATGAGAATGAGAAAGTAACAAAAACAAAGAACAGTGAAAAAATATCAAATAAAAATAAGAATGAAACTGAGAAGAAATCCGGCTCCGGTGCCATGGTATATTTATTAATCGGTGCAGCAGTTCTTCTTATTATTCTGATTGCAATTATAGTATTGTTATTTATCAAGGGCAATCAGCCGGCAAAGCAGGATGATATTACCGATAAGCCGGTGGTTACAACGGAGCAGACCACAGAGACGGAAATGTCTACAGAGCAGACAGATAGGAAAGGTGTAAGCGGACAGCAGGAAGCATCTGAGAAAACTTCCGAAGTAATAAATAAAGAAGATACAACCGGAAATGAGGACATGGGAACAGACGGAGCAGTTGGAGAAGAGGAAGCAGAATATATTCTTCCGGAGAGTGCCAGCCGATTATTAACGGAAGCTGATTTGGAGAATCTGACCCAGGAGGACCTTCGGATTGCCAGAAATGAAATCTATGCAAGACATGGAAGAAAATTCTTAGATGAAGGACTGCAGGAATATTTCGATGGAAAATCCTGGTACAACGGAACCATTGAACCGGACGATTTCAAAGAAGATATGTTATCGGAAATAGAGAGAACCAATGAGGATACCATCGTGAACTATGAGACGAAGATGGGCTATCGTTAGAAATAACATTCAATGAAACAGGAAAAGGGGTAGAACAGATATGCCATGTACAACTATTTTAGTAGGGAAAAAAGCTTCTTATAATGGAGCAACCATAATTGCACGAAATGATGATTCCGGTGCCGGACATTTTACACCTAAGAAATATGTGGTAATTCATCCGGAAGAACAGCCGACAATCTATCAGTCGGTATTATCTCATGTGAAAATAGAATTGCCGGAGCATCCGATGCGTTACACGGCAATGCCGAATGCGGTAGAAGGGGAAGGTGTCTGGGCTGCCTGCGGTGTCAATGAGGCGAAGATTGCCATGACTGCAACAGAGACCATAACTTCCAATCCCCGCGTCTTAGGAGCAGATCCTCTGGTGACCTACCATCCGGCAGAAAATGGCAGGGAAGAGATTATCGGCGGCATTGGAGAAGAGGATATTGTATACATTGTGCTTCCGTACATTCACAGTGCAAGAGAGGGTGTCATTCGCCTGGGCAGTTTGTTGGAGCAGTATGGAACCTATGAGATGAATGGAATTGCATTTCAGGATAAGGATGAAATCTGGTGGCTTGAGACCATTGGCGGACATCACTGGATGGCAGGAAGAGTGCCGGATGATGTCTATGTGGTAATGCCAAACCAGCTGGGACTTGACAGCTTTGATTTAGAGGATGCCCTTACTACACAGAAGGACTATATGTGCTCAAAGGATCTGCGGGAATTTATTGAAAAGAATCATCTTGACCTTTCTTTGGATGGAAAGTTAAATCCAAGAGATGCATTTGGTTCCCATGATGATTCCGACCATGTATACAATACACCAAGAGCCTGGTTTATGGAGCGTTATCTCAACCCACATACCTATAAATGGGATGGGGAGCAGGCTGATTATACGCCGGCATCCGATGATATTCCATGGTGCTTAAAACCGGAGAAAAAGGTAACAATCGAAGATGTAAAATATGTCTTGTCCGCACATTTTCAGGGAACACCTTATGACCCATACGGTTCTTATGGAGAGAAATCCATGAAGGGCGCATTCCGTTCTATTGGAGTCAACCGGAATGATTTCCTTTCTGTCATTGAAATGCGGCCGGAGCAGGCAGACATTACCGAAAATACAGGAAGCATTATACAGTGGGTGGCATTTGCATCCAATGCATTTAATGTGCTGGTTCCATTTTATGGTGAAGTGGAGACAACGCCGGAATATGTATCCAATACCACCGGAGAAGTTTCTACAGATAATTTCTACTGGGCAAGCCGTATGATTGCAGCTATGGCAGATGCCTCTTATCACAGATCCCTTTTTCACATCGAACGCTATCAGATGCATGTGATGGCAAAAGGGCGGGAACTGCTGCATACCTATGATGCACTTCTGGCAGAAGAAAAGGACGCAGCAAACAGACAGAAACTGATGCAGCAGGCAAATAATGCGATAGCAGAAATGCTTAAGAAAGAAACACAGGATACTTTGGATAAGGTACTGTTTGAATTAAGCAGCCAGATGAAAAATGCATATTCACGTTCAGATGCGTGACAGAGAAGGGCACAATAGAGAAAAGGAGCGTAAGTGGAATGCAGACAGATTTTCATTTATTATATCCACCGGATTATGACCGGAACAAAGCCGTTCCCATGAAGGATTATAAATTTATCCAGGCATTAAAAATTGATGCTATGGTAATACTGATTAAGGAAAGTTACCGGGGAGTGGCAGACCTTTCACTGGAAAATTTCTTCTCTACAGATGAGCGGGTATTAGAGTATCGTCTGGGCGTAGTAGAAGATCTGGTGGAAAATCCATCACTTTACGAGGCATTTTGCAAGGCAGTATCCATTATTTATAATATCAATGATATGCGAAGAGTATTAAACAGTGATTTTACGACGGATTCAGCCCTGCGTTCGGTGCGATATCTTGAAATGTATCAGGAAATTGTAAATCTGTTTGCGGATGCATTGGAAAAAGCAGAGATTCATTCGGAAGGTATGCAGAATTTCAAAAAAGAAATTCACTCAATCGTAGCAAGCAGCGAGTACCAGAGCCTGAATGAGGAACTTCCGAAAATGGAACTGAACTTCGGGCATATCAAAAGCGTAACCGTAGGTATTAATCTTGATGGCAATTTAAGACCGAAAGAAGCCGGACTGATTTCTGTCAATGAGGAGCAGTTCCATCCAGGAACTATCATGGACCGGCTTTTGAAAAAAGGGAAAAAAGATAAATGGCATCTGATGTCGGCACTCTATCCACTGAGCAGGGTGCTACACAATGATGAACAGGATGCTATAGACTATTCCATGAATGCAGCTTTGCAGACTATTTTTGCAAAGTCGCTGAGGGAGTTTGAACCGCTGGTGCAGAATTATTATCACATTAATACAAATATGTTTATTGCTTTATTGGATGATATCCGTTTTCTGACTGCCGGAGTAAAATTTATCCGTTCCATGAAAGAAAAGGGATTTGCCATGTGCAGACCGAAGAGTGCATCCATGCAGGAGAAACGCTGTGAGTTAAAGCATGTATACAATCCCATGCTGGCAGTGAATTCCGTAGAGGAAACAATTGTGTCTAATTCCTTTGAGCTGGATGAAAAAGGAAGATTCTATCTGATAACCGGCCCAAATCACGGAGGAAAATCTATTTTTGCCTATTCCATCGGAATGGCGCAGGCGTTATTCCAACTGGGGCTGTTTGTTCCGGCAGAAGAGGCGGTAATGAGTCCGGTGTCTGGAATATTTACACATTTTCCATCCTCTGATGAGAATAATTATGGAATGGGCAGACTGGAAAGTGAGTGTGTAAGACTGAGTGAAATCATGAAACAACTGTCAGATACGGATATGCTGTTGATGGATGAATCTTTTTCCAGTACCAGTGGACTTGAGGCAGGCTACATAGCATCAGAGGTGCTGACCGGAATCGGAATTATCGGCTGCTGTGGCCTTTATGTGACCCATATTCATGATTTGACACAACAGCTGGATACCTATAATGAGCATCCGGAGAATAAAGGCAAAATCGATAATCTGGTGGCAATGATGGAAAGTAAAGAAGAGGGTACCCGGAGTTACCGGGTCATCCGGACGACACCGGATGGCTTAAGTTATGCAAGAGATATTGCCAAACGTTATGGTCTGGATTTGGAAGATATTTTAAAAAGATAAAAGAGAAAATCCGTATCTTACTCCTGTTATATACGTATACTATTTGTTGGAAGATTGCAACTAAGATAGCAATTGACTAACAGGGCAGGTGAAAACTACAATAGGAGAAAAGGAGGAATTTCTATGCAGGCATTGTCAAAAGCAACACCAGGTGAAACCTATACCATTCAGTGGATGTTTGGTCAGCCGGAAGTGCTTGATTTCTTGCATAGCCACTCTGTAGATGAGGGGGAACGCATACAGCTCATCCAGAAAATGCGTGACTGTGTAATTATTGGGGCAAAAGACAGCAGATTTGCAATGGGAAATGAAATTGCAGACCGAATACAGGTGTAGGAAAATCGTATAAACGCGGGAAAATATTTTGTGGGTTATCCGCATAAAAAAAGGGAAGCAGTTCCATTGGAACGGCTTCCTTTTTTTGCCATGCATCCGTAAGGAGCTGCCGGATCCTATAGGAGCTACCAAATGTTCATAAGAATCTGTCGGTGGCAGGCCCAGCAGACTGCGGAATCTACTATGCTTCTTTCCAGTAATCCGGAGTTACATCCCTGCCTAAATCTTCTAACAATTTCCGGTCACTTCTTATGGTAGCGCAGGCAACGGTAGTCAGCATATTTCCGGTAATGGTTGCAGATGCACCAGCCTGAAAAGCAGTTTCACCATCGTTGGTAAGCAGCGCACGGCCGGCAGCCAGACGGATATTTGCATCCGGATTGATATAACGGAAGAATGCGATGGTACGCAGAATATCATCTTCACTTAACTGCGGCAGATTTTCTAAAGGAGTTCCCGGGATTGGCATTAAAGCATTGATTGGAATAGAATCAATTCCCAGTTCAGCTAAACTTACTGCCATATCCAGACGGTCTTCCCAGGTTTCGCCCATTCCGATAATACCACCGGAGCAGGCGCACATGCCTTCCGCTTTTACTTTCTTTAAAGTTTCAATTTTCATATCGTAGGTATGGGTGGTGCAGATATTTGGAAAATTCCGGCGTGATGTTTCTATATTATGATGATAGCTGGTAACGCCTGCCTCATGAAGGCGGTGCAGTTGTTCTTCGTCTAAAAATCCCATGGAAGCACATAAATCGATTTTGCATTCCCGATGCATGGATTCAAAGGCGTGAATGGCTTTTTCAAACTCCGGACCGGTCAGTGCTTTTCCCGCAGTTACGATAGAAAATCGGTCAACGCCTTCGCTTTCGTTCATTTTGCAGGCTTTGATGATATCTTCTTCCGGCAGGAAGTCATATACTTCGCAGTTGGTATGGTTATGTGCAGACTGGGCACAATATTTACAGTCTTCCGGACAGCGTCCGCTTCGTCCGTTTATGATAGAACATAAATCTACTTTATCTCCAATTCTTGCAGCACGGATTTTGTCGGCTCCTTCGCATAATTCCTTTAAATCGCAGGTAAGAAAAAAGGATAAATCATCCTCTCTCGTAATGCGTCGTCCGTCAATAATTTCCTGTGCCAGTGTCAGTGCATCCATGGTTTGTCTCCTTTGTATCTGTGTGAATTTTACAGTTCTTTATGATAAACAAAAATCAATAGAATGTCAACCTGCAATAATACATAAGTTGACAATACAAAAACAGGAAAAACTGGTATAATGAAAGATGATGAGATGAAAAAGTAAAGAGAAAGGAATGGCAGATGAAAACATATAGAATCACAGATATTATTGAGGATGAATTCGGCTGTGAAGGACGGCCGGAAGGGGAAGAACCGATGGTTACGATTCTTCTGGTGGATGATACCGGAAAACAGCGCAGCATCCGCATGGCGGATAAGCTGGCTTATGAAAAGAAACTGGATATCGGAGCGGAAATGGAGCTGCCGGAAGAAGAGGTAATGACATTAAACGGAAAAGAATATAAAGTGAAAAAACTGCTTGGAAAGGGGAAAGGCGGCTATTCCTATCTTGTGACGGATGGGGAGAAGGAATATGTCCTGAAACAGATTCACCATGAACCATGCAGTTATTATCAGTTTGATAATAAGTTAGAGGCTGAAAAAAGGGATTATAAACGGCTTATGGAAATTGGAATTACCATGCCAAAGCTGCTTGATATCGATGAAACACAGGAACGCATTTTAAAGGAATACATTCCGGGAGACACTGTCTATCAGCAGGTAGAAAAGGATGCACTGCCGGAAATCTGCCTGCAACAGGTAAAAGAAATGTGCACAAAGTTATATGCTGCACATACAAATATTGATTATTTCCCTACAAATTTTATCCTGTGGCAAAATGTCCTCTATTATGTGGATTATGAGTGCAATGCCTATATGGAAGAATGGAATTTTGAAAACTGGGGAATCAAGTACTGGTCTAAGACAAAAGAATTCTTAGAATATGAACAGACCCATTAATAAAACTTAAGGGATTCTTAGAAATCTAAAATATTCATAAAAGGATTGCCGGGGACAAAATCTTTGTGATACAATAATCCAAAGCATAAAATACAATCCAGATAGCATTTTCTATTATTCCATTCTGGCAGTCTTAAGCGTTATGACATTTCTGTATCTATCTATGCTTTTTATACCATTTATTAAATAAAAAGCAGGAGAAGTTACAGGAAAAGGAGTATGTAGCAGCTTCCTGCAAATCAAAGGAGGAACTACATATGACAAAGAAAGTACCAGCAGCAAACCGCAATTATAAGGATACGATTTTTCGTATGCTTTTTTCAGACAGGGAGTCACTTCTGTCACTCTATAATGCGGTAAACAAACGGAATTATACCAATCCCGATGACTTGGAAATTGTAACATTGGAAAATGCTATTTATATGGGAATGAAAAATGATCTGGCATTTATTTTAGACATGAATCTCTATCTTTATGAACATCAGTCTACAGTAAATCCCAATATTCCTCTTCGGGACTTGTTTTATATTGCAGCGGAATACCAGAAACTCATCGACCGGAAATCGTTATATTCATCTGCAATTCAAAAGATTCCGACTCCCGGCTTTTTTGTTTTTTATAATGGAATAGAGCCGTTAGAGGACTGTTGCATCAGCCGGTTGTCAGATGCTTTTTTACATACCGGAGCAGAACCGGCATTGGAACTGATTGTGACAACATTAAATATCAATGAAGGACATAATTGCGAATTAATGCAGCATTGCCGAAAATTAAAGGAGTATGCGCAGTATGTGACGAAAGTCAGAAAGTATGCAGAGCAGCTTCCGTTGGAGGATGCTGTGGAACGAGCGGTTACAGAATGCATCCGGGAGAATATACTTGCTGATTTCCTGAAAAAGAATCGTGCGGAGGTAGTTGCGATGAGTATTTTCGAATATGATAAAGTGGAAGAAGAAAAGAAACTTCGCAAAGCGGAGTTTGAGGCAGGGGTAGAACAAGGTGAAAAACAGGCATCTGTTAAAGCAGCAACCCGGATGCTCAGGATGGGCAGCTTTTCTTTGGAGCAGATAGCAGAAATTTCAGGATTATCTGTGGATGAAATCAAAGGATTAACAGAATAAATTTATTTAAAAATTAATGATAATATTTTTCAACAGGATAACCGGAACTTGGTTATCTTTATTTTTGTGCTATAATCCCGATTAGACACGACTAACTTGCGTGAAAGAAGGAGAACATGGAAATATGAAAAAGGAAACAAAGAAAACAATTGTTGAGTTTAAGGACGTAGTCCGTACTTATGGGGAAGGAGAAGCACTGCAATATGCAGTCAATCATGTGAACTTTACAATTAACGAGGGAGAATTTGTGGTGATTTTAGGACAGTCAGGAGCAGGAAAATCGACGGTACTAAATATGTTAGGGGGAATGGACCAGCCAACAGAGGGACAGGTTATCATTGATGGAGAAACTGTCTCAGAGATGAATGATAAACAGTTATCGGATTTCCGGGCAGATAAAATAGGATTTATTTTTCAGTTTTACAATCTGCTGCCAGGTCTTACAGCATATGAAAATGTAGCATTGACCAGAAGTATAGTAAAAGATGCAGAAGATCCGGGAAAAATGTTAGAGGCAGTTGGTCTTGCTGATCATAAGAATAAATTTCCAGCGCAGCTATCCGGTGGAGAGCAGCAGCGTGTCTCCATTGCAAGGGCATTATCCAAAAAACCACGGATTATTCTTGGAGATGAACCTACCGGAGCACTGGATTCAGAAACGGGAGTGATCGTATTGCAGCTGTTGCAGAAACGCAGCAGGGAAAATCAGGATACAGTCATTCTGGTAACTCACAACGCAGATATTGCAAAATGTGCAGATAAAGTCATTCGTATGAAAAACGGAAAAATACGTGAAATTGTGGAAAATGAACACCCACTGGATGTAGAGGAGGTGGAGTGGTAATGCTATTTCGCAAAATGCTGCGTGACTACAAGGCCAATTTTGGAGCCTTCTTTTCGGTTTTTCTGCTTGCAGCACTGGCAATGGCACTGTTCTGTACATTTGAAGGCCATGTTTTGTCACAGAAAGTTGCAAGAGAGAATTATCACAAAGAATGTAATCTTTCCGATATCTGGATGTATGGGGAGGGATTTTCCGGGGATGAACTGGATACGGTAAAAGCACTGGATTTTGTAGAAGATGCCCAGCTTCGGATGTCAGTAACAGGAAGTGCACCGGATTGTGATGGCGCACAGGTAGATTTGTATCTGGAGCGGGAAAATCTTGTAGATACACCATATTATATTTCAGGAGAACCTTTTGATCCGACAGATACAGATGGTGTCTGGCTTGCCAATGCATTCGCAAAATTCCGGAACATTAAAGTCGGAGATGATTTTACCATTGAATACAACGGGATTACATTTATCAGAAAGGTAAAGGGCCTGATAGAGAGCGCAGAGTATGAATTCCGTGAGGCAGATGGCGATGCGGATATGTATCTTGAAAATATTGCCATTGCATATATGTCTTATGATGCATTCCCAATCCGTGATTATATAAATCACATGATTGATACAGGAAAAATCACCTGGAAGGATGTTAAGAAAAATACCATTGCTTTAGATGAAAAAGTAGAGCAGTTAAAAGAGGCAGGACTTACAGAAGATGACATTACCCAGGAAATGTTAGGTCAGATGATAGATAAAGTCAGCGACGAAAAGCTTGCCAAAATGATGCCGTATACCCAGATGATTATTGTAACCACCGATGGCGGCGGGCTTGCTCATGAAGAGGTTTTGGCAGAAAGCATCGACCGTGATTATTCAGCCATTGTAGACAGAAAATCCATTCCGGGACTGGTAAGATTAGACAGTGAATTAGAACAACATCAGTCATTTTCCTATTTATTTGTCATTATATTTGTGGGAATCGCAATTTTAGTAATTGCAACATCCATGGGAAGAATGGTAGAACAGCAGCGTACCCAGATAGGAACCATGAATGCCCTTGGTTTGAAACGGCATAAAATCATGCTGCATTATATCAGTTTCAGTCTTGTTGTTTCGGTAGTTGGAGTCGTTCTTGGACTGTTGGCAGGAACTTTGTGGGGAAGCCCGGCAGTCATTGGTATGTTTGCAAACTGGTATATCGTGCCGGGTCTGCATTCGGTATTCCATCCGATGTATTTTATCATTGCAGCAGGCATCGTGGCAGTATGTGTGCTTGCATCCTATATGAGCTGCCGGAAACTGCTTCGTATTAAACCGGCAGAAGCATTGCGGCCGGCAGCACCGAAGAAAGGAAAGAACTGTATTTTTGAAAAATTGCCATTCTGGGAAAAACTTTCTTTTACCAGCCAGTATAATCTCAGGGATATTTCCAGGGCAAAACTGCGCAGCTTTATGTGTGTGATCGGAACAGCAGTAGGCATGCTGCTTATGGTATATGCGGTTGGCTGTAATGAGCTGCTGGGAAGCATGGTGGAAATCAATTTTAACCGTGTGAGTGCAGGCGAATATCAGATTAAATTCTCTGAGGATGCTAAGACGGAAGATGCAGATGCCATGGCGGAGGAACTGGATGGTGAAGTAGTGATGGTAAACCAGATAGAGGTGGCAAAGAAGAAAAATGCTCCATCAGAAGAAAAGAAGAAAGAGACCATCACAGTATTAGAAGGAAAGAATCTCTATAATATACTGGATTTAAATAATCAGGTGGAAAATCTGACGCCGGGAACCGTTGGAATCAGCCGCAAGCTGGCGGAAGACCTTCATGTGGAAAAAGGAGATACCATTTACTGGCATCTTTATAGTAAGAATACCTGGTATGAAGCAGAAGTCGGAACAATTTACCGAAGCCTTGAATCCCAGGGAATCGCATATCTGAGAGAAGACTATGAGAAAACAGGGGCAGAATATACACCGGGATTTCTGATGACGAATGAAGGAGCGGCAGAAGATAAAGCTGACCTTAGTTATGTAACCGGGGTGAACAGTAAAAGTGAGATGCAGGCGGCGTATGAAAACAGCATGTCGGTAATCAATATGATGGTTGTTATGATGGCGGTATTTTCAATACTTATGATAGTTGTGGTATTGTATAATTCCGGAGTCCTTTCCTTTAATGAAAGAGTAAAAGAATTTGCAACATTAAAGGTACTGGGTTTACAATCTTCTAAAATAAGAAAAATACTGAGCATACAGAATCTGTGGCTGAGCATCATCGGAATCCTTATTGGAGCACCGCTTGGAAATGTGTCATTAAATGCAATGATAAATACCAATGGAGAGAATTTCGATTATAATCTGTCACTGGCACCGGTGGATTATATCATAGCCGGTATTCTGGTTATGATAATTTCGATGCTGGTAAGCTTTATGTTCTCAAAACGAATCCGCAGTCTCAATATGGTAGAAACCTTAAAAGGTGTAGAGTAAGCGGAGAATAAGTGGATGAATAAGTGGATGAATAAGTGGATGAATAAGTGGATGAATAGACCTTTTCTTTTCAGAACCCTTGTGGTATTCTGAGAGAAAAGGTCTTTTTATCAGTTTAAGAGGACAAATGAAAAATACAGGAGAGAGAAAAATGCCAGTTTTTGACTTTAGCAATGCACCAGGTGAGAAGAAAACAGAGTCCGTATGCACTTATACAACGTTTCAGTCCAATGAGAAGGAGAAGACGGCGGATGAGCCGATTCTTGTATTAGATAATAAAAAACGTCAGTGGAAACATCATTCCGGAGGAGTGTTTGCAAACCAGAGCCAGCAGACTGCTTTTGAATTTAAAGAGGAAAGCGAGACTTACAGCGCAGATATTTTAAAAATAGATGCACGTTTCGTCAGCTTGATTAAATGGCTGGGAGAAAATCATATCAGTGTGCGCCTTTCCGGAGAAAACCGGGAAGAGGGGTATGCTGTATACAAGATTCGGGAGACAACCTTTGGTGCAGGAACCAAATTGTCGGCAGAGGATGGATTTTTACAGTTTATGATAGAGAGACTTCTTGCCAGCAGTGCACCGACAGAGGAAATGGACGAGGAAGAAGAGGATGAAAATGGAGATGATATGAAGCTGACCAGCTTACAGAGCATTTCCGATTTTATGACTTGCGCCGGCAGAACCATGCCGGATAATATCCGCCTCTGGGCGAGAAGAAACCTTGCAGTAGCACGCTCCCATGAGGTATCACCGGAGGAACGCCGTCATGCCCAGAGAGCATTGTCTATTATGATGAATATCCAGTGGAAGAGCAATTATTTTGAGGCAATTGATCCGGTAGAAGCAAGAAAGATTCTCGATGAAGAGTTATATGGCATGGAGAAAGTAAAACAGCGTATCATGGAAACCATCATTCAGATTAACAGAACCCATACCCTGCCGGCATATGGACTGCTTCTGGTGGGACCGGCAGGAACCGGAAAATCCCAGATAGCCTATGCGGTAGCAAGAATCTTAAAGCTGCCTTGGACAACGCTGGATATGAGTTCCATCAATGACCCGGAGCAGCTGACCGGAAGCTCCCGCATTTATGCCAATGCAAAGCCTGGAATTATCATGGAAGCATTTTCCATGGCAGGAGAATCCAATCTGGTATTTATTATCAATGAGTTAGATAAAGCAGCATCCGGCAAAGGAAACGGAAACCCGGCAGATGTGTTGTTAACCTTGTTAGATAACCTTGGATTTACCGACAACTATATGGAATGTATGGTTCCGACCGTGGGAGTTTATCCGATTGCTACTGCTAACAATAAAGCCGATATCAGTGCACCGATTTTATCCCGTTTTGCAGTAATTGATATCCCGGATTATACATCAGAAGAAAAGAAGATTATCTTCTCCCGGTTTGCACTGCCGAAGGTATTAAAACGAATCGGCCTGCATCAGGGTGAATGTGTTGTAACAGAGGATGGACTGGATGCAATTGTAGAGCAGTTTAAGCATACTTCCGGTATCCGTGATTTAGAACAGGCAGCGGAACATTTAGCAGCCAATGCCCTTTATCAGATCGAAGTAGACCATGTGCCATCCGTAACCTTTGATGCTGAAAATGTGAAGAAGCTGTTCGCGTAAAGGAAAGGAAATCCAATGAAAAAATCTTTAAAAAGCAGAATTGAAAAAGAGTTTGAAGAGGGTAGATTAGAACAGATAGCAGATGATTTGCAGGAATACAGAAAAGAATGTCCGTATGACAGGGATTTATGGTTTTATGAGTGCATTGAGGCAATGAGTATAGGTGATTTGGAACTGGCACAGCAGATTATAGAAAAATGTCTGCGTAACTTCCCTACAAGTTATGAAGCATATTATTATCAGGCTTGTATTTATCAGGAAAAGGGAGAAATATTAGATGCCTTGAAGAATTATATGATAACGGATTTTCTTTGTAATTATTTTAAACTGGAAAAAACAGAAATATATAGGGATACAGAGGAACAGATTAAAATCTTGCAGCCGCAGTTTGAAGCAAGCGTACAGAACACAATTGAAGATGGAAATAATTCAGAACAGGTGGGGAAAATGCTTTCTTTTATTGACCGTTCTACATGCTATTTTGGAAAATATGTGACTGCCCCACGAAATATTAAAGATAATATTATTGGAAAAGAATATTGGGTTGAAGATGATGAACAGCGTTATATAGGAATATATAGGGCACCTATACAACTATATATTGGAGAAGAAAATTTAAGTTTAGTTCGGACACAGGCAGAATTCTTGAAATATAGTAAATGTGGAACATATACTAAAATTGCAGGAAGCACGGAAGAGTATTTACAACCGATTGCAAGTACTGAAAAAAATAATATTCATTTTGTTAAGGAAGATGGTAAAGTGTACAGCATTCCGCAATATGATGCAAGACATTTTAATTATTATAGAGTAAAAAAGGATACTTTAATAAAGTCTAAAAAAAATGCTTATTATGGTTATCCTATACCATTAGGACATAACCCGAAGAGAAGAAAACTAGTTTTAAGTTTTTTTGTGGATGGATTGGCACAGGAAGTGATTAATGGTCCTGATTTTGAAAAACTAATGCCCAATACTTATCGTTTTTTTAAAAAAGGTACAATATGTACAAATGCATTCAGTTGTTCAGAATGGACTTTCCCAAGCCTGGCAACTTATGAAAGTGGATTGAATACATTGCACCATATGATGTTTCATGGGGAAATAGATGGTGAATTGCCAAAAACAGTTCCGACTTTATCACAATATATGAAAAAAGCAGGCTACTATACCTGCAAACTGGATGGTGACTGGAGATGCATTTACTCTTATGGATTCGCCAGAGGTGTAGATCAGTATATTTATCATATACAATCTATGGGAGCGAGAGCAGAACAGGAAATCATGAATGTGATAGAGCATTTAGAAACATTTAAAGAAACAGACCAGTATCTGTGGATGACAGTAGGAGATTTGCATGATGTGGCAGATGGCTGGGATTTATCTTTGGCAGTCCAGAAAAATCTGACATTGGAGGAACGTTCATTAGATGATAAAGGACTTACATCAGTAAAACAGAAGTATAGTCCGAAAAAGAGTATGATGTATAAGAAAACGATACAGTATTTTGATATGCTGTTTGGATTTTTATATTCATACATTCAAAACAATTATAAAGAAAATGAAATGGTAATCAGTCTTTTTGCCGATCATGGACAGGGTTATCTTGTATCACCGGATAAAAATTTTCTCTCAAAGGAAAGAACGAAAGTGGCATTTATGTTTCGGGGCGACGGGGTGAAAGAACAGATAACAGATGAAATGATTTCTACAGCGGATTATGTTCCAATCATGTGTAAACTTGCTGGAATTGAAATGAGTGATGCAAAAATTGATGGGCGATTACCCAAAGCATTCGGAGGAAAAGAAAGAAAATATACAATTACAGAATCGCTGCATCCGGGAGATGTATATACTGCAGTAGCAAATACAAAAGAATATGAGATATATTTTGTAAATTCTGAGGCTACAGATAATGAGGGCAGATTTCATCTGAGAGATTATAAAGTATATGGATTATACCGGGATGGGGAAAAAGTGGAGGATGAAGCTATATTAAAAGAATATGAAAATATTTTTATAGAAAGAATACGGGAACATATTATTTATGAATAGACAACAAGGAGGAATAGCATGCAGGCAATGATTTTGGCGGCAGGAATGGGAAAAAGGTTAAAACATTTAACTGAAAATAATACCAAGTGCATGGTAAAAGTAAATGGAGTTTCCTTGATTGAACGTGCATTAAAAATATTGGATAAGAAACAATTTTCCCGGATAGTGATTGTTGTTGGTTATGAAGGTCAAAAGCTGATTGATTTTATTGCAGAATTAGAAATTAATACTTCTATAGAGTATGTTTGGAATACAGATTATGAAAAGACAAATAATATATATTCATTGTCTCTGGCAAAAAAATATTTGTGCCAGGAAGATACCATATTGCTGGAATCAGATCTTGTTTTTGAAGAAAAAGTCATAGATATGTTACTTGAGGATGAAAGACAATCATTAGCTTTAGTGGATAAATTTGAAAGCTGGATGGATGGAAGCTGTATGGTAATAGATGCAGATGACAGAATTTTGGACTTTATCCCCGGAAAATATTTCGATTTTGCCGAAAAGGAGAAGTATTACAAGACGGTAAATATTTATAAATTAAGCGCTGGATTTTCAGAGAACGTATATGTGCCTTTTTTGGAAGCGTACGAGAAAGCAATGGGAGAAAATGAATATTATGAATCGGTAATTAAATTAATTGCAATGCTGGATACAAATGAAATTCGCGTCAAGAGACTGACCGGGCAGAAGTGGTATGAAATAGATGATATGCAGGATTTAGATATCGCAGAATCCATGTTTGAGACAGATGCCAGAGCACGTTACAGAAAATTAATGTACCGATATGGAGGATTTTGGAGATATCCTCATTTGATAGATTATTGCTATCTTGTAAATCCGTATTTTCCACCCCAAAGAATGAAAATGGAATTGATATCTAGTTTTGAAAAATTACTTACACAGTATCCGTCTGGACAAGAAGTAGATTCCATTATAGCAGCAAATGTATTTGGCGTAAAAAATGAATATATTGTGTTGGGAAATGGAGCAGCAGAATTAATAAAAGCTTTGCTGGATATCCTGCATGGAAAAATGGGGATAATCATGCCAACGTTTCAGGAATATGCAAATAGATATAGTGGCGAAAAAGTGATTTATTACCCGGAAAATAAGGATTTCCATTATGGCGCAGAAGAACTGATGGAGTTTTTTGAAGATAAGGAAATAAGTATTTTGGTATTGATTAATCCGGATAATCCATCGGGCAATTATATTCCGGTAAAAGAAATGATAAAAATTATAAAGTGGTCAGAAAAGAAAAATATAAAGGTGATAGTAGACGAAAGCTTCGTTGATTTTGTGGAGACAGAAGAAATATCAGAATCAGAAAATGTTACTCTTATAGAAGACCGTATTCTGGAAAAATATCCTGATTTGTATGTGATAAAAAGTATATCAAAGTCTTATGGTGTTCCGGGTATACGCTTGGGTATTCTGGCTTCGGCAGATATGAATTTACTCAATAAAGTGAGAAAAGAATTGCCAATTTGGAATATCAATTCCTATGGAGAGTTCTTTATGCAGATCATTAATAAGTATAAAAAGACTTATGCGGAGGCTTTGACTGAATTTAGAAAGGCTAGAAGTCAGATGATAGAACACCTGGCACAAATATCATATCTTCGTATTATTCCAACACAGGCAAATTATGTGATGTGTGAAGTGGTAAAGGGAACAAGTGAGGAACTGTGTGTCCAAATGTTTGAAAAAGGATTTTTAATCAAAGATCTGACTGCAAAAGTGGCAGATGGAAAACAGTATATTCGTCTTGCAATTCGTAAATTTGAGGAAAATGAGAAATTAATTAGAAACTTAAAAATATATACTGAGGGAGAATTAGGATGAGCGGATATTTAATCAAAGATACAACAAAAGAAGAACGTGAGGCAATTGTTGCAGAATCCTTGGGAAATATTTCTGCAACCTGCGATGGATGCAGTGCCGGAATCGTGGAAATGTATCAGGCATATATTGATGGAGAGAAGGAACTCCGGGAGATTAATATGGAATTCAATGCCCGGTATGTAAGCGGCATGGAAGGACCGGAACGCCGGGGATGCCCGATGGAATAAAGGCGGTTTACATAATATAAAGGAGAAGGAAAAATGAGCAAAGAAAAAACAGAATACAGATTTAGCGTGCATGCGGCACCGGCGGTGATTAACCAGGTGATTCAGAATTATCTGACAGCCAACCAGTATGTACAGATACCAAAGCCAAATGCCAATTATTATTTCTTTAATGACCCGTGGATGAAGGGAAAACGTTCTATAGAATATTACATTCATGGAACAGAAGTGATTGTGCTGGCATATATGGGAACTTTTGAGAAACCAAGAGGGCTGGAAGGCTTTGTAGGTGCCATTCCAAAGAAATCTTTCCGGGATGATTTAGAACCGCTGTTTGTAGAACTGCATCGCATTGATATGATGGGTATGGCACCACAGCAGGGAATGCCAATGCAGCAGGGAATGCCAATGCAGCAGGGAGCACCGATGCAGCAGGGCATGCCACCACAGCAGGGGTATATCCCGCCACAGAACAGTGCCAATCAGTTTGTGGAGAAATCCAGAAAGACAAGGGAGAACTGGACGATTGCAGGTTTTGTAATCAGCTTGGTGGGACTGCTGTTATCCTTCTTTGGTATTACATACGGAGCAATTATAATTGTGCTGGAATTCTGGTGTGGATTCCAGGGCTTACAGACGAAGAAAAAAGGACTTGCAATTGCAACCATTGTGCTGGCGGGAATCAGTGTACTGCTTTTAATTCTGTCAATCGTGTATACTGCAAGCCATCCGGTGAGAAGTTACAGATACTATTAAAAGGAAACGTAAAATAAAAGAAGAGAGGTGACGGAGATGAAAATAGCTGTATTACACGGAGCAATTATTAATGCCGGCGATTTTTTGATAAAGAACCGGGCAATTTCATTACTGAAATATTTTTATCCAGACAGTGAAATCGTGGAATATTATCGAAATCAGAGTCTGGAAGAAAAACTTCCAGAAATAAATGCCTGCGATATTTTAGTGTTTGCCGGTGGACCTGGATATTGTAATGGATTTTATCCAAGGATGGCACCAGTTACAGATGATTTAAATAAAATTAAAATCCCAGTTATGCTCCTTGGCATGGGATGGTGGGAACACAATTCAGATGTGGTCAGCCAGTATAGTTATCAATTTGAAGAACCTATGAGGGCACTGTTTCAGAAAGCAATGGAAAAAGGCCTGAAGATGGGATGCAGGGATATTGCAACCGTGAATGTATTGCGCAACAATGGTTACGATAATATAGCGATGACAGGTTGTCCGGCATGGTATGATTTGGAACATATTGGAATTACAAGATATACCGGAAAAGGGCTGACATCCAGTAGAAAAATCTGTATTTCGGATTGCGGAAACATGGCGAATTGGGGTCTGGCAGTAGAATTGACCCAGTTTGTAAGAAGATTCTTTGGAAACTGTGAAATATATTTTGTCTGCCATAGAGGCTTCCCGGATGCAAGGCTTGGAATAGAACCAATTATGAAGGAACTGAATGTGCATTTTATGGATATATCAGGCAGTGATGAAGGATTTAAAGTATATGATGACTGCGATTTGCATATCGGATTTCGTGTACATGCTCATATCTATAACCTTTCCAGAAGAAACCTCTCCATATTACTGGAAGAAGATGCAAGAGGAAGCAGCCTCAATGAAACATTGGGACTGCCTGAGATTAAGACAAAGTATCTTCAGGTAGAAAAAGGAGCATTACAGTACCATATCAATGATAAGATGATTTACCAGGTGGAGGATGCACTTCTTAATCTTGCAGAGAATCATTATTGCAGCATGGAAAATGCATATCGCATGATGAATCAGTATTTTGAAAATATGAAACGTCACATTTTATCCATTAAAGATATTATATAAGAATGAAAATAAAAGAGATAACCCCGGTGTCAGTGATGCCGGGGCTATTTTACGCAAGAAGCTGTTGCAGGCAGGCACTACAGACCGGTAACAGGAGGAAAAAATATTTTCTTAAAATTGCACTAAGTTTTCCAAAGAAACGTCCGATAAATAGATTAGACAGCAGAAATGCGAATCATTTCAAGGAAGAAAGGAGATGCCGTTATGCGTATAGAAGCTTATAACCAGATCGCATCCATATATAAAACAAGTAAGACTGGTAAAGTACAGCAGCCATATGGTGTAAGCACAGGCAGAGATGAAGTGCAGATTTCCCAGTTGGGAAGAGATTACCAGATCGCAAAACAGGCAGTCGCAGAAGCTTCGGATATCAGGGAAGATAAAGTAGCAGAACTGAAAACAAGTGTCCAGTCAGGAAAATATGATGTGGATTCCGGAGATTTTGCAAGTATGTTACTGGCAAAATATAACGAAATGAAGAAGTAAGAAGTGAGGATAAGCCGTGGCTAGTTTGATGGAGGATTTGGCAGATGTACTTCTGCAGGAAGATAAACAATATCAGGAGTTGATTGTTCTTTCAAAAGAGAAGACAGATGTACTGGTTGCCGGAAATGTAAAGAGATTGGAAGAAATTACTGCAATGGAGCAGGAAATGACAGATGTGCTTCATGGATATGAAGTGCGCCGCAGAACCATCTTACAGGATATGGCAGATGTACTGGGTAAACCAAAGGATGATTTTACCATTGAGACCATGATACAGATACTGGAATCACAGCCAAAAGAACAAAGCCGCCTTATTTCACTTCGGGATAAACTTCACAGGACGTTAAAGGAAATGGCACAGCTAAACACACAGAATCAGGCACTGATTAAACAGTCCTTAGAGATGGTGGAGTTTGACCTGACCTTGTTTAAGAGCCTGCGGCAGGCACCGGAAACGGCAAATTATAACAAATCTGCATACAATACCGGAGATTTGTTAGGAAGCAGTGCTTTTGACACGAAACAGTAGGCAGGAGGAAAAGTACCATGGCAAATGGAATGGGAAGTTTATATATTGGTTCTTCTGGACTTCGAACAAGCCAGAATGCCTTGAATACGACAGCAAATAACCTTGCGAATGTTGACACAACCGGATATGTGCGCCAGCAGGTCATTCAGGCGGACCGCCATTACAATACATTTGATAAAAATGCAGCAATCAGTAATCAGCAGTCCGGACTTGGTGTAAGTATTGCAGATGTCATTCATTCAAGAGATATATTTTTAGATAAATCATATCGTACAGAGACTGGAAGACAGTCTTTTTATTCCGCATGCTACTCTGCGACAAATGAAATTTATACTTATTTTCAGGAGCTGGAGGGAGAAGCATTCCAGGATAGTATCTCGTCTTTATATACTGCATTTGAAGAGTTCTCCAAAGATCCTTCTGATTCGGTAAACCAGAACCTTGTAATGCAGAAATCGAGTCTGTTTATCAGCCGGGCGAAAGCCGTTTACACAAGTTTACAGAACTATCAGAATAATTTAAATACAAAAATTTCCAAAGATATTGACCGGATTAATGAACTGGGAAAGAAAATCTATGATTTAAACGAAAACATTGTAAAAATCGAGGCTGGTGGAGTCGAGACTGCAATGGAATTAAGGGACCAGCGGGATAACGCACTGGACGAACTGGCAGGTCTGGTTCATATCGACTATGATGAAAAATACGATGGAACTGTATTTGTTTCAATAGAAGGTGTTGATTTCGTAAATCGTGCCCAGGTATATGAGATGGGAAAAAGCGTAGATGATGAGACCGGTTATATTACACCATACTGGCCGCAGATGTCAGATACGAATCGTGGACAGACAGCCGATGTATTTAACTTTAATGTAGATATTTCGTCTGCTTATAACACTGACATCGGAGAATTGAAGGCACTGGTAATGCAGCGTGGAAATTATGTGGCAGATTACCGTGATATAGAAGGAAAATCCCGTCAGGAATATAATGATGGTGCAGGAATGTCTGTAATGCTTTCTACAGAAGCAGAATTAGACCAGCTGGTACATAAACTGGTTACAGCAATCAATGATATCTTCTGTCCGAATGTAGAATATGCCGGCACAGATTTAACCGGAACAACAGCAGATGGAAATGCGTTTACCATTACACAGGGGATGAAAGTTTTAGATACAGATAACTGCGCAGTAGGAAGTGATGGAAAGCTTCCGCCACAGGAGCTATTTTCCAGGGTAGGAACGGATCGCTATACAGAGGTGAATGTAACGGATGCGGCTGGAAATACCAGGACATACTATGTATACAATGAGGAAAGTGCAACAGATATTTCTAAAATGTATACCTTGTCCAGCCTTAAGGTAAATGATGAAATTATCAGCCAGCCATCTTACATCCCGCATCTGACACAGGATAGTAATAATAAACAGGTAGCGCAGCAGCTTGGTACCGCATTTACAGAGATGTGGAAGAAGAGTGAGATTTCTTTGAATCCAAATGCTACCAGTAAATGTACCTTTATGGAATATTATGCACAGATGATTGGTGAAACAGGAACAGCAGGTTCTGTTTACAATACCATGTCAGAGACACTGAATAACACGGTAAATACCGTTGATAATAAGCGTCAGCAGGTAATCGGAGTTTCTTCTGACGAGGAACTGACCAGTATGATTCAGTTCCAGAATGCTTACAATGCAGCCAGCCGTTTTATGAATGTGGTAAGTGACATGATAGAGACATTAATTAACGGATTGTAATATAGAAGAGGTGGGAATATGCCGTCACAATTTTTTGGATTAAATATAGCAGCATCTGCATTAAATGCATTTCAGGCATCTGTAAATACTGCTGCCAATAACGTATCTAATGTACAGACCAAGGGTTACAGTAAACAGGTAACGAATAAAGAAGCCGGTGAAGGAATGCGTGTCAATGCAAAATACGGAACCACCGGAACCGGAGTAAATGCGGTTTCTGTCACACAGCTCCGGGACAGCTATTATGACACGAAATACTGGAATAATAATGGAAACCTTGGATTGTATCAGAAACGTCTTTACTATATGGAACAGATTCAGACATATTTTACAGATGATGATACGGAAAAGGGTTTTTCCACATTGTTAAAAACCATGTTTAACAATCTGGATACCACACAGCATACGAACTTTGATGAAAATGTAAGAAAGCAGTTTATCGGAAGTGCCCAGAGTCTTGCTACCTATTTTAACGGAGTTGCTACGAACCTTCAGGAATTACAGGGAACCTTAAACAATGAGATTAAGTCTACTGTAGATAATGTAAACTCCATTGCGGAGAAAATTGCATTGATTAATAAGCAGATTAATCAGGTGGAAATTAATGGTGGACATGCCAATGAGCTGAGAGATAAGAGAGCACTTTTGGTGGATGAACTTTCCGCAATTGTTCCGGTTGAAATATCAGAAGTGCCGATTACCAACAGTAACTATCCGGATATGGATCTTGGAATTAATAAATACACCGTGAAAATTAATGGACAGACCATGGTGGACGGATACGATTACCGTACCCTCTCTTATGAAGCGAGAGAGCAGAAGATTAACCAGACTGATATTGATGGATTGTACGACCTGACCTGGTCAGATACCGGAGTAAAATTCAATGCAGCCAGTGCATCCATGGGTGGAAGCTTAAGAGCTTTGTTTGAAATGCGGGATGGAAATAATGCAGAAAACTTTACCGGTAAAATAGGAACAGAAGCCGGAAGTATCCAGAATACTGTGGTAGATGGAAGAACTGTAACACAGATTACCGTAAAGAATCCATCTATGACGGATGTAGAGAAATTATCCATTGCAGAACAGGGAATCATAACAGTATTAAACAATGATTATCTTTATTCCGATTTTACCATGAATGCAGATGGAAGTTATACTTTTACATTAAAGCAGGAGTTAAATGCATCCCAGAGAAGCAAGTTCTTAGGAGAAAGTGTCAGCATTGGAAAGAGTGTGGATGCCATGGGAATCCCGTACTATATGTCCCAGATGAACCAGTTCTTAAGGAGCTTTACCAAAGCATTTAATGATATTGAGCGGGGAGATGCAAATGATCCTGCAGTAGATTTAAATGGAAAAGAAATGGGAAGCTTCTTTGTAGGAAAGAGAGCTTTAGGCGGAGAATATGATTTTACAGATACACAGATATCCTCCGGTTCCAATACCTATTATCAGCTGACAGCATTAAACTTTGCTGTAAATTCAGAGTCCATAACAGACCCGGGAAGATTTGCAGCAGTAACCAGGTCAGAGTACACCGATGGTGTGGATAAATATACATTGCTGGATAGCTTGAAGAAATTAGAGAGTGACACCAAGCTTTACCGTGGAACGGGGGCAGATGCTTTCTTACAGTGTCTGCTTTCGGATATTTCTGTAGATACAGAAGAAGCGGAGCTTTTCAGCAAGAATTATTCCAATATAGAGTCGACTATCGATATGCAGAGACAGTCTGTATCCGGTGTAGATGAAGATGAAGAAGCACTGGACTTAGTAAAATTCCAGAATGCATACAATCTGGCATCCAAGATGGTTTCTGTTATGGCAGAGATGTATGACAGATTAATCTTAGAGACCGGAGTATAAGGAGGTTTGTTAGAATGAGAGTAACCAATAACATGATCATGAGCAATACCAAAATAAATATCAATGGAAATAAGACCAATGTGAATACATTGAATAATCAGATGACATCACAGAAGAAAATCAGCAGGCCATCTGATGACCCGGTTATTGCTATCCGTGCACTTCGGCTGCGCAGCAGTTTAAGCCAGATTAATCAGTATTATAAAAAAAATATTCCGGATGCAGAGGCGTGGTTAGATGTTACCGAAACCTCTCTTACTAACATGAAAAAGCTGCTGACTACCATTCACACCCAGTGTGATGCAGGAGCCAATGGAACACCGACGGAAGAAGACCGTAAGACTATTTTAAAGCAGTTACAGTCCTTAAGTGACCAGATTTATTCTGAAGGTGATGCAGATTATGCAGGAAGAACAGTATTTACCGGTTATAAGACGAATTCAACCTTGACATTTCAGGCAGACAGCAAAGAGACATATAATATCAGCGAGTATTTATCCGCAGATAAAATAGAAGAATATAATTATTCCTATGGAAATGTTAAGACGCCGACAGCTGCAGACGTAGCTGCAAAGACAGCACCGGGTACACCGGAGAATACTACACTGCACAGATTGCGCCTTTCCTATGACAATATTACCGATATTACTGGTGGAAAAATCAGTTACAGTTATACAGACACAGCAACCGGACAGATGACCACGAAAGAGCTGAATGTTACCACTGTTACCACCAGTGATTTAGAAGCGTCTTCTTATGCAATAGCAGATAATGACATCGTATTTAATAAAGACACCGGTGAATTCCTGATGGGAAAAACGCTGGCATCAAATCTGAAATCATTCGGAGCAACGGTTTCTGTAAATTATGATAAGACCGGATTTTCCAAAGGAGAATTACGACCGGAGAATTATTTTGACTGTACCAATAATACAGATGCAGCTAATCCAATCCAATATACTAATTTTGAAAATGGAAAGAGAGTCCGGCAGGATATTGAATATACCATTGCATCGAATCAGACGCTGGTGGTAAATACACAGGCAAGCACAGTGTTCAATTCTGATATCGCAAGAGATTTAGATAATCTTACTTCCATTGTGCAGTCAGCAATTGACGCACATAGTGTAGTGGACAACATTAAGGAAATGAAAGGCTTAAGCCAGTATTCCTCAAAGGACGACCAGGAATATTTGGAAAGCTGTCTGGCTGCTGCCCAGAAACAGGCAGATTATGCAGATCATCAGCTGCAGACAGTGTTTAACAGGGGACTGACAAAATTCGAAGGCTATATGTCAGATGTAAACCTTGCAATCACGGATGTGGGAAGCAAGGGACAGCAGCTTGATATTACAAAGAACCGCATGTCTAATCAGCAGCAGACGGTAGAGGCACTAAAATCAGACAATGAGGATAAGGATTTGTCAGATATTATCATTGACTATACTTCTTCCTATACTGCATATCAGGCATCTTTACAGGCGGCCGCTAAATTAGAAAGACAGACTTTACTGGATTATCTGTAAGAAAGGAGAAACTGGCATGAAAGCAGCAACAAGATTGTTTGGGGAAATAGAAATTGACGAAAGCAAAATCATAACATTTGAGGACGGAATCATTGGATTTCCGGATATGAAGAAGTTTACCTTAATCTTCGATGAAGAAAAAGAGGGCAGACCATCCATTTCCTGGTTACAGTCCATGGACGAGCCAGAGATAGCATTTCCGGTAATGGATCCGCTGTTCGTTTGTGAAACATATAATCCAAGTGTGGAAGATGAATTGTTAAAGAACCTTGGAACCATAAAAGAGGATAACCTTTATGTACTGGTAACAGTTACCGTGCCACAGAATATCAAAGAACTTGCAGTGAACTTAAAAGCACCGATTGTAATTAATACAGACACAAGAAAAGCGAGTCAGATAATCGTAGAGGATGACCTGCCGGTAAGATACAGAATTTATGAAATTTTAGAAGAAGCAAAGAAGAAGGCAGGTGAATAAGATGCTGGCATTAACAAGAAAAAAGGGAGAATCCCTTGTTGTCAATAACAATATTGAGATAACAGTACTGGAAATCAGAGGAGACCAGATTAAAATCGGCATCTGCGCACCGAAGAATGTGCCGGTGTACCGGAAAGAAGTATATTTACAGATTCAGAAGGAAAATGAAGCTTCTCTTAAAGCTGATGGGTTAGAAGCTTTGAAAAATTTACTGTAACCGCTAAATAAATTTACGGGTTCTACCGATATAAGAGTTAGAACAATGGTAAACGGAAATGACAAGAAGCACATGGAGGTGTAAGCAATGTCAATTGAATCAATCAGAAACAGTGGATCGGTGTATCAGGGAAGTTCTCCGGTTCAGGGAACAATAAGAGAAAGTTCCGCAGTAACAACAGAAGGATTACAGACAAGTGCAGATGAAATACAGCAGGAAAATGCCAGCGTATTAGAAAATGCAGCAGCACAGGGTCAGAATCCAACAGAAGAAGAAAAAGCAACTGCCTCTTCCTCGGAACAGGTTAAGAAGGCGGTGGAGAGCATCAATCGCAGCCAGGCTCATACAGAAGCAATCTTTGGTATCCACGAAGGAACCAATCGTGTCACTATTAAGATTGTGGACAAAGAAAGCAAGAAAGTGATTAAAGAATATCCGCCGGAGAAGACACTTGACATGATACAGAAGCTCTGGGAGATGGCAGGGCTGATGGTAGACGAGAAGAGATAGGAGGTACTTAAGATGGCAATTCGAGTATCAGGATTAGCGTCAGGAATGGATACCGAGTCGATTGTTACACAGCTCGTATCTGCATATAATGTAAAGAAAAATACATATGTAAAAGCACAGACCAAGCTTTCCTGGAAGCAGGATGCATGGAAGACATTAAATAAAAAGGTAAAGAGTCTTTACAGTAACATGACAAGCTTAAAGTACAGTTCTGCGTATAAGACCAAGATGGCGTCGGTGTCGGATACTACCAAGGCAAGTGTCAGTGCAGAGGGTACTGCTGTAAACGGAAGCTACAGCTTAAAGATTAATCAGGTGGCAAAGTCCGGTTATCTTACCGGCGGCCAGTTAGCAGCCTCTACAACCGGAGCAACCAAGCTCAGCGAGTTATTGGGTGATGACAGCTTTACCGGTGGAAAGATTGAAGTGACATCTGCCGGAAAGACCAGCACAATCGAAGTGACAGCAGATACAACCGTAAGTAATTTTGTATCTAAATTAAATGACGCAGGCGTAAAAGCATCTTATGATGCTACGAACCAGAGAATTTATGTAGCAGCATCCGGAACGGGAGCAGCCAATGATTTCAGTCTGTCAGGAGTAGATGCCAATGGAAGTACAGCATTAAAGGCACTGGGCTTGAGGGTAGCTTCCAAGAGCAATACAGAGAATTATAAGTCATGGGCAGCGTATGATGGACAGGATATAGCGCAGATTCTTGCGGATCTGCAGAATTCCAAGGATGCAATCTCAGCAGCCAATAACAGCATTACACAGTCGCGCTCTAAGATTTCCGGTTATACAACAAAGGTAAATTATGCATCTTCCTATGAGACCATGATGAATGCATATAAGGGACTTGATAATGCAGGAGAAATCCGTGATTTGGATGAACTGGCATCCATGTCCAAAGCTGATTTATCCAAAACATATGAATTGGATGATGATGGAAACTTTAAAAGAGATTCAGAAGGAAAGCTGATTGTAGCAGACGATACAGTCGCAGATGATAAAAAAGCAACCGGTACAGACCGCCTGAATGCCCTTGCAGCCAAAGCAGGCCTTGTTGAGAAGAAGGATGAAAATGCCGGAGAAGATGTAAAACAGGTTACCATTGCAGAATTTGCGGCAGCAAAGGCTGCAGTAGACAAGTATGATGCCCAGGCAGCTGACGACACCCTGACAGCTGATGAAAAAGCGGATATGAATGATTTCATTACCAGTGTTCAGCATGCTTATAAGGGGGCAGCAGATTCAGAATATGCATCCATAGAAGAACTTACCAATGCATACAATGATAAGATTACAAAAGAGCAGGACAGTATTACTGCCCAGAATCAGATTATCAGTGACAATAAGGCTGTTCTTGAAAAATATGCCCTGTTAGATAACGGGGAAGATCAGGCGGCATTGGAGGCACGTATTTCCTATGCGGTAAAACAGCTTGCCAATGCAGCTGACAAGACACAGTACAATACGGATGCAACCCGCGTAGATGGTCAGGATGCAGAGATTTATGTAAATAATGCAAAATATACGTCATCCTCTAACTCCTTCAGCATTAACGGACTGAAGATTGAGGCGCTGGCTTCAACAGAGGGCAGTGAGATTAATGTGACGGTAAAGAATGACGTAGACGGTGTATACAAGAAAATAAAAGATTTCTTAAAAGAATATAATTCCCTGATTAATGAGATGACTTCTCTTTACAACGCAGATTCTGCCAAAGGATATGAGCCGTTGACAACGGAAGAAAAAGATGCCATGACAGATTCAGAAATAGAGGAATGGGAGAAGAAGGTAAAGAGCGCATTGCTTCGCCGGGATGACAGTCTGGGCAATCTTTTAAATTCCATGACCAATGCCATGTATAAGGGATATACTGTGAATGGCAAGAGTTACAGCCTTTCCAGCTTTGGTATTTCAACCCTGGGATATCTCAATGCAGATGAAAATGAGGAAAATGCTTATCATATTGATGGTGATGCAGATGATTCAGCGGTTTCTTCTAAGACCAATAAGTTAAAACAGATGTTACAGGAAGACCCGGATGCAGTTACGGCATTCATGCAGCAGCTTGTTACCGGTGTATACAATGAGATTGATACCAAGATGCGCTCTAATTCTCTGAGCAGTGCAATGACTGTTTATAATGATAAGCAGATGGCAAAAGAGTATAGCAATTACACTACCACCATTAAGAAGTGGGAAGATAAGATTACTTCGATGGAAGATTCTTATTATAAGAAATTTGCAGCGATGGAAACTGCACTGGCAAAATTACAGCAGTCTACATCCTCGCTGTCAGGTCTTTTAGGTTCATAAGAGCCGATAAATGTCAGTCACAGGCATAGACCGGTGATAATGTGAAAATACATGGAGGTAACACGATGACAATGAACAATGGATATGCAGCATATCAGAACAGTAAGATTATGACTGCTTCTCCGGCAGAATTGACACTGATGCTTTATGAAGGTGCCATCAAATTCTGTAATATTGCAATTATGGGAATTGAGGAGAATAATATCCAGAAGGCCCATACAAATATTGTAAAAGTAGAAAATATCATAGAAGAGTTTCAGGCAACCTTAAATCATAAGTATCCAGTTGCAAAGGACTTTGACAATGTGTATAAGTACTTACAGGAACGTCTGGTTGAGGCAAACATGAAAAAAAATAAAGAAATCTTAGAGGAAGTACTGGTACACCTTCGCACCATGCGCGATACTTGGAAAGAGGTAATGAAGCTTGCACACAGCAAATAACAGCTATATTGAAATCTTAAAACAGAGCCTTACGAAAAAAATAGAACTGCTGGATACAATTATGGCATTAAATGTATTACAGAAAGATATGCTGGAAAATCCGGATTTAGATCCGGATGAGCTGGAAGAAAATCTGAACCGTAAGGCAGATCTGGTAGAGCAGTTATCAAAGTTAGATGACGGATTCAGTCAGATTTATGACCGGGTCCGAGCTGATTTGACAGAGAACCGCGGGGCATATTCGGAAGACATTGCTCAGATGAAGCGGGATATTACCGCGATCATGGCCAAGAGCACTGCAATCCAGAGCCAGGAAAAACGCAATCAGGTATTGATGCAGCAGAAATTTACTTCCGTGAAGAAACAGATTAAGGAAGTAAAGAAATCCAGACAGGCGGTGAATTCCTATTACAGAAATATGATGAAAATGGGAACACCGGATTCTACGTTTCTGGATAATAAGAAGTAGACTGGAAAAATTTAAAAAAATTTTCCATTTACTATAAAGTATCGAGACAACCGTCCGATATATATAACAAGTAAACAAGATATTGTTACTTAGCAGATGGATTTGAGGAGCGTACGGTCGATAAGATATCTGCAACAACAAACAAGTAGTCGCAAGGAAGCGACGTTAAATTCAAGGAGGAATTAATTATGGTAGTACAGCACAATTTACAGGCAGCAAACACAAACAGACAGTTAGGTATCACAACAAGTGCACAGGCAAAATCAACTGAGAAATTATCTTCCGGTTACAAAATCAACCGTGCAGCAGATGATGCAGCAGGACTTTCCATTTCTGAGAAAATGAGAAGCCAGATCCGTGGTCTTAACAAAGCTTCTTCAAACGCACAGGATGGTGTATCTTTAGTACAGACCGCTGAGGGCGCATTAAATGAAACACATTCTATCTTACAGCGTATGAACGAACTTTCTACACAGGCTGCTAACGACACTAACACTTCTGTAGATAGAAGTGCTATCCGAGCTGAGCTGGATCAGTTAACATCTGAAATCGATCGTATTCAGTCTACAACACAGTTCAACACAATGAACCTGTTAGATGGACATTTCTCAGCAAAGGCAAAAATGAAACTTCAGGTAGGTGCATTATCTGGACAGTCAATTGAGTTCACTATTGGAAAGATGAACGCAACAACTATTGGACTTCCAAAAGCTTTAAGTGTAAGTACCTTTACAAAAGCAGGTTCTTATATGAAAGCTGTTCAAAGTGCAATTGAAAAGGTTTCTAAGCAGCGTTCTGCACTTGGTGCTATCCAGAACCGTCTGGAGCATACAATTGCCAACCTGGATACCACATCTGAGAATACCCAGTCAGCAGAATCCCGTATCCGTGATACAGATATGGCTTCTGAAATGGTTACATATAGCAAGAATAACATCCTTGCTCAGGCAGGTCAGTCTATGTTAGCACAGGCTAATCAGTCTACTCAGGGTGTATTATCCTTACTTCAGTAATCCTAAGTACTCAACCATAAAAATAAGGCTGACCCGAAAGGGTTGGCTTTATTTTTTACTTTACAGAAAATTGCTTTCCTGTAAAGTAAAAAAACGCTCCGCGAGGATGCGCCAAGGCACATTCTTTGTTGCACGGGTAGTGATAATTATTTTCTTGGTGACGAAAAGAATAGTATCATGTAAAATAGAAGAAAAGAGATAAGAAGAGGTACTCTCAAGTGGAAAAGTATAGTCAATTAAAAGAGGAAATGAAAGTAGTAATCCGGAAGCTGTACCAGAATCAACAGGAGGAAGCTTATTCATGGATTGGAACGCATATTCAGGAGATAAAAGACAGCCTGTTAGAACAAATTGCACATTGTATAGAAAAGGGAGAAACAGATGTTACAATACAGGAACAGGCGGTTAGCATATTGGAACATCTGATTTATGCATATCAGAATCGTCAGATTATAGAACTGGCAGATTGTCTAAATTATGAATATAGCAGATATATGGGATGGGAGATATAATACATGATGATATATGAAAAGAATATGCAGGCAATTAAAGAATATCATAAACGGCTATATGAATATATGGAAACAGCTGTATCAAGTAATCCTGTAGAAATTTGTTATGAAACAGCAGAGAATGGGAGAATGTACCCGATTGTAATAAAAGATGGAATGAAATACAGTTTAAATAGTAGATATAATCCAGAGAAAGCATCTATACAGTATGTCAGTCAGTTTGAAAAAAAGAATGCATATAGTGTTTTTTTTATTGCAGGATTTGGAGATGGAAGAAGTATTAAGATTTTGGCAGATTCTATAGATAATACAATGACATTGGTGGTATATGAACCATCATTAAACATATTTAAAAAAACAATGGAATTATTTGATTATACAGAGCTGCTTAGAAAAGATAATGTATTTTTGATAGTGGAGTCAGAGCATCTTTTACAGGATTATGTAGAATCAGGCATTAATTTTAATAATATCAGGATGCTTCGACTTGGTATACTGCCAAATTATGACGTCGTATATCCAAATGAATGTAAGCATATGCTAGAAACCATGGTATATTTTATGAATAAAACCAAAATATATCGAAATACAATATATAACTTCAGAAAAGAATTTGCAACTCATGCGTTGAGCAATATGTATGATTATTTATGGCAGACGGATACATATTGGTTAAAAAAACGTCTGGCAGACGAGAATATAACAGATGTCCCGGCAATCATTGTGGCAGCAGGTCCGTCTTTGAATAAAAATGTGAAGGAATTAAAAAAGGCAAAAGGGAAAGCATTGATTCTTGTGGTAGATGCAGCACTTCGTGCAGTGCTAAAAGAAGGAATAAAACCAGATCTTGGAATGACAATTGATGCCAGAGTGCCAGAACGCTTTTTTGAGGGGATAAATATTAGTGAATTTCCGTTTGTCTTTGAGGCAATATCCAAAGAGGATATTGTCAGAAAACATTCTGGCAAACATTTTTATGATGATTTTCCTTGCAATATAATTGCTAAAATAGTAATGGAAAAGAAACAATACTGCTTAGAGGAAATTGCAACAGGTGGTTCTATTTCGACAAGTGCCTTTTCGTTGGTAAAGGCACTGGGCTTTAAGAAAATTGTATTTATCGGTCAGGACCTTGCTTTTACTGGTGGCCAAACTTATAATAGTGGTCTGAAAATGGAACAGAAAGAAAATGAAGAATATCAGAAGAAACGTGTCATCGTGCAGGTAAAGGGCAATGATGGAACCATGCTGGATACAGATTATCAGATGGATATGTACCGGAAATGGATTGAAAATGAAATCTTAAAATTGCCGGAGGATATTACGGTAATCAATGCAACAGAGGGTGGCGCGAAAATAGAAGGCGCAAAAGTGAGGACATTAAAAGAAGTCATTGATTCCTGCACGAAAGAAATTGATTTCGAAAAATTATTGCAGGAAGTACCGTTAGCATTTTCAGAGGAAGAACGGCAGGATATTATCAATGAAATAAAGGAAGAGCCAAGGCGCCTGGAAGAAGTAAAGGAGAATATCAAGAAGGCAACGGAAGTGGCAGAGCAGTTAAAACATGCATCCAAATATGGCAATGTAGAGGAGCAGAAGAAGCTACTGACAGAATTTGGAAATCTCAATGAAAAAATCCAAAAGGAGCCAGTGCAGGATTTGCTGTTATATTATAACAGTGAAATAGAATTCTCCATTGGGGATGATATCTTATCTGCGGATTTAACAATACCAGACTTATGCAATCGCGCAAAAACATGGTATAAAGGCTATGAAGCTGCGGTAGACAGCCTCATAGCAGATTTACATGAAAAATTTATTGACCGTCTATAACAGATAACATGGTTTGAATCCGATGCTCAAAGGTGTGGTCATCTAAAATTTTACCAAGGGCGTTGGCAGCAATCTGCTGACGTTCTTTTTCGTGGGAAAGATAATAGTCGGCATAAGTTTCTGCTTCCTCATAGGAAGAATAATAAATGAAATCTTCTCCCGGAACAAAGTAATTCAGAAAATCTTCCTGATAATTGGTCAGCAGGAAACCACCGCTTCCCATAATATCGAATGCCCGCAGAGGAATGCCCTTTTGGATACTGCGCAATGTAATGTTAAGATTAATTTTTGAATGTTGGAAAACCAGAGGCATAATCTCGTAATAGTCAATGGCTCCCATATTTTCAACTTTGGGAAGCTGCGGAGTAGGATTGTTGGTATAAAGCTTCACCTGATGCGCTGCGGAAAGCTTTTTTAGGATTGCAGTGCGGTCTAATTCTGCCAGTTTCCTGGCAAGGAAATAGTTGGCATAAATATAGCACGGTGTTTCGATGCCGTCTTCATTAGGCGCATATGGAACGGATTTTTGCATATCACTTAAGATGGTATCATTTAATAAACCGGGAATTAGAAATTCACCATATACCTGCTGCTGGGCTGCGATAATTGCATCGAGGTATCCCTTCGTAAAGGCAGGAAGCTTCTGATATAGGCGGTCATAAAGCAGGTGGTCTTCGTTATAAAGAGAACCGACAAAAGAAATCTCGGAAGAGATTTTATCAAGGATAGAATCTGCTGCCTGCATGGTGGAAAGTCTTTTTGCATTTGCAGCAAGCGGCAGGTAGAATACCCGGTCAATGCCCCCCTGCTTTAACTCTTCGTAAATCGGATAATCGAAAAGAAAAATATAATTGGTGGGATAAGTAATCGTAAAGGAATACAAAGCCACCAGCGGACTGTCATAAACATAGGAAACATAACGGAGATTATGCCGATGGGCACAGGTGGCCAGAATCGGATAATAGTTAAAGGAAAATACAAAGTCGTAGGAAGTATTTTCTACAGCAGCATCAAAAGCCGCATCATAGGCAGCACTTTTGCGGACATTATAATCCTCGTGCATAAATAAATCCGTTTCAATTTCACAGTTATGAAATGCTTCTAACATATCTTTTTTAGCAAAAGCCGGTGAATCAAGAAATAATATTTTCATAGAGTTCCTCGTAAATAAATGACATAATTTATGCTTTGAAGTATATCATTGTTTGAAAATATTGTCGATAAGTAGAAAAATAAATGATGATAAAATAGGATGGAGGTATATTTTTAGGGAGAAAAAAATATATAAAGCAAACAGAAGCTAAATAGATAAAATAACTAATAAATTTAAGATAAATAACCGATATATTCTATATGTTGAATAAAAGAGCAGAAGATGGAGGAATAAAAATGTTAGATGGAAAAACTATTTTGGTTACAGGTGGAACAGGTTCATTTGGAAACCAGTTTGTAAAATATGTATTGGAGAATTATAATCCTAAAAAGATTATTATATATTCAAGAGATGAGTATAAACAGTTTATTATGAGGAATAAATTTAAAAAGCATGATGAAAAATTGAGATACTTTATTGGAGATGTAAGAGATCGTAACCGTTTATATCGTGCTTTTGAAGGTGTAGATTATGTGGTACATGCGGCTGCATTAAAACAGGTTCCATCTTGCGAATATAATCCGATGGAAGCAGTAAAAACAAATATTGATGGTGCAATGAATATTATTGATGCGGCATTAGATTGCGGAGTGAAAAAGGTAGTGGCACTTTCGACAGATAAGGCAGTAAATCCAATTAATCTTTATGGAGGAACAAAACTTGTTTCAGATAAATTGTTTATTGGAGCAAATGCTTATGCTGGAACAAAAGATATCAGTTTTTCAATCGTACGGTATGGAAATGTTGCCGGCAGCCGTGGATCAGTTATTCCATTTTTCAGAAATATTGTGGCAAATGGAGGAACAGAACTTCCTATAACAGATTATGCAATGACAAGATTCTGGATTAGTTTAGATGAAGGCGTTCAGCTGGTAATAAAGGCATTATCTGAAGCAAAGGGAGGAGAAACTTTTATATCTAAAATTCCTTCATTTAAGATTACTGATTTGGCTCAGGCAATTTTACCTGGATGCAAGATGCCGGAAGTGGGTATTCGTGAAGGAGAAAAATTACATGAGGTGATGGTTACAAAAGAGGATTCTTTATCAACTTATGAATATGATAAGCATTTTATTGTATATCCTCATATGGACTGGTGGAATTCGGCTAAGATTCAGGCTGGTGGTAAAAAAGTTGAGCCGGGTTTTGAATATAGTTCTGGAAAAAATTCCCAGTGGCTTTCTGTTGATGATTTGAAGAAATTGTTGAAAGATGTGGAGGAACATTAATTAAGGAATGAATATTGCAATCATAACAGCAAGAGGTGGAAGCAAAAGAATTCCACATAAGAACATAAAGAAATTTTGTGACCGGCCTATTATAGAATACTCCATTCAGGCTGCAAAAGAAGCTGATATTTTTGATACTATAATGGTTTCTACAGATGATGAGGAGATTGCCCGGATTGCAAAATCGGCAGGAGCAGAAGTTCCCTTTATGCGAAGCGAAGATACATCGAATGATTATGCAACAACGGCGGATGTTTTGAAAGAAGTATTGAAAAGGTATAGTGAACTGGGAATGACTTATGAGAACGCCTGCTGTATATATCCGACAGCCCCATTTGTAACAGGAAAAAAATTACAAACAGCATTAGATATATTGATGAAGGAGAAAAGAGACAGTGTGATGCCTGTAACGTCATTCTCATTTCCACCACTGCGGGGAATGGTGATAAAAGATGGAACTTTAAATTACAAATGGGAGCAATATGCAATGATGCGTTCACAGGACCTGGAAGAAATATATCATGATTGCGGACAATTTTATATGTTGCGAACAGAGCCATTTCTACATACGGGAAAAATGGTAACCGGGAATACCGGAGCGTTGGTTATTTCTGAACTGGAAGTTCAGGATATTGATAATGAGACAGACTGGGAACTGGCTGAGATGAAATATCGATTGTTAAAAAAGAAGGGTAGATTGTAAAATGGAAATTAAAGGGCGCAAAATAGGAAAAGGTTTCCCAACATATATTATTGCAGAAATGTCTGCTAATCATGCAGGAGATATTTCACGGGCAAAGGAAATTATATGTGCAGCGAAGGAAGCCGGAGCAGACTGCATTAAAATACAGACATATACGCCAGATACATTGACAATTGATTGTGATAATAAATATTTCCATATTTCAGGTGGAACATGGAGTGGAGAAAATCTATATCAGCTATATCAAAAAGCTTATACACCATGGAAATGGCAGGAGGAATTGCTGGAAGAAGCTGAAAAAGTAGGGATAGATTTCTTCTCAACACCATTTGACAATACGGCGGTAGACTTTTTGGAAAAAATAGGTGTTGAATTTTATAAAATTGCTTCTTTTGAACTTGTAGATATTCCACTGATTGAATATGTGGCATCTAAGGGGAAACCAGTGATTATGTCAACTGGTATGGCTACTCTGGCTGAAATTGATGAGGCAGTAACAGCAGTGAAAAGGCAGGGAAATCAAAATGTGGCATTGTTAAGATGTGCAAGTGCATATCCGGCGATAACAGATGAAATGAATCTTAGGACAATGCAGAATATGGGAGAAACTTTTAATGTGCCAGTAGGACTGTCTGATCATTCTATGGGATCGGTGGGAGCAGTAACGGCGGTTGCACTTGGCGCCAGTATTATTGAAAAGCATTTTTGTCTGGATCGTTCCATTGAAAATCCAGATTCTTCATTTTCGATGAATTCCAAAGAATTTGCTAGTATGGTAAAGGATATCAGACAGGCAGAAAAAGCTATTGGAAGAGTGCAATATGGACCGACTGAACAGGAAAAAGGAAATTTACAATTCCGTCGTTCTATATTTTGCATACAGGATATACAAAAGGGACAAAAGATAACCGAAGATAATATAAGAATTATCAGACCAGGGAATGGTTTGCAACCAAAGTATTATAAAGAAATATTAGGACAGACTGCATTGCGGGATATAGAAAGAGGAACGCCGCTTTCTTTTGAGATGATAGGAAAATAGAAAAATGAAGGAATATTTAAGAGAAGCAACAAAAGATGATGTGGATTTATTGTTTAAATGGACGAATGATCCTGCAGTGAGGAAAAATTCATTTTCTTCAGAAAAAATTACTTATGAAGAGCATACCAGTTGGTATAGAAGTCTGTTGGAGAATAAAAACTGTAAGCAATATATCTATATGTGCGGCGATTGTCCGATAGGACAGATTCGTATTGTGCAAAAGGAAAAAAATGCGGAAATCAGCTATAGTATTTGCACAGAAAAACGTTCACAGGGATATGGGGCAAAAATGCTTGAACTGGTGAAAAATCAGGTGTTTAAAGATTTCCCAATGGTAGATAAACTGACTGGACTGGTAAAAACGGATAATCTTGCATCAAAAAAAGCATTTGAAAATGCAGGATATGAAGAAAAGTACAGTATGTTTGAATTTGTACGAGTGGATTAAAGTAATGGATGAAATATATATAAGAACAGATATGAATAATCAGATTGCAACCGGACATATGATGAGGTGTCTTGCAATTGCAGATGCATTACAGAAAAATAGAATTGAAGTAATCTTTATTGTTGCAGATGAAAGTGCTTTAGAACTTTTGAAAAAATATGGATATAAAGCTATTATACTATATACAAAATGGAATAATAAAGAAGCAGAATTGCCAGTTCTGAAGAAATATATTCAGAAGCTGAATATTAAAAAAATGCTGATAGACAGTTATGAAGTGACAGAAAAGTATTTAAGGGAAGTTCACAACCTTGTTCGAGTAATGTATATAGATGATTTGAATATATATCCATATGAAGTGGATGCTCTTGTTTGCTATGCAAATTACTGGAAAAAATTTCATTATGATCAATCAGACAATAAAATAAAGAAATATTTAGGAGTAAAATATGCTCCGTTACGAAGTGTGTTTTGGAATTGTGAATCTCATAAAATTAAGAATAGAGTAGAATGCTTGTTATTATTAACAGGTGGAACAGATCCATATAATATTATTCAGAGAGTATTAGATGGTATAGAAAGGGACAACTTTTTAAGAATTGAGGTTATATGTGGAGTTTATAATCAAAATTATGATAGTTTGAAAGAACAGTATGGGAACGAAAAAAGGATTTTTTTTCATAAAGCAGTTGACAATATAGAAAGATATATGCAGGAAGCAGATATAGCGATTTCAGCAGGTGGAACAACTCTCTATGAACTGTGTGCGTTGGGTGTGCCAACAATATCTTATGCGTTTGTAGATAACCAACTGGACAATGTAAAACAGTTTCAAGCAGATAATACTATTGATTATGCGGGAGATGTGAGGGAGGAGAAAATTGTAGATAAAATAAACATGTATTTAAAAGAATACATGAATGACATGGAACTAAGAAAGAAGAAATCATTGCAAATGCAAAGATTTATTGATGGAAAGGGTGCAGAACGTATCGCAGAGGCACTGATAGCATTATAGATAATTGGAGGCGGTATAGATGATACCATATGGAAGACAGACTATAGAAGATGATGATATACAGGCAGTGATTGAGGTGTTAAAATCTGATTTCTTAACAACGGGACCGAAGAGTACAGAATTTGAAGAAGCAGTAAAGTCTTATACCGGAAGCAGATACGCGGTTGCAATATCAAATGGTACATCAGCATTGCATGCGGCTTGTTATGCAGCAGGCATTGGACCGGGTGATGAGGTAATAACTACACCACTTACTTTTGCTGCATCAGCGAATTGTATATTGTATTGTGGGGGAACACCAGTATTTGCTGATATAGATTCGAAAACTTATAATATAGATCCAGCAGATATTGAAAGAAAAATAACGGCAAAAACAAAGGCAATTATTCCGGTTCATTTAGCAGGACAGCCGTGTGACATGGACCACATTCATGAGATAGCCAGAAGACATCATTTGTTAGTGATTGAAGATGGAGCACATGCTTTAGGTTCTGTTTATAAGGGAAGAAAAATTGGAACATTATCAGATCTTACGACATTTAGTTTTCATCCGGTAAAACCGATTACCACCGGAGAAGGTGGGATGATTATGACGGATCAAGAAGACTTATATCAGAGAATGCTGTTGTTCCGTTCTCATTGTATTACAAGAGATCCCAAATTGATGACAAGAAGTGATGGACCGTGGTTCTATCAACAGTTGGATCTTGGATACAATTACCGTATTACAGATATTCAATGTGCACTTGGAATAAGTCAGATGAAGAAACTGGATCGTTTCCTTGCAAGAAGAAAAGAATTGGTTCAGAATTATAATGAGGCATTTCGAGATAATAAAGACATTATTACTCCATATCAGATGGAGGGAACCGAGAGTGGATGGCATCTGTATATCATACAAGTTCCGCATCATGACCGAAAAAAGGTATTTGAACAGTTAAGAGAAAAGGGAATTGGTGTAAATGTTCACTATATACCTGTTTATATGCATCCTTATTACCAGAGTCATGGATATGAAAATGTGCATTGTAAAAATGCAGAAGAGGTATATTCGCATATCATCAGTTTACCATTATATCCGGGATTAACGGATGAAGAACAGAGCAGAGTAATTGAAACAGTACAGGAAACCCTTAGACAGGTGTAGGAGAAAAATAAAAAAGCATACTGGCATAGCTGATTAAAGCTGTGCCAGTATTTTCTGAAGCTGCTTCTCATAAGTATAATGATTTAATACTTTCTGATAGCCGTTTTCGGCAATTTCTATCCGTTCTTTTTCATGGGAAAGATAGTATTCGCATTTAGACAAAAGGTCATCAGGACTGGTATAGATGTCTAAATCTTCTCCAATGGTAAAACATTCGCTTAAATCATTCTGATAATTCGTCAGTAAAAAGCCGCCACATCCAAGAACATCAAAGACACGAAGGGGAATACCGTTCCGGATGGATTTGCAGGTCATATTCAGATTAATTTTGCTGTGGGCAAAGACCTGAGGCATTTCTGTTAAAGTCTTAACCCGTCCACGATTGTGGACAGGAAGAGCGTCTGCATCACTTCCGGTGTATAAGTCTACTGAAAAATGGGAGCCAAGAAGGGACAAAAGGTGCTTCCGCTCATTGGCAGTTACCTTCATGCCAAGGTACTGCTGTGCAATGATATCCCGGTCAACCCGTCTGGCTTTTTCCGGCGGAATATAATAATCCGGCATACAGTCAATAAATTCTTTGACAATAGAATCCGGCAGTAGTTCATTTAAAAGAAATGCACCATAAATCTGTTCCTGCGCATCCATTATTCCATTTAAATATCCTTCGAGATAAGGGGAAGGATTCTTTATGGCATCATAAGGACATTTCTCTGTATAAAGGGAGCCCACAAAGGAAATATCACTTTTAAAGGAGTCCGGATTAGCATGAGCAAGAACGGAATTCCAACGGCTTACATTGGTTGCCAGCGGCAGAAAAAAAGTGTGAGTTGGGTTATATGGAGCAAAGTCCTGATATTGCATGGAATCAAAAAGAAAAATACGGTTCCATTCATTCGAATAGGAATCAGAATATAATTCCATAACAGGACTGTCTACGGTCCAGCAGATATAAGGAATCTTCATAATATTACAGATTTCCGATAAAACAGGATAAAAATTTATCGAGAAAACACCGTCAAAAGAAGACTCTAACAGTGCATCAGAAACATGTTTGATAACTGTCTGTGCGGGAATATTTTTATCGGTAATTTCAAGGTTGATACAAAATATTTCATGCCCTAAATGCTTCATGGCTTCAATAATATCCGGTTCGCAAATGCTTCCATAACGATAGAATAGTATTTTCATGATAAACTTTCCTCTTCCTTGGATATAGAGTATAATAACTATAACTATTGTAACGAAATCGGTGGAAAGAAACAAGGTTAGAATAAGGAGAAAACGTCGCAGGACGAAAAGAAAATATATGGAACAGTTTTTTGGAATTTTACAAAGAGGACTGGGGCAGCTGGATGCAACAGGGGAATATGGAGAAAGAACGCTGCGGGAGTTAAAGGAAAGCTACTAGAAATTTGATGCAGCGATGCAGCAGAATATGCTGCGCGTAATAGAACAGTCATTGGCAAAGTTTCCGATAACATTGCAGATGAACTGTTATTTAAAGGAACTGGGTTACGAAGTGGTATTATATGTCGCCTATATGCCAAATCGGAATACAGCACCGTTGTGGTATAAGCAGTGTCTGTTGAATAATTTTATGAATACAGCCGGAGCATTTCAGGGCGAGATAGAAGGAGAGGAACTGAAGGGTTATAATCTGCTTTTTACACAGGAAAATTATCCGGAACAGCTTTATGATGCGGCGGAAATGATATGGCAGGAAGCACCTGAGTGAGTGCTTGAAATCGGTGATAAAACAATGTTGGCTGATTTGTGCCGACAGTTCACTACCGTATTTAACCAGAAGGTGCGTTAAGACAATTCCTGTGACCAATGCACCGATTATCGTACTGGCTTCGGATTATACCATTGCGGAAGAAAGACGGTATCAGAGCTGGCTGAAACCGTACCAGCAGTTTGTGGAAGTAAAACATTCCATTGTGGGAAATACAGTGGTTGTCGAAAAAGAGAAGAAAGAAAATTATGGCATCCCAGAAGACAAGTTCGTAATTTTGCTGGTGGGAAACCGGCTGGTGCAGGAAGTGACAGAGGATTTTCTTAAGACGATTTATGCGATGCTAGAGGAAAATCCGAAAGCAGTGCTGGCGGTCATTGGAAATTGCGAGGCACTGGAAAAAAGGATAGTAGAAGCATATTGGGAGCGTTTTTATTTCCTTGGATATACCGAAGAATTGCAGAAAACCATGACCATAGGAGATTTGTTTTTGAACCCGCCAAGACAGGGCGGCGGTACCGGAGCCATGTATGCAATTTTACAGGAAATTCCGGTAGTGACACTGGACAACTGCGATGTGCAGGTAAATGTGGGCAAGGTATTCACCTGTGATTCTGTTGAGTCGATGGTAAATCTGGTACATCAATATTGTGAAGATAAAGGATTCATGGAGAAGAAGAAGGAAGCATGCCGCAGAAAAGCAGAGGAAATTCTTGCAGTAGATGAAAAAGAAAACTATCGAAGGTTATGTGAATTTGTGGAAACTTATACGATAAGGCAGGAAAAGCAGGTACAGCATCCGGACGGGAGATAACATGGAGCATAGAAGAAGGGAAGCGAAAGGAACAATTTTAATCTATAAGGGAGAACCAATCTGCTATAACATTTTATATACATTTGCAGAGCAACTGGGAGAAGCGTTACAGAGGCTTGGAGAAGAGGTAGAATATTTTGATGTGAAGCAGAGCGGCGAAGCTACTCTGGCAGCTTATGCAGGAAAAACATATCAGGCGGTAATTGGCTTTCAGAGTTATCTTTTTGATATTTATCTTCCGAAGGCAAGCATTTATTTACATGATTTGATAAAGGGACCAAAAATAAATTTCCAGTTTGACCATCCAATCTGGATGAAGAATCATTATATCAGAATGCCGGAGCATTGCTATAGTGCAACCCATGACAGAAATTATGCGGCATTTATAGAAAAGTATTATCCGAGAATTGCAGGAAGTTCCATTATCTTTCCGGGAGGTTGTGAGAAGGAAGCAGAGCGGAATTTGAGGGGGCGCAGGATAAAAAGGAATATCAGATATCCTTTATTGACACCTATACGGACTATCGGAGTTATCTGCCGCTGATCAGAAATAGCCAGGGAATCAATAAAAAGATAGCAGCCCATTTTCTGTTTCGGATGAAACAGCACCCGGAAGAGACTGCGGAGAAAGCATTGGAAGAATCCTTACGAAAAGATGGAATTGTACTATCGGATGAAGAATTTTTAGAAGTATTAGATGGCGTCAAGCCAATGATTTATTGCATCATGTCTTATTACCGGGAAAAAGCAGTAAAGGTAATTTTAGAAGCAGGCATTACACTGGAAGTATTCGGGGACAGTTGGAAGAAGAGCCCGTTTGGGGATTCACCATATCTTCGTATCCATGAAGCGGTGGATATGAGAGAAAGCCTTGAAGTCATGGAAAAAAGCCTTATATCTTTTAATGTGATGGCCTGGCATAAGGATGGATTTACGGAACGGATTGCAAACAGCATGTTGCAACGCAGCGTGGTGCTTACCGATGAAAGCACTTATCTGAAAGGGGCAGGAAGAGATAACCTGCAGATGATTGCAGAGAATGCTTATAGGAAAGCAAAGGAAAATTATACCTGGGAGCAGAGCGCGAAAAAGCTTCTCGCATTTATTGATGAAATAGATGCCAGGGAAAGAAAATGCAGTGAAAAGTGAAAATACTCTTGTGAAAATGAAGGAATGAACCGATATACATTCTATAGAAAGGCGGCACAGGATGTGCCAGGGTGAAATATCATGGAAGATAATAGAAGAGAAGAAAAAGAAGCGTTAAAAGTATTGACGGAGTACAGCCCGAAATTATTAAAATCTATGAGAAATGTAATGGAAGAATTGCATGGAAATCGTCAGCCGGATACCGATGAATATCTTTTGAGCATTATCAAAGGTATGAACTGGGAAATTCAGGTCTTAAATGGAACAATGGACTATCTCAATGAAATCGAGCAGCTTATTGATAAGCAGGCAGCAAATGCTCTGTTTGTAAATTTCAGCAAAATATATCAGGAAAAAGATGATGAGAAGCTTGCAGAAGTCTTTGAGAAGGACATGATACCATTCTTTGAAAAATTGGAAGAAGTAGCCAAAGTTAAAATGAATTAAAAAACTACTGATATCGAAAGGTATCAGTGTTTTTCGTTGCAAAGCAGGAGAGAACGATGAAAATATTATTCTGGCAATGGCATTCTTTTATGGGAAAAGGAATGGAACGTGCGTTACACAGATTGAATATTACTTATGATGCTTTCTTTTATCAGATGAATGACTGGGAATCGGATAATCGATTTGCAGAGCAGTTGGAAAAGAGGATTTCGCAGCAGGCGTATGATGCAGTGATTTCTGTAAATTTTAATCCGGTTATTTCTGATGTATGCCAGAATCATAAACTGCCTTATCGTGCGTGGGTCTATGATTCTCCGATTCATATCCGCAATGTACAGGCACTGAAGAATTCCTATACAAAAGTGTATTTTTTTGACCGTGGACAGGCAGAAGAATATCAAAGACAGGGAATCAATGCCGGCTATTTGCCACTGGCAGCAGATGTGGAAACATTTTATCCGGTTGCAGTTACAGAAGTCGATAAAAAGGAATATGGAGCAGAGATTTCATTGGTAGGAAAATTATATCAGACCGTCTATCCACTGTATATGGCACCTTTGCAGGAGTATGACAGGGGATATCTTGAAGGTGTGATTGCAGCTCAGAAAAAAGTATATGGCGGATATTTCCTGCCGGATTTTATAACGGATGATTTGATAGAGAGAATGAATGCGGCTTATCAGAAACAGTGGAATGGAGAGATTACGGTAAATCATCGTGAAATTGAATTTCTACTGGCCAGTGAGATTACACGAAGAGAGCGGCAGGAAATATTAACGCTTCTTTCCAATCATTTTGATGTAGCACTCTATTCCGGAGAACAGAATGTAGCCATACCAAAGATAAGAAAGAAGAATTATATCGATTATTATACCCAGATGCCAAAAGTATTTAAATGCTCTAAAGTGAATCTTAATATTTCGCTGAAAACAATTCGGACAGGAATTCCGCTGCGTGTACTGGACATTCTTGCCAGTGGCGGATTTGTGATTTCAAACTTTCAGGAAGAACTGGCAGAGTACTTCCGGTTGGGAGAAGAAATCATCACTTATGGAGATATAGAAGAGCTTTATTATCTGGTGAATTACTATTTGCAGCATGAGGAAGAACGAAAAGAGATTGCAGCCAGAGGTTTACAGCGGGTAAAAGAAGATTTTCGATTTGAAGAACGGATGAAAGTAATACTTGAGGACTTATAGCATGAGAAAAATCACTGTATGTATCATTACAAAAAATGAATCAGAAAAATTGAAAAAATGCCTGAAACATCTGACGGGATATGGCTTTGAAATTGTTGTGGTAGATACCGGCTCTACGGATGATACGGTTGCCATGGCAAAAAAATATACGGATAAAGTATGCTATTTCAGCTGGTGCAATGATTTCTCCGCAGCACGGAATTATGCATTGACTCAGGCGTCCAATGACATTGTTATGATGATAGACAGTGATGAATATTTACAGGAAATAGATACAGGCGAGCTGGAAAACTTGTTAAAGCAGCATCCTTCTATGGTAGGGCGAATCAAAATAATTAACCGCGTTTCCGTAGGAGAGCAGGAAACAGAAAACATAGAACGGATTAACCGGATATTCTCCAGACAGCAATATGAATATTCGGGCAGTATCCACGAACAGGTTACAGCGAAAAATAAAGAAGAGTATGAAACTTACCTTGCTCCGGTTGTTATCTTGCATGATGGTTATGAAGGCACCGAAGAGGAGCGGAGGAAAAAAGCAGAACGTAATCTGAAGTTATTGTTAAAAGAGTTGGAGAACCATCCGGATGATACTTATTTCATGTATCAGATTGGAAAAAGCTATTATATGGCAGAGGATTATGAAGAAACAATCCGGTATTTTGAAAAAGCATTGGGCTATGACTTGAATCCAAAGCTGGAATATGTAATTGACATGGTAGAAAGCTATGGATACGCACTTTTGAATACCGGGCGGGTTGAAACGGCATTGCAGTTTCAGGGGATTTATGAAGAGTTTGGAGACTGTGCGGATTTCAAGTTTCTGATGGGACTCATCTATATGAATAATGAACGTTACGAAGAAGCAATAGCTGAGTTCTTAAAGGCAACGGAGTATAAGAGCGCACGGATGACAGGAACAAATTCTTATCTGGCATATTACAATGCAGGTGTAATCCGGGAGTGCCTCGGAGACATCGGACAGGCACTGGAATATTATCGGAAATGCGGGGATTATGCAAAAGCACAGGAGAGAATCAGGAAAATAGGGGAAAATCATAAATTTCTAATAATAACTAATAAATAAGTATATAATTACCGACATATAAATATAAGTAATTAATGATGAAGCCGTATCAAAAGGAATTGTTCGGCGCACGAAGTTTTGAAATAGATGAGGCTTTTTGCGTGGTGCAGAAAGTCTTTTTTAATTGTAAAATATGAGAAAAGTATTTCTTATAGTTGGTGGAGAATATAGGAGGAGAAAACGTGAAAGTTGTAATACTTGCAGGTGGTCTGGGAACCAGAATCAGTGAAGAAAGCCATTTGAAACCCAAACCGATGATTGAAATAGGAGGGGCGCCGATTTTGTGGCATATTATGAAATATTATTCATCTTTTGGATATGAAGAATTTATTATTTGTTGTGGTTATAAAGGATATGTAATTAAAGAATATTTTGCGGATTATTATCTGCATCGTAGTGATGTCACATTTGATTTTTCCAAGAATAATGAAATGATTATACATAACAATGTGGCAGAACCATGGAAAGTGACAGTAGTGGATACTGGACTAAATACCATGACAGGCGGACGCTTAAAGCGTGTTCGAAAGTATATTGGAGATGAAACTTTTATGATGACTTACGGAGATGGAGTTTCTGACGTGAATCTTGATAAATTAGTGGCATTTCATAAAAAAAATGGAAAATATGCTACATTAACGGCTATTCAGCCTGGTGGCCGTTTCGGCGTTCTAGACATGGATGATGAAGGTACTGTAAACCGTTTTGCGGAAAAGGCAAAAGAAGATGGCGGCTGGATTAATGGTGGGTTTATGGTATTAGAACCACAGGTTTTGGATTATATTGATGGAGATGCTACATTTTTTGAAAAAGAGCCATTGGAAAGACTGGCAAAAGAAAATCAGCTGGCGGCATATAAGCATGATGGCTTCTGGAAATGTATGGATACATTGCGGGATAAAGAAGCATTGGATTATTTATGGACTACTAATCGGGCAAAATGGAAGAAATGGGAATAAGGAGAAAGAAAAATGGTAACAAAGCAGTTAGAAAAAGATTTGGAATATACATATGAAAGATTGTCGGATGAGGAAATAAGCCGGCTGGAGAATTCCAGTATTTTAATTACAGGGTGCGCAGGCTTTCTTGGATTTTATTTTGTTCATTTTTTTTATCAGTTTCGGGAGAAACTTCATTTAAAGAAAATAATATGTTTGGATAATTTTATGCTGGGTTATCCAAAATGGATTGATGAAATGGCTGCAGATGAACATTTTGTGGTGAAGAAATTTGATATTATCAAAGATAGAATTGAGACAATTGAAGAAGCAAAAGAGGCAGATTATATTATTCATATGGCTTCAATTGCTTCACCGATGTTTTATCGGAAATATCCAATAGAAACACTGGATGCAAATATCTGGGGATTAAGGAGACTTTTGGATTATTATATGGAAAAAGAAATGAAAGGTTTTCTTTTCTACTCATCCAGTGAACTTTATGGGGATCCGGCACCGGAGGCAGTGCCTACTTCGGAAGATTATAATGGAAATGTGTGCGCAACAGGGCCAAGAGCCTGTTATGATGAATCCAAACGTTTTGGGGAGACTATGTGTATGCTGTTTGCACAGCAATATGGAATGCCAATTGGTGTAGTAAGACCATTTAATAATTATGGTCCGGGGATGAAGATAAATGATAAACGCGTGCCGGCAGATTTTGCAAAAAATATTGTAGATGGAAATGACATTACAATTCTTTCTAATGGATCTCCGAGTCGTACTTTTTGTTATATTGCAGATGCTGTTGCCGGTTATTTGAAAATTATGCTTTATGGAAAATACGATTATTTCAATATTGGAATTGAAAAGCCGGAGATTACCATCAGTAAACTTGCAGAAATATATAAAGCAGTTGGACAGGAAATCTTTGATTATAAAGGTGAAGTGAAATATGCAATATCGGAGGACAAAGAATATCTTACAAATAATCCACAGAGACGTTGTCCGAATATTGAAAAAGCAGGGAAAATACTTGGATATAAGCCGGGTATATATGTTGAAGAAGGAGTAAGAAGATTTCTCCAGTTTATTAAAGAAAGTCCGGAGGAAAATTTATTATGGTAACAGTTTTTGGATTGGGATTTGTAGGGCTTACAACAGCGCTTGGTTTTGCCCATCTTGGATATAAAGTGTATGGAATAGATGTGGATGAAGAAAGAAAATCCATATTAAAAAGTGGAAAGCTTCCGTTTCTGGAACCAGAAATGGAAGAGGTGTTGCAAAAGCATCTGAATAATAATTTTATTGTTTCGGATAATCCTAAAGAGGCGATTGCAGATAGTGAATATGTTTTTTATTGCGTTGGAACACCATATGGAAAAGATGGCAGTGCAGATTTGACATATCTGTTTTCGGCGATAGATACAACAGTAGATGCAATCTCGGATGAAAAATACAGGGTTCTTGTAACGAAATCAACCATTCCACCTTCTACAACTGCAGAAAAAATATTCCCTTACGTGAAGGGCAAGGGGGCGGTAGCAGAGCATCTTGGGGTTGCGAATAATCCGGAATTTTTGCGTGAAGGTCATTGTTGGGAAGATTTTATTGGAGCAGACAGAATAGTATTAGGATGTAATGAGGAACGTTCAAAAGAGATGCTGGTGAAGTTGTATGAACCAATGCAGATACCAATCAAATGTGTTTCTCATTCTACCGGTGAATTTATTAAGTATTTATCAAATACACTGTTGGCAACGATGATTAGCTATTCTAATGAGATGGCTGAAATTGCAGATGCCATAGGTGGAATAAATGTGGCGGATGCATTCCATATTTTACATATGGATAAACGATGGAATGATTGTAATATGACAAGTTATGTGTACCCGGGATGTGGTTATGGTGGATACTGTCTTCCAAAAGATACCTGTGCACTTTACTCACAGGCAGTAGCTAAGGGGTATGAACCAGAGATATTGAAACATGTAATAGAATTAAATAATGACAGGGCAAAATCGATTGCAAAAAAAATCACAGACAATCTTTCAGAAGGACAGACGATTGGAATTTTGGGACTGGCTTTTAAACCTCTTTCAGATGATGTGCGTGATACTGCTGCAGCGAGAATTATCCGTGAGATAGAAAAACTTGGATATCACAACATTTGTGCATATGATCCGGCAGCAATGAAAGAGTTTACACGTCGTTATCCGGATATTGCAATAACAGAAAAGTCATCTGCAAAAGAAGTTTATGAGGAGGCAGATGTAATAGCAATTGTGACAGCATGGGAGGAATTCCGGGAAGTCCTATCTTTTGGAAATAAAACAGTGATTGATTGCAGATATATGTTATAGGAGCATTGGAATATGGAAAAAGAGAAAATTTTAAATCTGGTAAGAGAGTATTATCGGGAAAACCATATGCGGAAGGAATATGAACCTGGAGACCGCATCAATTATGCCGGGCGGGTATATGATGAAGAAGAATTGGTAAATCTCGTAGATTCGTCTTTAGAATTCTGGTTGACTGCCGGCAGGTATACCAAAGAATTTGAAAGTGGATTGGGTCAGTATCTGGGAGTGCCATATGTATCCGTAGTAAATTCCGGTTCATCAGCTAATCTTCTTGCAGTGGCAGCACTGACCTCTCCATTGTTAAAGGAGAGGCGGTTGCAAAAAGGAGATGAGGTCATCACAGTTGCAGCAGCATTTCCTACAACAGTTGCTCCGATTATACAGTGTGGTGCAGTTCCGGTATTTCTTGATATAGAAATGCCGACATACAATATAGATGTTGCACATTTGGAAGAGGCATACACAAAACGTACAAAAGCGGTTTTTTTAGCCCATAGTTTAGGCAATGTATTTGATATAAAAACAGTAAAGGCTTTTTGCGAAAAATACAATTTATGGCTTATAGAAGATAACTGCGATGCACTTGGCGGTGAATATAAGTTGAACGGAGAATGGAAAAAAACAGGAACTATCGGGGATATTGGAACTTCCAGTTTTTATCCAGCTCATCAGATGACGATGGGAGAAGGAGGAGCTGTTTATACTGCAAATCCATTACTTCATAAAATTGTCCGTTCTATGCGTGACTGGGGACGTGAATGCGTATGCAGCGGAGGACAGGATAATTTATGCGGCCATCGTTTTGATGGACAGTTTGGCACGTTACCACAGGGTTATGATCATAAATATGTATATTCCCATCTGGGTTATAATTTGAAAATTACAGATATGCAGGCTGCAATAGGTGTGGCGCAGCTTCACAAGTTGCCGGGATTTGTTGAAAAACGAAGAAATAACTGGACTTATTTAAGAGAGCATTTAAGTGATATAGAAGATAAATTGCTGTTGCCAGAAAAAGAAAAAGATAGTGAACCATGTTGGTTTGGTTTTATTATGACAGTAAAGTCAGAGAGTGGAAAAAACAGAAAGCAGATAGTGGATTATTTAGAAAAGCATAATATTCAAACAAGAAATTTATTTGCAGGAAATATTATCAGGCATCCATGCTTTGCTAATCTTATTGAAGGAACAGATTATCGTGTTGTAGGTGGGCTTAACATAACAGATCAGGTAATGAATGACAGTTTCTGGGTAGGTGTGTATCCGGGAATGACAAAAGAAATGTTGGATGAAATGATCCGGGTAATCAAGGAAGCTGTTGTATAGAAGAAAAATGCAAAGAGGTAGAAAATGGGAAATATAGAAGTGCTGGATTGTACACTAAGAGATGGGGCATATATTGTAGATTCCAAATTTGGGGATGGAGCAATCAGAGGAATAATATATAAGCTTCAGAATGCAAATGTTGAGGTAATTGAATGTGGATGGTTAAAGGATTATGACCATGAAGAGGGGAGTTCATTTTATCATTTGCCTGAGGATGTTTTGCCATATATTGTAGAAAAGAAAAAAGAGTGTACTTATGTTGCAATGATAGACTGGAACCGATATGATGACAGCGTTTTGCCGGAATATGATGGAACTTCTATAGATGCCATAAGAGTTGTATTTCCGCATGGAAAAGTAAAAGAAGGGATGGAAATTGCGGATAGAATCCGTAAGAAGGGTTATCGGATATATTTTCAGGCTGCCAATACCCTGGCATATAAAGAGAAAGATTTAAAAGAACTTGCAGAGAAGATGAATAAATTTAAACCGGAAGGTCTTTCCATTGTAGATACTTTTGGAGCAATGTATGAAGAAGATTTGTTGCGGATTGCAAAGATACTGGACGCTGGTCTTGAAAAAGAAATCCGGCTGGGATTTCATTCGCATAATAACCAGCAAATGGCGTTTGCGAATAGTATGACATTTGTGAATTACTTTTCGGAAAAAGATAGAAATATAATGGTAGATGCAAGTCTGTGTGGAATGGGACGTGGTGCAGGAAATACAACAACAGAGCTGCTTACAAACTTTTTAAACCGAAAGTATCATAAAAATTATAATTTGGATGAGGTGTTAGATGCGATTGATACTTATATGGTTTCATTCCAGGAAAAATATAAGTGGGGTTATTCTACGGAATATTTTATTGCAGGGACATATTGTTGCCATGTGAATAATATTGCATACCTTTTAAATAATCATCGTACATCAGCAAAGGATATGAGAAATGTTATTGCTTCTTTATCAGCTGAAGATCGTTTAAAATATGATTATGGTTTGTTAGAAGAAAAGTATATTGAAAATCAGAGCAGACTGGTAGAAGATGACGAAAATGTAAAACAACTGACGGAAATCTTTGCAGAAAAGAAAATTCTGCTTGTTGCACCGGGGAAATCATCTGTGGATTCATATGAAAAGGTACAGACAGTTTTAAAAGAAAAGAATGTCATTACAATAGCAGTTAATGCTATTTTACCAGATTATAAATATGATTATCTTTTTTTCTCAAACAGAGTACGCTATGAATATGCAAAATCTGCATATGCAAAAGAATTTGATAATACAAAAAGAATTGTATTGTCGAATGTAAAGACAAAGGCGCAGGAAAAAGAAATGATTGTCAATTTCAATCGTGTTATTAAACGTGGATGGGAACATTTTGATAATGCGGTAATGTGTATGCTTCGCCTATTGGAAACAATAGGAGCAAAAGAAGTATATATTGCAGGATTTGACGGTTTTAAAACAGCTTACAATGAGAGTTATGCAGATGAATCATTGCCAACTCTTAGTTCGGACATAGACTATGCAAAACTTAATAAAGAAATTAAAGATATGTATCATGATTTTGTAGAAACAGACGCAGGAAAAATGAATATTATGTTTGTTACGAGAAGTTATTTTGAAAAAGTATAAGAATACAGGTGGAGAAAAGCGATGAAAGTATCGGATTATATCATAGAATATTTAGCATCCATAGGCATTCAGGATGTTTTTTATGTACCAGGTGGTGGAGCAATGCATTTGAATGATTCTTTGGGTGCAAATCCGAAAATTGAGGCAGTTTCCATGATTTTTGAACAGGGAGCTGCTGTTGCAGCAGAGGCTTATGCCAGAGGAAAAGATGGATATGCTGCATGCCTGGTAACCAGTGGACCAGGAGCTACCAATGCATTAACTGGACTTGTAGGAGCGTATCTTGATTCGGTACCGGTAATTTTTATTTCTGGTCAGGTAAAGAGGGATGATTTGGTAGAAAATCAGGGAATACGCCAGTTTGGTATTCAGGAAGTAAATATTATGTCTATGGTACAGTCCTATACAAAATATGCTGTACAGATACAGAAACCCGAAGACATTGTCTATGAAATGGAAAAAGCAGCAGCAATGGCAGTCTATGGAAGACCAGGTCCAGTGTGGATTGATGTACCACTTGATATTCAGGCTAGTATGATTGATATTAATAAATGTGCAAAATTTCAGGATAATCAAATTCCAATGCAATATGCTAAAGGAGAAAGTATCTGTGGAACTGGATTGGAAGAGGAATATATTGCAAAAGAGGAAGATATTTCAGAAGTTATCAGCTTAATAAATAAAAGCAAAAGACCAATTCTTTATATAGGTCATGGCATCCGACTGGATCATTGTATAGAAGAAGCAAGAAGGCTGTATACTGCACTGGGAATTCCTGTGGTTACATCCTGGAATGGTGTAGATTTGATTGAAAGTGACCATCCACTGTATGCAGGCCGTCCGGGTGGGGTGGGCCATAGAGCTGCAAATATGATTGTGCATAAGGCAGATCTGGTAATAAGTATTGGAACAAGATTCAATCTTTTGGCAACAGGATATAATTTCGCAAGTTTCCTGGAAAATGCAATACATGTTATGGTGGATATTGATGAGAATGAAATGAATAAGAAATCACTTCATCCAGAGAAAAAAGTTGTCGCATCTGCTAAGTCCTTTATCTGCAAAATGCTTGCACATATAGATGAAGTTACTCTTTCAGATAAAAGCAAACTGGAATGGCTGGATGAGTGTAGCAAACTGCAGATGAAGTATCCGGTACGGATAAAAGAACAGGAAGCAAGAGCTGGATTTGTAAGCAATTATAATTTGATTGAAGAAATTTCAGAACAGATGAAACCATATGATATGTATCAGTTTACTAGTTCAGGTACAACGGTGGATATCGCCATGAAGGTATTTAAAGTGAAGTGGGGACAGCGGGCGTTTCTTAATAAAGGATTGGCTGCTATGGGATATGATGTACCGGCTTCTATTGGAAGTGCGTTTGCAAATAAACGTATTTATGAAGCGTCAAAAGATAAGAAGATAAATAAATTATGCAACAGAGCTGTTTCAGATAGAGCAAAGGTGGTTTGTGTAACGGGAGATGGAAGTATTGCCATGAATATGCAGGAATTGGAAGTAATTGCAAGATATCAGCTTCCAGTTAAAATATTTGTATCTGACAATGCAGGTTATTCTATGATATATGGATCACAAAATGGCAATTTCCACCGACTTACAGGATGTAATAAAGAATCTGGCTTAACACTTCCGAACATGGAAAATATTGCAAAAGCATTTGGAATCAAAGCAATGTCCATTTTGAATGAGGAAAATCTGAAAGAAAAAATAGCCGAGGTTCTGCAAAGTGATGAACCTGTAGTCTGTCGCGTGAATACTGATATCCAGCAAAAAATATTACCACGTCAGTGCAATTATATGAGAGAAGATGGACAGATGGCGTCAAGACCATTGTATGATATGACACCATTGATTGAAGGATTGGAGATATAAGAAGATTTAACAAAAGTCTGGAAATGAAGGGTACTAAAAGAAAATGAAAATAATTGTAACGGGTGCAACGGGTTTTATAGGAAAGGCATTGTGCAAAGAACTGATAAATGCTGGGCATGAGATATTTGCAATAATCAGACCACATAGTAGCAGAAAAGAAAGCCTGAAACAGGAAGTGAATACATGGGGAAAGAATCCTCATAAAATACAATTGCTTGAAATGGAAATGGAAGAATTGGAACAGCTTTCGAAAAAAATAGGACAGGCAGACCTTTTTTATCATTTGGCATGGAATGGTTCTGCTGGAACTGATAGAGAAGATTTTGAAATGCAGTATAAAAATATTGAGTATACTGCAAAGGCGATTAAAACGGCAAAAGAATGTGGTTGTAAAAAGATCATTGGTGCGGGAAGCCAGGCAGAATATGGTGTGGTGAAGGAGACCGCAAAGGAAGAAGAAACAAATCCACATCCATTTATGATGTATGGTGCAGCGAAGCTGGCAGCGTATCAGATGGGACAAGTTTTGGCAAAACAATTAGAGATACCATTCATCTGGCCAAGAATTTATAGTGTATATGGCGTGGGAGAAAATCCTGGAACGCTTGTAAATTATGTGATAGACACATTGAAAAAAGGGGATATTCCGGAATTATCTCCATGTGAGAACATGTGGAATTATATATATATTACGGATTGCGCACGTATATTAAGACTTTTAGGAGAGAAGGATGTTTCAGAGGGAATTTACCATATTGCGTCAGATGATACGCGAATATTGAAAGAATTTGTAGAGGAAATCCGTGATATTGTAGCACCTGGAAGTGCTTTGCATTTTGGCGCGAAACAAAGTAATCCAAAGAGAACTTTCTGGTTAGAACCGGATACAGAAAAAATAAAAAAAATAGATAGAGAAAGTGAAGAGGTATCATTTTTTCAGGGGATTACAAAAAAATACAGGGAGGAAAATGGTTTGTCGGAGAGAAATGAGCTGGAAAAAGCAATTGATTATGCAATAGAAACAGATAATTGTTTGTTTTATGAGGAAGCTAAACGATGGAAAGAAGTGGAGCATGCAAAAAAAGTATGTGTTTTTGGAACAGGTTCTTTTTTTAAGGGATATCACCATTTTTTAAACAGAATCGATTTTGTATGTGATAATAATAGCCGCATATGGGGAACGGAGGTTTGTGGTTATAAATGCATATCTCCTGCTGAATTAAGTACTATGGAAGATACCATAGTTATTATTATGGTTAGCCATTATAGGGAAATAAAGAAGCAGTTAGAGAAAAGAAAAATAAAGTTTTTTTATTTTGGAGATTTGTTTTACAATGTTTATTCAGATTTTCACAAGGGATTGTGGTTTGAAAAAAACAAAGAAAAAATACTAAAAGTATATGATTTGCTGCAGGATAGCCAGTCAAAAAAAATATATAAAGAAGCAATATGCCTTCGTATTGCGCCACAATATTCAGAAACATTGTGGGGAGAGATGGAAACAGGTAATGAATATTTTAATAGTGAAATATTTCAATTTGGGAAGGATGAAGTATTGGTTGATGCTGGGGCATATAATGGAGATTCTATTATAAATTTTGTGGAATGTGTAAATTATGAATATGAGCATATTTATGCTTTTGAATTGGAAAAGAAAAATTACGATGAAATGCTTCAGAATTTAAAGAATAAAGATATAAAAAAGGTTAGTGTTTATAATGTTGGAACTTCAAACAAGTCAAAAGAAATTAGATATAATGGAGAGGGAACGGGAACGCATATAGCAGGAGATGGGAAAATAGGAAAATTGGATGCTATAGATAAGGTTATAGGTGAAAAAAAGGTTACATTTATAAAAATGGATGTTGAAGGTGCAGAACAAGAATCTCTGGAGGGAGCCAAGAAACTAATACGGTACAATAGTCCTAAATTGTGCATAAGTGCATACCATAGGCTGGAAGATTTATGGGAAATACCTTTGCAAATTATAAGTTTTGATAATAGATATAAATTATATATGAGGCATCATTCCCCGTTAGCATGGGATACAGATTGTTATGCAGCATTAAAGGATGAGGATATATTTTATGGAGAACAGTAAAAAAGCAAGAGCATTAGAGTTTACATTAGCATTGGGATGCAGTTTGCAGTGCAAATATTGTCCCCAGGAAAAATTGCAGAAAGCATATAGATTACATAAAGTTAGAAAAATGAGTATGGATACATTTAAAAGATGTTTATCGCAGATTGAACTAGGAGGAGGCGTGATTATTTCGGGAATGGTAGAACCATTTCATAATGAAAATTGTGCAGAAATGATAAAATATGCTTTTGATAATGGATACAAGGTACGCTTGTTTACTTCGTTAACGGGAGTGACAGAGAAAGATTTAGATATTTTGGAAAAAATATCATTTGATGAATTGACGATACATATTCCAGATCAGAAGTTTAATTCAAAATTTCGTTTGACAAAAGAGTATCTTAATATATTTGAACAAACGATGAAGAGGCTGGGAAATCAAATTAGTGCATATTCGGTTCATGGAGAAATTCATGAAAGTGTAAAAGATATGTTACTTAAAGATAAAGTTATTACTAGTTCAATGTTTGATAGAGCAGGAAATTTAGAATATGAAGAATTGCCAAAAACAAAACCAAAAGGAAGAATCCGATGTATGGCGGGGTCTGCAACAAATATAGGTATATGGACGCCAGAAGTATTGCCGGATGGAACAGTTGCATTATGTTGTATGGATTATGGAATGCAACATGTATTGGGAAATCTTGTGAGACAAGAATGGAAAGAGATTGCTGAGGGAGAGGAATATCAAAAAATACTAAAAGGTTTTGAGGATGATTCTATAAATAATTTGTGCAGAAGTTGTTCAGGAGCGAGAGAAGAAAAAAACTGGCCTTCAAGCATGGTAAAAAAAATTATCGAACAATACAATGAAAAAGGGGTTCTTCCCAAAAAAAATGCAGAAAAATGGAGAGAATACATAGAGGCGATAGCAAATGCAAAGCATATTGCAGTATTTGGCATGGGAAGGCTGTTTTATGATCAGTATTTTTATGGGGCATGGGATGAAGTGATGCAAGCAGAGGTCTTTTCTGATAATAATTCAAATATGTGGGGGCAAGAGATACAGGGCATTCCATGTGTTAACCCAGAAAAATTAAAAGAATATGAGGATTTGTTAGTTGTTGTATTTGTAAAAAATGACATGGAAATAGGTGAACAATTAAAAAAAATGAATATAAAAACTATAATTCCTATTATGAATATATACTCGATATTATAGTGGAAAGCACAACAAGGAGAAAAGTAAAATGTTTAATTTAGGAGAGTGTCATAGTTTCAATTGCAACATTTGATACATGCCCAATTAAGTAAAATAATTGCTGATTAAGGAGGCTAAAAGTGAAAAGATACCCATTAGTAAGCATTTGTGTACCAAATTATAATTATGGAGAATATTTGGAATATTGTTTGGATAGTATATTAAATCAGACTTATCCTAATATTGAAGTTCTTTTTCGGGACAATCAATCGACAGATAATTCGTATGAGATTGCATTGAGTTATAGGGATAAATTCCGCGACAAAGGTTTTTATTATAATGTGTCCCAAAATAAAAGGAATATAGGAAGTGATGGTAATTCAAATTATCTATCGAGAGATATAGAGGGAGAATATATATTTTTTCTCGCTAGTGATGATGCAATTGAACCGACTTTTATTGAAAAGTGTATTCGTGTGTTTGATGAAAATCCAAGTGTTGCAATGGTAATGGTTCATAGGAGCGAGATTGATGAATTTGGAAATATTCATCAATTACCCCCATTTTATAATCAGAATTGTGTTGTTGATGGGGAAAGTCAGGCTGCAGTGTTTATGATGGCAGGAATAGCAATACCAGGTCAGAGAATGCAGCGAGCAAGCATGCTTACCCCGATTAAAAAATATAAAAGAATATTTAATGTGGCAGGAGATTGGTATAATAATTTTTTGGCAGCAATGTGTGGTGATGTGGCATATATTAAAGAACCACTTTGCCAGTATAGAGTACATACAGGAAATGAAACAAATGAATCAGAAAAGAATTTATTGGGAATTTTCGAACATTATCAATTGATACATGCATTTTGTGATATTTCTAAACAGTTTGGAATGAGTAAACCTGCGGAACGTTATCATGAAGCGGTAGAAAAGCTTGGTAGTATGTGCTTGCGATATGCATTAAAAATGTATAAATGTGGGGAAAAAGAGGCAGCTGTTCGATATCTATTTTTAGCACCAGCATTAAAAAGAGATATTGTTGAAGATGAAAGATACGCTATATTAATGAATATGGAAAGATACATTGGATTAGATTTGAAAAGAGAAATTGAAGAATTTGAAAAGAAATTCAATTTGAATCGAACTATTTCATATAATCCACCCGAGAATTACCGGTTATTAGATATTTAGAGAGAAAAAGAATGGAAGAAAATACATATCTGAGAAAAATTGATTGTTTGAATAGTTGTTTGACAGGCGAAAATGCAAAAGAAATATTGAAAGAGGTGGACGCACTGGAAAAATGGAAACCTGTACGGGTACCATTATATGCATTGAAGGCAAGGGCACTTTATTATAGTGGAATGGAGTGGGATAGAATAACGACTATTTTGTCAGAAAAATGCAATGCGTCTTATGATTATCCAGGGGTACAGGAAATCATTAAAGTTTATAAAGAATTAGCAATGTGCTGTAAAGATCAGCTAGACATTAGACGAAATGATAGAATTTCTAATAATTCCATGCAAAAAGAAGCAGATATAAACACAGAGTCAATTGAATTGTTGTATAAAAACATTGTAAACGGAAATTTTTCTGAAAATAGTTTAATAAAGCTTCGGGATGAGAACTATGTATGCCAGGAATGGGTAATGTATCATACGTTGAGCTTGGTTTTGAATCAGATGTATCAAATAAAAGATATTACAAGAGAATGGACTAACCAGATATATAATATAGAATATTTGAAAGAATATCTTCTGAATAAAAAGCAAAAAAAGGTCTGTTTTATTGGAATGGTGGGACAGAATAATATTAAATTTAATGCATTAAAGAAATGCTTACAGATGTTGGGAAAAGATGTTATTGAAGTTGATACAGTAGATGAAGCTATAGAAGAAATTACTGGTTTTGCTTTGGCGTTTAGTACTGTAAAGAAATTCAAAGATTTAGAATTTCATAAACAAATGGGGTATTTGTATATAGGATATGAAAAGTACGATGATGAAATAGGCTTTGGATGGATAGGAAATTATCTGGATTATTTATCTGATTTATATGGAGAAGATTGTAATGCCTTGGTGAATGAAGAACCTGTAAAAAAATTTTCTATTATTATTCCGGCACGGAATTCAGCAGATACTTTAAGATATACTTTGAGGACGTGCATTGAGCAACGGGATGAAAGTGATTATGAAATTATCATAAGTGACAATTCGACGGGACATAATGCAGATGTATATGAATTATGCAAGGAGTGGAATGATTCTAAAATAAGATATATGAAGACCCCACGGGATTTGCCATTATCAAAAAGTTTTGAATATGCATATATACATGCAAAGGGAGAATATATTTTTGCTTTGGGTTCTGATGATGGCTTATTACCATGGGGATTAAGCGCGCTAGAGGAAGTAATAGAGGCCTTTCCAAATGAGGAAATTATTCAATGGGAAAGAGGGTTTTATGCATGGCCAGGATTTAATGGAGGGCAACAGAACCAGTTCATGATTCCACGAAAATACGAGAAAGATATATTGGAAGTGGAGTATAGAGATAATATTGATTATTTGGCAATGATTCTGAACAATTCTCGCGAAATGTATTCATTACCTATGCTTTATATCAATTCTTGCTTTAAACACAGCTATATGGAGACCTTAATGGCTAAAACAGGACGATTATGGGATGGAATTTGCCAGGATATTTATATGGGCGTATTAACAGCGTGTATTCATGATAAAATTTTGAATTTGAAATATCCATTGACAATTGCTGGAATGAGCAGTGGGTCTGTAGGAGCAAAGTCAAATATTGGTGAACAAACGAACAAAGAATTTGAAGCAATGATGAAAGAGAGAAAACATGATAATAATGCGGGCTGCTATTGTCAGACAGAATATGAAAAATTGATAGCGTTTACTGGTACGGACACAAGTTCCTTATATACAACTTTGTTAAGGATGGTAAGTATGAATATCATTCCAAAAAGTTATTTGACGGAAGTTTTTGATTGGAAAAAGATGTTTCAAAATCTTTCATCAGAATTGGATATTAGAGATGTAACATTTGATCGAAAAATTCATGAAATGTACTATGCAGCCTCTTTGCATGGAAAAGAATTCTTAGACTGGTTTGAAAAAAATGTTTTTAAACCAATGCTAAAACCTGTATTAGTAGATGAAGAAAGACTTAAGAAAATTGAAGAGAAAAAAATATATACAAACTCTCGGAATGCCGAAGGAGGGGTTGTTTTAGATGCAGCTGAATATGGAGTGAAAAATGTATATGATGCTATAAAACTGTTTGAAAAACTGACTGGATTATAGGAACATATATGGATAGAAAGATAAAAAATATGAATTATAGAAAAATACAATTCAAAGCTAGCAAAGTATTTTAAATTAGGAGAAGAAAGTGCATTGCAACAAGTGGATTGGAGCGGGTAAAGAAAGATTTTCGGTTTGAAGACCGTATGCGGAAGATTTTAGAAGATGTATTATAAAATACTTTATAAAAACAGCTCCTGTGTTATGGTGTGCTACCTGTCAAGAGAACAATAAAAAATAATAAATTTTGGTATCGTCAGCCGATTTACGGCTGGCGATATTTTTGGGCTACTTTTATATATTGATTATGATATTCCGAGTATCATTACATTTAACTTTCTTTGCAATCGTTGGTTATTGTAGTAATTGATGTAATCAGTTATAGCTGCAATTCTCTGACTTTTTTACAGATCATTCTCCATTTGTAAATCAAGATTTTTTCTTTCCAGTTCAGCGATTTTATCACGCAATTCTTCTTCCGGTGTACGGCTTGGCAATGATCCGACACGTCTACCACGGCGGTCTTCAAGACCTTTACTTCCCATTTCTTCATATCGTTTTACCCAGTGTACGGACTTGTTGATAAGAACATTGATATTTCAATGCCATTGCCTCATAATTCTTGTCGTTCGCAAGGCATTTTGTAACGATTTTTAATCTTTCATCAAAAGTCGTTGATTTTGCCTTTTTTCATGCAAGCACCTCCAGTGTATGTCTTTAATATTCCACCAGAATTATACACCTGAATCCACTTTAAAAGTTGTGTGTGTGACCGGATTCCGTATTTCAAGCAAATATCATCAAGAGAACCCGCTCTATTAAGATAATCATTTACCGCAGACATTTTTAGTGTTTTTGAGTAACTCTTGTTTTTAGGTTGATTAAGTAAACCGGCTGGTCCATTGCATCGGTATATAGAAATCCATTTCCTAATACTCTGGCAAGCAACCCCAAGTTTTTTACTTGCCTGATTCAATACAATTTCTCCGGCAAGATATTGCTCAACTATTTTTACCTTTACTATTGGTTCTATTTTGCTTTTTCTGGACATGAAAATACCCCCATATAGGACTTTTATATTTCATTGTCCTATATGAGGGTAGCATATCATTACGCAGGAGCTGTTTATTATCACTTCTGATTATTTAATTGATTTACTTCATCTATCGAAAGATGACAAAGTTCTGCGATTTCCTTTGCATCAAACTTTCCTGTTTTCAAAAGACGAAGGGCGGTATCGGTTGAAGCCTGTTTCTGCCCAAGGTTAATCCCCTGTTCAACACCTTGCTTTAATCCTTGCTCAATCCCCCTGTTCAACACCCTGTTTAAATCCCTGTTCAACACCGGTGTCAAATTCAGCTTTTCTCAGTTTTTTCTCTTCTTCAACTTTATCATATTCAAAAATACTCATAGCAATTACCTCCGCCTGATTCTTCTTAAGAAAATCTGCCAGAATATTTTCCTGAATGCATTCGGTGACAGCCTTTTGTACGGCATCATCCAAAGGCATCTGTTCTGCAAAGGAACGAACCTTTGCAACATAGAAAGTGCCATATAGATTGTATAATATATGCTTTTTCACATTTTAACATAGCAAAAAGATTTGGACAAGAAGAAAAAATGTTATATACTAATTGTAAATAAAAAGGCAATGAAAATAAAAGGAGCCACCCCATGAATATTTTGGTTTACCGCTGGAATTCCTACAACTACATAGACATCATTGCAACATTCCAATCCATGGGACATCAGGTGGATGTAATTGAGCAGGAACTGGAAAGCTATGATGAGGATGAATCGTTTGCAGCACGTTTGCATGGCATCTTGCAGCAGAAAAACTATGACTTTGTCTTTACGGTGAATTATTTCGCAGTGATTTCCGGAGTATGCCAGCAGATGGGGATAAAGTATGTATCCTGGAGCTGTGACAGCCCGCTGCTTAGCATGTATCACAAGAATGTATTCTTGGACTGCAATTATTTCTTTCTCTTTGATAAGACCAATTATCTGGAATTCAAGGGAATGGGCGTAAAACATATCTGGCATCTGCCGCTGGCAGTGGATACGGACCGGCTGGATGAGCTATTTGCACAGGATACTATGGATAAAATGCAGTTGGCAGAAGCAGATAGTGGGAATGCTTCAAAACATTCGGTGCGGGATTTTGCCGGCGGGATTTCTTTTGTAGGAAATTTATATGAGAAGAACAGCTATGATGAACTGGAAAAAAGATTCCCGGAATATTTGCGGGGTTATTTTGACGCTGTCATGGAGGCACAGCTTAATATCAGCGGCGGCAATATAATTGAACCGATGTTGACTGCGGATATCTTAGAGCATGTATCGGAATATTTTGAACTGAAGAAATCGAAGGATTCTTTTTCTGATCTGGGGCTGGTATTTGCAACAACGGTGCTTGGGTTTAAAACTGCTTCTTTGCAGAGACAGCGTGCATTGCTGGCACTGGCGGCTAAATTCCCGGTAAACCTTTATACAAATACAGGCGGAGATACTTTGCTTCGGGTAAAGAATTGCGGCTCAGTAGATTATTGGTCGGAGATGCCGAAGGTATTCCACTATTCGAAAATCAATCTTAATTTTACGATTCCGAATATCAAGAGCGGGCTGCCACTACGGATTTTTGATGTACTTGGTGCAGGTGGATTCCTGCTGACCAATTATCAGGCAGAATTACCGGATTATTTTGAAATTGGAAAAGATTTGGCTTGCTTTGAATCCGAAGCAGAACTGGTAGAAAAATGCAGCTACTATCTTACCCATGAGGAAGAACGGCAGCAGATAGCAAAGAACGGTTATGAGAAAGTGAAGAACTGCTGCAGCTATCGGAAACGTCTGAAGTTTATGTTGGAAAAGATTGGGGAGGAGTAGAAGATAGTGGATTTATAAAAAAATTAGAGACGCTTTACAGTGTTTTTAGAAACTTGTATTGTATATGCTTCGACGGTTATGTTACAATAGCTACGAAGCATATTTTTTCATAATTTTGGCAATACGCAAAAAGAAATCCGTATAATGCCTCATTTCATAGAATCAATGAACACATCTTATATTTCTTGAAAAATTCATGCTTTAAACTCACAGAAAAAGCGGGATTTTTTTAGAAAACTCCTGTGAAAAATTGCATAGGAGGAAGAATGAAATGTCCGCATTATCAATGTTTTATGGGATTACTGTACGCATGCAGAGTGAAAAAGGTGGAAAACATAGTAAACCACATATTCATGCGTTGTATGGAGAAGAGGAAATTGTAGTTTCGCTGAATGGAGAAGTATTGGAAGGCAAGTTCCCTAATCGGCAGTTAAAAATGTTATTGGCATGGATGACAATCCATGAAGATGAATTATATGCCAATTGGAAAATGCTAAGTGAGGGAGAAGGCTATTTCCGGATAGCTCCATTAAAATAATGGAACAGAACAAGGAGGATATGAAGATGCTTAGACCAACGGCTACAAGCGTTCGGGCGGAAGAAGGTTATATTCTTGATGTTGAATTTGATAATGGAGAAAGAAAGCGGTTTGATGTTAAACCATATATAAAAGGCTCGTGGTATGGAAAATTGGAGAACCCGGATTACTTTAGAAGGGTAAGAACAGATGGATATACTGTTGTATGGCCGGAAGGTCAGGATATCTGTCCGGATGAATTGTATACACAAAGCACCAGCTTCGCAAAATAAAGAACATAACCTGCTACCGGCGGCAAAAAAATAAGACCTGATTTTTTCCACATGTAAAAGTCAGGTCTTATAAATATTTATCCAGCATCAAACCAGAGTACATAGACGTAATATAAGGTGTGGCAAAATTCTTGCCCGGGTTCTTGTAAGCAACAATTACTTTGTCCACGTACTGCATCGGATTTAAGGAAGCCTGGTTGGCTTTTGCACTTAAGGCATTCTTAAAGCGGTTTAATACATGGAAACTCTCGGCGGCATCATCCGATTCGACAGCGTCCGCCAGTAAATCCCGGTCAACGGAAATAGTAGAATCAGAATTTATAATAAGTCCGATGGCTTCAAAATCATTTTTAAAATGCTGTGCAACACCGCTCATATCAGAAAGCAGCTTCTGGCTGGTCGGCTGCGACTCGCGGTATTCATTAGCGGTATCCACCATGGAATTATAGGAATCCACCAGTTCCTGAATATTATCGGCAACGGCATCCACATTTGCTTTAAAACCAAGGGTAGCAGGTCTGCCTTCCGGGCTGACCGCTTTCAGGTGTACTTCAAAAGTATTGTTGATGGTAAACGTATTGGAATAGGAACTGTGTTCCGTACCGTTTAACAGAAAAACGGAATTGGAAGCTGCATCCGTAACCTTGTTAATACCAAGCTTATCCATTGCCTGTATGGATTCGTTGGAAGTTCCCGGCAGAATCTGGAACAGAAAATCTTCGTCATCCTTAAGACCGGTCTGTCTGGAAGTTAAGACCAGGGCACTGTGGCCGGAGTCATCTTCTTTAACATCTGCATGAATGCCAATGCTGGCAGTATTGAAAAGCTTTGCCAGCTTATCCTGGACACTCCGGTTGGTATCATCCGGATTTACATTAAACTGGAACTCATAGGAAGCACTGCTGGTATTCAGATCAAAGGAATAACTGCCTGGTTTAAAAGCAAGCTGGTCATCCTTTAAGTAATTACCGTAGTTTAACTGCGGAGAAGCAAGCTTCTTGATTTCCATCTGAAAGCTGTTGGTATTCTCGCCGGAATCTCCGTTTCCAATATAATCTGCATCAACAATATCATCCTGATCAGAAACGGCAATTTTTTTCTGAAAAGCCTCTGCAAGACTGTCACCGGTAGATAAAGAAGCAATGACATTTTTTAAATCACGGGCATGCTCTTTGATATCGATAGCAAACTTCTGTGCATCAGCAGAATCTTTTATTTTGTAAAGAGGGGATTCTTTATTGATTTTTACAATATTATTGTAAACAGAGCGCAACTCACTCTTCTTGTGGGAATCATACCGGGAAACGGTAGACTTGCCATAAGTTGTAAGATAATAGTTATACATATTATCAAGAATAGCAGATGCCATAAATAACCCCCTCCTTTCTTCCATGAAATGTGCATCTTCTTAATGCCGGGGTATAGTAAAATCCATTTATACATATCTAATATAGCATAAAAATAAGAAAAAGTCATCTACAAGATATACAAAAAATGTTGCAAAAACGCTAGATTTTGTGGTAATATATGTACTGGATTACAAGTTTACAGAGAATGTGAAAAAAGAGTTGACGCTCCATGTGGTTTGTGCTATCATAGACTAGCTTGGAAGTAAGTCTTTTTTTTATGCCTAAAAATAGGCATAGAAAACACAAAGAAAGTAATGGAGGTGGAAGTTGTGCGCACAAAGATTACATTAGCATGCACAGAATGCAAGCAGCGTAATTACAACATGACAAAAGACAAGAAAGCTCATCCAGACAGAATGGAGACAAAGAAGTATTGTAGATTCTGCAAGACTCATACATTACACAAAGAAACAAAATAATTTGTGAATGCGTGACAATGAGCAAAAAGAAAAGGAAGTGACAAAATGGGAGAAACCGAAAACAAGAACACAGCAGTAAAAGAGAGCTGGTTCGCCGGTCTTAAGGCTGAATTCAAAAAAATCATTTGGCCTACAAAAGAATCACTTGCCCGTCAGACAACAGCAGTTGTTATTGTGTCAGTTGTACTTGGTCTGATAATTACACTTCTGGATACAATCATCCAGTACGGTGTGAATTTTCTAGTGAATTTATAATGGAGGCATAGGTGATTATGGCAGAGGCACACTGGTATGTAGTTCATACCTATTCAGGTTATGAGAATAAGGTCAAAGCGAACATCGATAAGGCAATCGAGAACCGGCATTTAGAAGAGCAGATACTCGAAGTCAGAGTACCGATGCAGGATGTTGTCGAGCTTAAGAACGGTGCGAAAAAGCAGGTTCAGAAGAAAATGTTCCCGGGATATGTGCTTATCAATATGGTCATGAATGATGATACCTGGTATGTGGTAAGAAATACCAGAGGCGTAACCGGATTTGTTGGACCGGGATCTAAGCCGGTACCACTCACTGACGCTGAAATGAGACCACTGGGAATCAAGTCAGACAACATTGTCGTAGATTTCGATGAAGGCGATACCGTCGTTGTAATCGGTGGTGTGTGGAAGGACACCATCGGTGTTATCCAGCGTATGGATCACGGAAAACAGATTTGTACGATTAATGTGGATTTATTTGGCCGGGAGACTCCGGTCGAGATTAGTTTTTCAGATGTAAAGAAGATGAATTAAAGGAGGCAACCTCAAATGGCAAAGAAAGTAGAAGGATATATCAAATTGCAGATTCCTGCCGGCAAAGCAACTCCGGCACCACCTGTTGGACCTGCTTTAGGTCAGCATGGTGTGAATATTGTGGAATTCACAAAACAGTTTAATGCAAAAACAGCAGATATGGGAGATACAATCGTTCCTGTAGTTATCACTGTTTACGCAGACAGAAGCTTCAGCTTCATTACAAAAACTCCTCCAGCAGCAGTACTGCTGAAAAAGGCCTGCAACTTAAAGAGTGCATCTGCAACTCCGAACAAGACAAAAGTTGCAAAGATTTCTAAAGCTAAGCTTCAGGAAATCGCTGAGCTGAAAATGCCAGACTTAAATGCTGCATCTGTTGAAGCTGCAATGAGCATGATCGCAGGAACAGCAAGAAGTATGGGAATCGAAGTAGAGGACTAAATGGAAACGTGGGAGGGTACCACTCCCGATAATACCACAGGAGGTTATTTAGAATGAAAAGAGGAAAGAAATATTTAGAAGCTGCAAAATCAATTGATAGAGCAACTTTATATGATCCGGCAGAAGCAATCGGACTTGCAAAGAAAGCAGCCGTTGCAAAATTTGATGAGACTATCGAAGTTCACATTCGTACCGGATGTGACGGACGTCACGCAGATCAGCAGATTCGTGGTGCAGTTGTATTACCACACGGAACTGGTAAAGCTGTAAAAGTATTAGTATTCGCAAAGGGAACCAAATTAGACGAGGCTCAGGCAGCAGGTGCTGATTTCGTTGGTGGAGAGGAATTGATTCCGAAGATCCAGAACGAAGGATGGCTTGACTTCGACGTTGTTGTTGCAACTCCTGATATGATGGGTGTTGTTGGACGTCTTGGTCGTGTACTTGGACCGAAGGGCTTAATGCCAAACCCAAAAGCTGGAACTGTTACTATGGACGTTACCAAGGCAGTAAACGATATCAAAGCCGGAAAAATCGAGTATAGATTAGACAAAGCAAATATTATCCATGTGCCAATTGGAAAAGCATCCTTTAGTGAAGAACAATTAGCGGACAACTTCCAGACTCTTATTGATGCCGTAAACAAAGCAAAACCGGCTACATTAAAAGGTCAGTACATGAAGAGCGTTTCTGTAGCTCCTACCATGGGACCGGGTGTAAAAATCAACCCACTGAAGCTTGTTTAGTTTTTGTTATTGACATCCAAGATATTAATTGCTATAATAGCAAAGCATATTGCCGAAGACAGTAGGTGCCGTAAGGCGTAACCGTAGAGAACCTACCGAGGAAATGCAGATACTTATGTATTTGTAAATGAGATTTCAAATCCTCTCTGTCTTCCACAGAGAGGATTTTTTAAGGTAATGTACCTGTCTTTCGCAAGATGAAAAATAAAGAAGGAGGTGCACGATTCGTGGCAAAAGTAGAACTTAAACAGCCTATCGTACAGGAAATTTCTGAGCAGATTAAAGATGCACAGTCAGTAGTAGTCGTTGACTACCGTGGACTTACCGTTGCAGAAGATACTCAGCTGCGTAAGCAGTTAAGAGAAGCTGGTGTTGCTTATAAAGTATATAAGAATACATTAGTTAATTTTGCAATCAAAGGAACTGATTTCGAAAGCCTTTCCGACGTATTGGAAGGACCAAACGCATTCGCAATTTCAACAACAGATGCAACAGCACCTGCAAGAGTAATTGCTAAATTTGCAAAGACAGCTCCTGCACTTGAGATTAAAGCCGGCGTAGTAGAAGGAACCTTCTATGATGCAGATGGAATGAAAGCAATCGCTACAATCCCATCCAGAGAAGAATTACTTTCCAAATTCCTTGGAAGTATTCAGTCTCCTATTACAAACTTCGCTCGTGTTATTAATCAGATCGCTGAAAAAGGCGGCGCAGCAGACGTAGAAGTTAAGGCAGAAGAGGCAGCACCTGCAGAAGAAGCTCCAGTAGAAGCTCCTGCAGAGGAAGCTCCAGCAGCAGAATAATCTGCAAACCAATCAATTTATTGAAAACAAAACCAAAAACGGAGGTAAATTAAAATGGCTAAATTAACAACAGCTGAGATGATTGACGCTATCAAAGAGTTAAGCGTATTAGAGTTAAATGAATTAGTAAAAGCTTGTGAAGAAGAGTTCGGTGTATCCGCAGCAGCAGGCGTTGTAGTTGCAGCAGCAGGTGGAGACGCAGCAGCAGCAGAAGAGAAGACTGAGTTTGACGTAGAGTTAACAGAAGTTGGACCAAACAAAGTTAAGGTTATCAAAGTAGTTCGTGAAGCTACTGGCTTAGGCTTAAAAGAAGCTAAAGACTTAGTAGATGGCGCTCCTAAGATCGTTAAAGAGCAGGCTGACAAAGCTACAGCTGATGACATCAAAGCTAAATTAGAAGCTGAAGGTGCTAAAGTAACATTAAAATAATTTTTGATTCACAACTGAATTAGAAATGATAGGAATCGGATTCATAGAAATATGGATCCGATTTTCTTGTAGTTTATAGGACTTTAGACCTATTGACGAAAAAAGGAAATATGTAATAATAGTAGCGTAACTTGAAAACAATATAAGAACAGGAGATTAGTTATGAACACAGGACTTAAGGTATGGCTCTGGATTGTATTTGTAATCAATATCATTTCCGGAGTAATGATGATTCCGTTAATGCTCATTCAGCCACTGCTGATTGTCAGCCTCATTGCAGAAGTGCTTATTATCGTAGGTGCCGGCCTGATTTTGTTTGCACAGAAGAAGGTTGGATTCTATCTGATGATTGCATGTGCAGCAATCGGTCTGGTAATCAATATCTTTGGCGGGGTTGGAGTGGTAAAAAGTATCATCAGCGCAGTATTGTGCCCACTAATTACATACTTATTTATGCAGAAAGACTGGGACAGCTTCCGGTAAAAATGAACTCCACCTGAAGAAGCTGGCACTGGCAGCTTTTATGGATGATGGACAATGAAGAGACCTTCTGGCAGAAATGCTGGAAGGTTCTTTGCTTTATAGAAAATATTTTTATAAAAGTGATAGATTTAAGACATCAGATTCGTAATAATAAGTGTAGCTGCAAAAATGCAAACCATGGTGCATGAAGCAAAAGGCAGGATAACAATGAAGATAACAGAGAAGAATTATATTCAGCAATTACAATTGCATAATGAAGAAGCATTGATTTATGTCATAGATATGTATGGTGGATTGCTTAAGGCGGTCATCCGGAAACACTTATTTACCATGCCACAGAAACAGGAAGAATGCATGAACGATGTGCTGCTTTCCATCTGGGAACACGCAGCATCCTTTGATGATAAGAAGAACAGCTTCAAGAACTGGGCGGCAGCCATTGCCCGGTACGAAGCCATCGACTATCTTAGAAAATATAAGCGGGACTTGGAACAGCTTTGTATGGATGATGTGACAGCGGCGGAAAATGACAGGATGTTAGAACAACTGATAGAAGGGGAATTAAGCCATGAAGTAGAACAATTGCTTTTGTGCCTGAAACCTCTTGACCGGAAAATATTTATGAAATTATTTGTAGAGGAAGAATCTGTAGAGCAGATAAGCGAAGATACCGGACTTCCGAGAGATGTCATTTACAACCGGGTATCCAGAGGAAAGCGGAAAATGAGAAACATGTATTTGAAACAGAAGGAGGCATGAAGAGATGAAAGACGATAAAATCTATGAAATGTTAAATGATGCGGAAATTGATTTGAATGAATATGAAGTAGAAGAGTTATCCTCCGAAGAAAAGGAACGGTATAAAACGAGAATCCGGATGGAGGTAAAACGTATGAACATGGAAAAAAGGAATAAGAAAAATAAAAATATAAGAAAAATTGCGGCAGGAATGGCAGCAGCCTGTGCGGTTGCAGTAGGAGTAGCAGGATTTTCTAATTCTGCACTGGCAGACAGCATCTACAGCAACACAATCGGAAAACTGATTGGCGCAACACAGGGAGATAAAGATGAAAAGGAACTTTCGGATATCTATTCTACCATTGGAAAAGAGTCCACGGAATTGGTTTCGGATAATCAGTGTGTGCTGGAAACAGACCAGAGTGGAGTAAAGATAAGCGTTTCGGATGTGTATTGCGATGGTTACCTGCTTTACTACACAACCACCCTTAGCACAGACAATGAAAAACTGAATGAATCAGATTGGATTATGGGACCGCAGAGTGATAAGGTGATGGAAAATGTTTCTATCAATGAAACACTGATTCAGTCGGCAATCGGGCAGCCTTTTGAAAAGGCAGAGGACGGAAGCTATGTGAAGATGGAACAAATTGATTTATCAACATTGACTGATGAAAATGATAATCCGATTGATGTTTCGGACTTGAAAGATTTTACCGTAACCTGGAGCATAGACACCTTGGAAGGCTATCTTTCCGATGCATGGGATGAAAATGGAGAATATCAGACCACCACAAAAGTAAGCGGAGACTGGCAGCTCTCCTTCCCGGTGCATGTGGATACTTACAAGAATGAGACTATCGCAGTAAATAAAGAAGATAATGGTGTTGCAGTAAGTCAGGTGATCAAAACCGGTGCCGTCTTGATCGTTGACATGCAGCTCCCGGATATTACCGGCGCACCGTACAATGACCCACATAATGACCCGGATATATTTATTACCGACGAAGCAGGCAATGCAATGTGGTGGTTAGGCGGCCAGTTTACCCCAAATGAGGATGGAAGCCAGAGTGAACGGATTATGCTGCTTTATAATGGAGAGAGTACAATCCATATATCCGTAACCAACAAAAATGGTGCAGGTGAAAGTATTGCAGAACTGGATGTGGACTTAAAATAAAACCGGAATCAATAAAATAGATAATGAAATATGTAATAGAATAGAAAAATAAAGAAAAAAGGGTAAAGAAAAAAGCAGCTATGGGATGCAAAGAAAAAAAGCATTTCATGGCTGCTTTTTCTGATGTTAGGCAGCTATAAAAAACGCAGATGGCAGGCTGCATCACTGCGAGGATGAAAATTATTCCCCAATATTGAAAAATATATGCATATTGTGCGAAAATAATGCTTGACTTTAGAAAACTACTTGTGGTATCATATACGTTGCACTATTGTGGTGAGGTGGCTTTACTATATCCTTTTTTAGGAAATGAAGCCCAAAGAATATAATTTGCTGAAATTTAGTGGATTGAGAATAAAAAACGAGAGGTGAAACGTCAATGGAGAAAAACAGAATACGTCCGGTGAAGGCTGGAAAAGGCATACGTATGAGTTACTCAAGACAAAAAGAGGTATTGGAAATGCCAAACCTGATTGAGGTCCAGAAGGATTCCTATCAGTGGTTCTTAGACGAGGGCCTGAAAGAAGTGTTTGCAGATATCTCTCCGATTGAGGATTATAGCGGACATCTTAGCTTGGAATTTGTGGATTTCACATTATGTGAGGATGATGTGAAGTATACAATTCCGGAGTGTAAACAGAGAGACGCAACTTATGCAGCTCCTTTGAAGGTAAAAGTCAGACTGTATAACAAAGAAACAGATGAAATTAATGAACATGAGATTTTTATGGGCGATTTACCTCTCATGACAGAGACAGGAACCTTCGTTATCAATGGAGCAGAGCGTGTTATCGTAAGCCAGTTGGTTCGTTCCCCTGGTATTTACTATGGCATTGCGCATGATAAAGTAGGTAAGGAACTCTATTCCTGTACCGTAATCCCGAATCGTGGAGCATGGTTAGAGTATGAAACAGACTCTAATGATATTTTCTATGTACGTGTTGACCGTACCAGAAAAGTGCCAATCACAGTATTACTGCGTGCATTAGGACTGGGAACCAACCAGGAAATTATAGATTTATTTGGCGAAGAGCCAAAGATTTTAGCATCTTTTGGAAAAGACGTTGCTACAAGCTACGAGGAAGGTCTTCTGGAATTATATAAGAAGATTCGTCCGGGCGAGCCTCTTTCTGTTGATAGTGCAGAGAGCCTGATTACCGCAATGTTCTTCGACCCAAGACGTTATGACCTGGCAAAGGTAGGTCGTTATAAATTTAACAAGAAGCTGGCATTTAAGAACCGTTTACGCGGAAAAGTGCTGGCTGAAGATGTTGTTCTTGAGACTACCGGAGAGGTAATCGAAAAAGGAACAGAGCTGACCAGAGAGCTTGCAGAAGAGATTCAGAACGCAGCTGTTCCGGCGGTATATATTGCTACAGAAGAAAGAAATGAAAAAGTTCTTTCTAATATGATGGTAGACCTCACTACCTATGTTGATGTAGTACCGAAGGAAGTTGGTATTACTGAGCTGGTATATTATCCGGTATTAAAGAAAATCCTGGATGAAAATGAATCCTTGGAAGATATCAAGGAAGCAATTCGTAAAAACGTATCTGAACTGGTTCCGAAGCATATCACCAAGGAAGATATTTTTGCATCCGTTAACTACAATATGCACTTGGAGTGGGGCATTGGAAATGATGACGATATCGACCACTTAGGTAACCGTCGTATCCGTGCCGTAGGTGAGTTATTACAGAACCAGTACAGAATCGGACTTTCCAGAATGGAACGTGTGGTTCGTGAGCGTATGACCACCCAGGATCAGGAAGGAATTTCTCCACAGAGCCTGATTAATATCAAACCGGTAACCGCAGCAGTGAAAGAGTTCTTCGGATCTTCCCAGCTGTCACAGTTCATGGATCAGAACAACCCGCTGGGTGAGCTGACACATAAGAGACGTTTATCCGCATTAGGACCAGGTGGTTTATCCAGAGACCGTGCTGGATTCGAGGTTCGAGACGTACACTACTCCCATTATGGAAGAATGTGCCCGATTGAGACTCCTGAAGGACCGAACATCGGACTTATCAACTCACTGGCATGTTATGCAAGAATTAACGAATATGGTTTCATTGAGGCACCATATCGTAAGATTGATAAAACAGATCCTAAGAATCCGCGTGTTACAGAAGATGTTGTATACATGACCGCAGATGAAGAGGATAATTACCATGTAGCACAGGCGAATGAAAAACTGGATGAAGAAGGACATTTCGTAAGAAATTCCGTTTCCGGCCGTTACTTAGATGAGACACAGGAATATGACAAGCAGATGTTTGATTATATGGATGTATCTCCTAAGATGGTATTCTCTGTTGCTACCGCATTGATTCCGTTCTTGCAGAACGATGATGCGAACCGTGCGCTGATGGGATCTAACATGCAGCGTCAGGCAGTACCTCTTCTTACCACAGAAGCTCCTGTAGTAGGAACCGGTATGGAAACCAAGACTGCAGTAGACTCCGGTGTATGTGTAGTTGCAAAGAAATCCGGTACTATTGAGAAATCTGAGTCAAACCAGATTACCATGAAGAATGATGATGGAACAAGAGACGTATACAAACTGACCAAGTTCTCACGAAGCAACCAGTCCAACTGCTACAACCAGAGACCAATCGTGTTCAAAGGTGATCATGTAGAAGCTGGCGAAGTAATTGCTGACGGACCATCTACTGCTAATGGTGAGCTTGCTCTTGGAAAGAACCCGTTAATCGGATTCATGACATGGGAAGGTTACAACTACGAGGACGCTGTTCTTCTGAGTGAAAGATTAGTACAGGATGATGTTTATACATCTGTCCATATTGAAGAGTACGAAGCAGAAGCCCGTGATACTAAATTAGGACCGGAAGAAATTACAAGAGACGTTCCTGGTGTCGGCGATGATGCATTGAAAGACCTTGACGAAAGAGGAATCATCCGTATCGGTGCAGAAGTTCGTGCCGGTGATATTCTGGTAGGTAAGGTTACTCCAAAGGGAGAGACAGAGCTTACCGCAGAAGAGAGACTGTTACGTGCCATCTTCGGTGAGAAAGCAAGAGAAGTAAGAGATACTTCCTTGAAAGTACCACATGGTGAATATGGTATCATTGTAGAGGCGAAAGTATTTACAAGAGAAAATGGTGACGAATTATCCCCTGGTGTAAATCAGGCAGTTCGTATTTACATTGCACAGAAGAGAAAAATCTCCGTTGGAGATAAGATGGCTGGACGTCATGGTAACAAGGGTGTTGTTTCCCGTGTACTTCCGGTAGAAGATATGCCATTCCTGCCGAACGGCCGTCCACTGGATATTGTATTGAACCCATTGGGTGTACCTTCCCGTATGAATATCGGTCAGGTCCTGGAGATTCACTTAAGTCTTGCAGCGAAAGCACTTGGATTTAACATTGAGACTCCTGTATTTGACGGCGCACGAGAGATTGATATTCAGGATACCCTGGAACTGGCAAATGATTATGTCAACTCCACCTGGGAAGAATTTGAAGCAAAATATAAAGATACATTGCGTGAAGATGTAATGCAGTATCTTTCCGATAACAGAGACCACAGAGAATTATGGAAGGGCGTTCCGATTTCCCGTGACGGAAAGGTTCAGCTTCGTGACGGACGTACTGGAGAAGAATTTGACTCACCGGTTACCATTGGCCACATGCATTACCTGAAACTGCATCATCTGGTAGATGATAAGATTCATGCACGTTCTACCGGTCCTTACTCCTTAGTAACGCAGCAGCCTCTGGGTGGTAAAGCTCAGTTTGGTGGACAGCGTTTCGGAGAGATGGAGGTTTGGGCACTGGAAGCTTATGGTGCATCTTACACATTACAGGAGATTCTGACTGTGAAGTCCGACGACGTGGTTGGCCGTGTGAAGACATACGAAGCAATCATTAAGGGTGACAATATCCCTGAACCGGGAATCCCAGAATCCTTCAAGGTACTTCTCAAAGAACTTCAGTCCCTTGGTCTTGATGTCAGAGTATTAGACGAAGACCGTAACGAAGTTGAACTGATGGAGACCAGCGAATATGGTAACACAGATTTGAATTCCATTATCTCAGGCGATAAAGATTTCGCGTTTGAAGACAGCGAGTCCTTCGGAAAGATGGGCTTTACCAAACAGGAATTTGATTCTGAGAGTGGAGAACTCAACAACGTAGAAGAAGAGGAAGAGGATGATGACGCAGGCTTCGATTTTGACGATGCTGCCGATGAAGTTCTTGACGAAGAATAAATAGGAAGGGAGTGTCATTAATGCCAGGAACAGTAAAACAGGAAACTTACCAGCCGATACAGTTTGATGCAATTCAGATTGGTCTGGCATCACCTGAGAAAATCAGAGAGTGGTCCAGAGGAGAAGTTAAGAAACCTGAGACCATTAACTATAGAACTTTGAAACCGGAAAAAGACGGATTATTCTGTGAGAAGATTTTTGGACCGAGCAAAGACTGGGAATGTCATTGTGGTAAGTACAAAAAGATTCGTTATAAAGGTGTTGTCTGCGACCGCTGTGGTGTTGAAATCACCAAAGCCAGCGTTCGTAGAGAGCGTATGGGACATATCGAGCTTGCAGCTCCGGTATCCCATATCTGGTACTTCAAAGGAATTCCATCCCGTATGGGATTAATCTTAGATCTTTCTCCAAGAACATTGGAGAAGGTTCTGTACTTTGCTTCCTATATCGTACTGGATGCAGGTTCTACAGATTTATCTGTAAAGCAGGTATTATCCGAGCAGGAATATCAGGATGCAAGGGAAAAATATGGCAGCTCTTTCCGTGTTGGAATGGGTGCAGAAGCCATTCTTGAGTTATTACAGGCAATTGACCTGGAGAAAGATGCAGCAGAGCTGAAAGCAGAATTAAAAGATGCTACCGGCCAGAAACGTGCAAGAATCATCAAGAGACTGGAAGTGGTAGAATCCTTCCGTGAATCCGGAAATAAACCGGAGTGGATGATTATGACCGTTATCCCGGTTATTCCACCAGACTTACGACCTATGGTACAGCTGGATGGTGGACGTTTTGCAACATCCGATTTAAATGATTTATATCGTAGAATTATCAATAGAAATAACCGCCTGAGAAGATTGTTAGAGTTAGGTGCACCTGATATCATCGTTCGTAACGAGAAGAGAATGCTGCAGGAAGCAGTAGATGCCCTGATTGACAACGGTAGAAGAGGAAGACCGGTAACCGGACCTGGTAACCGTGCTCTGAAATCTCTGTCCGATATGCTGAAAGGTAAATCTGGACGTTTCCGTCAGAACCTTCTTGGAAAACGTGTAGACTACTCTGGACGTTCCGTTATCGTCGTAGGACCGGAACTTAAGATTTATCAGTGTGGTCTGCCAAAAGAAATGGCAATCGAGCTGTTTAAACCGTTTGTTATGAAAGAGCTGGTTGCAAACGGAACTGCACACAATATTAAGAGTGCAAAGAAGATGGTTGAAAGATTACAGTCGGAAGTCTGGGATGTCTTAGAAGATGTCATCAAGGAGCATCCGGTTATGCTGAACCGTGCTCCTACACTGCATAGACTTGGTATTCAGGCATTTGAGCCAATCCTGGTAGAAGGTAAAGCAATTAAGCTTCACCCATTGGTATGTACCGCATACAACGCCGACTTCGACGGAGACCAGATGGCTGCCCATTTACCACTGTCACAGGAAGCACAGGCAGAATGTCGTTTCATGCTGCTTTCACCGAACAACCTGTTAAAACCTTCTGATGGAGGTCCTGTAGCCGTTCCTTCACAGGATATGGTTCTTGGTATCTACTATCTGACACAGGAAAGACCAGGTTCCTTAGGAGAAGGCGGATACTATAAGAGTGTAAACGAAGCAATTCTGGCATATGAGAACCAGGCACTGACCTTACATTCCAGAATCCATGTGCGTGTTCATAAGACCATGCCGGATGGAACTGTTAAGACTGGTGTCGTTGAGTCCACACTGGGAAGATTTATCTTCAATGAAATCATTCCTCAGGATTTAGGTTTCGTAGACAGAAGCAAGCCTGAAAATGAACTGGTACTGGAAATCGATTTCCATGTAGCAAAGAAACAGTTAAAACAGATTCTGGAAAAAGTTATTAATACACACGGAGCAACCAAGACCGCTGAGGTATTAGACGATATTAAGTCCATGGGTTACAAGTACTCTACAAGAGCAGCTATGACCGTATCTATTTCAGATATGACAGTACCGCCTCAGAAACCGGAAATGATTGCAAAGGCTCAGGATACGGTAGACCGCATTTCAAGACAGTACAAACGTGGTCTTATTACAGAGGAAGAGCGTTACAAAGAAGTTGTTGAAACATGGAAAGAGACTGATGATGAGCTGACAGAAGCACTGCTTTCCGGTCTGGATAAATACAACAACATCTTCATGATGGCAGATTCCGGAGCCCGTGGTTCTGATAAACAGATTAAACAGTTAGCAGGTATGCGTGGTTTGATGGCGGATACAACCGGTAGAACAATCGAGCTGCCTATCAAATCAAACTTCCGTGAAGGTCTTGAAGTATTGGAGTACTTTATGTCTGCGCATGGAGCACGAAAAGGTATGTCCGATACTGCGTTACGTACCGCCGATTCCGGTTACTTAACCAGACGTCTGGTAGACGTATCACAGGATCTGATTGTCCGTGAATCTGATTGCTGTGCAGGCACAGGAAGAGAGATTCCTGGTATGTATGTCAAAGCATTCATGGATGGAAAAGAAGAAATCGAAAGTCTCGAAGAGCGTATTACAGGAAGATTCTCCTGTGAGACAATTTGCGATAAAGATGGTAATGTGCTTGTAAAAGCAAACCATATGATTACACCAAAACGTGCTGCAGCAATTATGAGCAAGGGTGTAGATGAGAATGGAGAACCATTAACCAAGGTTAAAATCCGTACCATTCTTACCTGCCGTTCCCACATCGGAGTTTGTGCAAAATGTTATGGAAGCAATATGGCTACCGGTCAGGCGGTACAGGTTGGTGAAGCGGTTGGTATTATCGCAGCTCAGTCTATCGGAGAACCTGGTACACAGCTTACCATGAGAACATTCCACAACGGTGGTGTTGCCGGTGACGATATTACACAGGGTCTTCCTCGTGTCGAGGAGCTGTTTGAGGCAAGAAAGCCTAAGGGACTTGCAATTATCACAGAATTTGGTGGTGTTGCAACCATTAAAGATACCAAGAAGAAACGTGAGATCATTGTAACAAACAATGAAACAGGTGAGACTAAGACTTATCTGATTCCTTACGGTTCCAGAATTAAGATTATGGATGGCGCAGTATTAGAGGCTGGTGATGAACTGACCGAAGGTTCTGTAAATCCACACGATATCCTTAAGATTAAGGGCGTACGTGCCGTACAGGATTACCTGATTCAGGAAGTACAGCGTGTATACCGTCTGCAGGGTGTTGAGATTAATGATAAACATATCGAGGTTATCGTTCGTCAGATGTTAAAGAAGATTCGTATTGAAAATAACGGAGATTCTGAGTTCCTGCCAGGAACATTAGTAGATAATCTGGATTACGAAGAGATGAATGAGCAGTTAGAGGAAGAAGGCAAAGAGCCGGCAGAAGGTAAACAGGTATTACTTGGTATTACCAAAGCATCTTTGGCAACCAACTCCTTCTTATCAGCAGCATCCTTCCAGGAGACAACTAAGGTTCTGACAGAAGCAGCTATCAAGGGCAAGATTGACCCATTGATTGGTCTGAAAGAGAACGTAATTATCGGTAAGCTGATTCCGGCTGGTACTGGTATGAAGCGTTATCGTAACATCAAACTGAACACAGATGTAAACGAAGAGGAAGAACTCTCCTTTGATGATTTTGACGGATTCGATGAAGCACCTGTGACAGATGAAATCGAAGAGACAGAAGCAAAAGAAGAAGTAACTGCTTCTACAGAAGAATAAGAGTCAGTTCTGTGAACTGGCAGAGCTAATGGAAGGGAAGCTCTGGCTTGATAGGCCGGAGTTTCCCTTCCTGACATATATAAGAATAGATTCACCGGATGAAGATGCAGACTTGGATAGATTGAACAAAAATGGAAAATACATTTTGTGTATAATTTTATGAAGAGAGATGTTGACGAAATCACTAACATTATGTATAATGACAACGTAAGACAAAGAAAGATGGGTTGTGAAAAGTGCATATGACAACGAAAGACAATAAGAAGAAATCAAGTAATGTAACAATAGTGGATGTGGCGGATATGTGTGGAGTTTCCGTAAAAACAGTATCAAGAGTTGTAAATCAGGACTCTAATGTATCGGAGCGCACCCGAAAAAAAGTATTAGATGCAATTAAGGAAACGGGATATCAGGTAAATATGTTTGCCCGGGGATTGAAAGGACAGAAAACCAATATAATCATGATATTTACCGACCGGCATGGAGAAGAACATTTGAGCAACTGGCATACTTTGATGCTGAAATACCTTTTCCGCTATGCAAAAGAAAGTGGAATGAAGGTTGTGATGTCACCATCTAACAGTACAAGGTGTATTGATGATGATACAGACGGATTTACTCTGCTGGCAAATGGAATGGCAGATGGCGCAATCCTGCTGGAAAATGTACACAGTGACCCGAGGGCAGTATATTTCCGGGAACACAATATTCCGTATGTAATGTTTGGAGAACCGGATGATGATGAGACCTACGCCGTCAGTCTGGATAACTATCAGGTAGGATATAAAGGCGGTGAATATCTGACTGGCTGCAGATACCGCAATATAGCATTTTTGGTCGGAGAAGCAAAGTTCTTATCTACACAGAACCGTATAAAAGGATTTGAAGATTCCGTAAAAGGAAAAGAGGGAAAATACAGAGTTTATTCTGGTGTAAATTCCATACAGCTTGCGTATGAAAAAGCCAATGAATTGCTGGCAGAAGGAAATGTGGACGCTTTCTTCATATCAGGAGATGAAAGAGCACTCGGTGTTTATCAGGCAATACATGAACATGGGCTGAGGATTCCAGAAGATGTTGCGGTATTAGGTGTAGACAATATTCCGATTGGAAAATATTATTATCCAAGAATATCAACAATTGATCAGAATTTTGAACAATTGGCAAAAGAGTGTATTGACCGGCTGGTAAAATTAATTAGAGGTGAAAAAATAGAAGGTGGAAAAGTAATAGAGTTCCAGCCTGAAGTATTAGAAAGAGAGTCAACTTAATACGAAGCCGGGGAGAAATCTCCGGCAGAAAAAATTATTTTTTTAGCATAAAATGACAACGTTGTCAACAAATGACAAAATTGTTTAACAACCTGATACATAGGAGAAAATTATGAGACAGGAACTGGAAAAAGAATTAAGAGAATTATATAGACAGATATATGGAGAAAAGGAAGCAGAACAGCTGTTGAAGGATGTGGATGAATTGATAAAAAATAGTCCGCAGAAGAATACAAAGCAATGGCTTACACAGAAAGACGCAGTTCTGATTACTTATGGTGATTCTATCACAGATAAAGAAGAACCGGGACTTAAAGTATTAAATGATTTTTTGAAAAAGCATGTAGCGGATGCTATCAGTATAGTACATATTCTGCCGATGTTTCCCTATACATCAGATGATGGCTTTTCGGTGAGCGATTACAGAAAAGTAAATCCGGCACTGGGTGACTGGGAAGATGTAAACAGACTTGGTGAATCGTATGATTTAATGTTTGATGCAGTAATTAATCACTGTTCAAAATCAAATGAATGGTTTCAAAAATGTTTAAAAGGAGAAAAACCATATAAAGACTTTTTTATAGAAGCAGATCCAAAGGCTGATTACAGCAAAGTGACCAGACCAAGAGCACTTCCTTTGCTGACAGAATTTGACACTAAGGAAGGGAAAAAGAGCTATTGGACAACATTTAGTACGGATCAGATTGACTTAAATTATCAGAGTATTGATTTATACAAAGAAATCTTATCTATTCTTTTGTACTATACACAGAATGGTGCAAGAATGATTCGGCTGGATGCAATTGGTTTTTTGTGGAAAGAACTTGGAACAACATGTATGCATCTTCCGCAGACACATAAGGTGGTGCAGAGTTTCCGCAAAATTTTAGATGAAGCAGCACCGGGAACATTGATTATTACGGAGACAAATGTGCCTCATAAAGAAAATATCAGTTATTTTGGTGAGGGCGAAAAAGAAGCACATATGGTATACCAGTTTCCACTGCCACCATTGGTTATGTTTTCGATTCTTACAGGGAACTCTGAAAAATTAACAGAATGGGCAAAAAATTTATCGGAACCACCGGTGGGATGTACCTATTTTAATTTCTTGAGTTCCCATGATGGAATTGGTGTCCGTCCGGTAGAGGGAATATTAACAAAGGAAGAAATTCAGCTTATGGTTGATGCAACTCTTCGGAATGGTGGAGAAGTCTCTTATAAAGATAATGGAGACGGAACAAAAAGTCCATATGAATTAAATATCAATTATCAGGATGCACTTGCCTCCCCGGAAGATTCGGATGAGATCAGAATAAAAAGATTTCTTGCAGCAGAAACAATTTTACTTAGTATGCAGGGACTTCCTGCAATTTATATTCATAGTCTTCTGGGTTCCAGAAATGATTATTATGATAAGGCAGTATCTGGAATTTACAGAAGAATAAACCGGGAACAGCTGGACGTAAGCTGGCTGGAGAGACAGCTTACAGAAGAAACAAACCGGAAGAAAATATTCGAAGAACTAATCCGGAGAATTAATATCCGGAAAGAACATCCGGCATTTGCACCGGAGGCAAAACAGGAAGTAATCCAGACTTCTTCCAAGGTCTTTCACATCAGAAGATTTACGGAGGAAGAACGGCTTACCATATATATTAATATTTCAGAGGAAGTGTGGCAGAGTGGTGAGAATGAAGTGAGTGGAAAAAATCTTCTGACCGGTAAGGAGATAAAAGGAACACTTGTACTTTCTGGCTATGAAGCAGCATGGATTCTGGAAAATAACTCACACAATAAAGGAAAAGGAGAAGGAATATGAAGAAGAAAATTTTAAGCATGATGTTAGTAGCAGCAATGACCGTTGGAACATTGGCTGGCTGCGGCAGCAATTCAGGAAATGGAAATTCTGAAAAAGGAACAGATACGACAGCAGATGCAGGAGAAGAGGTTACTATCCAGTTTATGCATATGCAGGTAGAGCAGGAAAGACAGGATGTAATTGCAAAACTGATTGAAGAGTTTGAAGCAGAGAATCCTGGAATTAAGGTAGAACAGATGCCTACAAATGAGGATGATTATGATACAAAAATCACATCCCTTGGTGGAACCGGTGTACTTCCGGCAGTTATGGAATTCTCACAGGATCAGGCAAAGACAAGTGTAACGAATGATTTTATTGATTTGGAAGCAAATAAAGAGGTTATTGACGGAAAAGGTGAAGATGCTTTCTTTGATGGAGCATTAAACGTAATTAAAACAGAAGATGGAAATGACTATGTTGGAGTTCCTGTTTCCGGATGGGTACAGGGAATCTGGTGTAATACAGCAATGTTAAAGGAAAAAGGATTTGATGTACCTCAGAACTGGGATGATGTATTAGAAATTGCAAAAGCATTTTATGATCCGGACAACAAACAGTACGGAATTGCATTACCTACATCAGAATCTGCATTTAGTGAACAGGTATTTTCACAGTTCGCAATTTCCAATGGAGCAAATGTATTTGATGCAGATGGAAATGTAACCATTGATACACCGGAAATGAAAGAAGCATTAGATTTCTATAAAGAGCTTTCATCTTATTCTATGCCGGGTTCTACTGAAGTTGCAGATGTAAAAGATGCATTTATAAATCAGAATGCACCATTATGCCTGTATTCTACTTATATTTTAAGTGCTGTTCAGGAAGCAGGTTTCCTGGATGATGTAGAACTGGCGTTACCAAATAAGACACAGCAGGCAGCATATGGTTGCGTTATCGTATTATCCATTGCTTCCGGATTAAGTGATGCAGAGAAAGCAGCAGCAGAGAAATTTGTATCCTTTATGCTGGAAAAAGAAAACAATGAATCCTGGCTTCTGATGGCTCCTGGTGGAATCCAGCCGGTATTAGGTGAAGTAGCAGAAGATGCAGCATACAAAGAGAATGAAGCAATTGTTCCACTGGCACATCTCTTAGACGAAGTTGGAGTAGCATTTGATAATCTTAAGTTGTTCGGATGTGTAGATGGTAAAAATTACATGGTAATGGGTGATGTTACCAACAAAGGAATTTTAAGCAAGATGATTAACAACGTAGTAGTACAGGGAAGCGACTCTCAGACAGAGCTGGCAAATGCTCAGGCAGAAGTTGAAGCAATGCTGAAATAAGAAAAATGATATGGAAGGGGCACAGGATATTATGTGCCCCGGAAATATCAGCACTTTCCTGATAAAATGAGGTAGAAAAGATGAGGAAAAGAAGAGCATTAAGCGATACAAAATTTGCATATCTGCTGTTAGCCCCAAGCTTGATTCTGCTAGCAGCATTAATTGGCTATCCAATGCTTTATAACATGTATATCAGTGTTCTGGACGTTCCGGTAAACCCACGTAAGCCTTCCGTGTTTGTGGGATTAGATAATTATATATCTGTATTAACGGATCCATCCTTTTATCACAGTGTAATTACAACACTTGTGTTTACATTTGTAGTAGTTGTACTTAGTACGGCAGTTGGACTTGCAATGGCGTGCTTCTTGAACCGTAAATTTGTAGGTAAAAAACTGGTAAATTCTTTAATAATATTGTCTTATGTAATTCCGTCGGTATGTCTGATTTTTGCCTGGCGTTATATGTTCAATAATATTTATGGAATTATAAATTATATTGTGGTGGATGTGTTACATCTTGCAAAAGAGGTGCCGCTTTGGTTTGACCAGCCGGTCAGTGCTTTTATACTGGCTGCACTGTTTTGTATCTGGCGCTTCTTCCCGTATGCATATCTTTCTTTTACTGCAATTCTTCAGACCATTGATAAATCATTGTATGAAGCAGCAGATATAGATGGAGCAACAGCATGGCAGAAGTTTAAGGTAGTAACATACCCGGCATTAAAATCAACAATGGTTACCGTAGTAAGCCTGCGTATCATCTGGGTATTCTACATTTATGCAGAAGTATATCTGTTGACGAAACAGGTAGATGTTATCGGTGTATATCTGTATGACATGGCATTTGCAACACATGATTTTGGAAAGGCAGCAGCAATATCATTACTGTTATTTGTACTGATATTTGCCTGTGTAATAATGGTTAGAAAGGTGGTGCTCCGCAGTGAGAAAGAAGAATAGGAATGCGAGAAAAATTCGTAAGAATATCGTCTTTTATGTAATACTCATTGCAGTTCTGGCGGTATTAGTATTTCCAATGATTATGATGCTGAGCGTCTCTCTGAAAGAAACTTCAGAGACAATTGGATATCCACCGACAATAATACCAAGAAGTTTTACATTAAAGCATTTTGCAGACATATTTAATGAGAGTATTTTTCCGTTTATGAAGTATTTTAAAAACAGTATGTACATAGCGTTGATTACATCAGTGCTGGTAGTGTTCCTTGGAATCTTAGGAGGCTATGCACTGGCAAGACTTCGCTTTAAAGGAAAAAATGTAATGACAGAAATGTTTTTCTTTGTATATATGTTTTCCGGAATTTTATTGATTGTACCATTATATAAGATGCTTGCATCTATCGGATTACGAAATACAAGAGAAGCAGTAATTATCTGTATGATTATCCAGACATTGCCGACAGCTATTTATATGACACGAAGTTATTTTGAAACTGTACCATATGAGCTGGAAGAGGCAGGAAGGGTAGATGGTTTGTCACGAATGGGTATTATTTTCCGTATTATGACACCATTGTCGATTCCGGGTCTGATTTCCGTATTTGTATATGCGTTTATGATTGCATGGAATGATGTATTATTTGCATCCATATTCTTAGATTCACCGGATAAATTGACGATTACAATCGGATTGAATTCACTGTTTAATACACCGGATTATATCTGGGGCAGAATGATGGCCGCATCGCTTGTAACTTCACTGCCGATTGTAATTATGTATGCATTTAGTCAGAACCTCATAAAGAGCGGCGCAACAGAAGGCGGCGTGAAAGGTTAATATAGAAAAAGGAGAATATTAATATGAAAAAATTAGTCGCAACAGCCCCAAGAGAGGCAAAACTGGTAGAGTATGAAGACAGACCAATCGCATCAGATGAAGTAAAGGTAAAGGTTGAGTTTGCAGCCCCGAAGCATGGAACAGAGCTGGCAGATTTTCGTGGAACCACTCCTTTTATTGATGGAAAATTTGATGATGAGTGGAGAATGTTTGTACAAAGAGATAAAGATGAACCAAGAGGAATTGTCTTTGGTGATTTACCACTTGGAAATATGTTTGTTGGAACCATTATCGAAGCAGGAGCAGATGTTACTGAATATAAAGTAGGTGACAGAGTATGTTCTTATGGACAGATTAAGGAGACCCAGATTGTAAAAGCAGTTAATAATTATAAGCTCCGTAAAATGAAACCGACAGATTCTGCAGCAAATGCAGTATGCTATGACCCGGCTCAGTTTGCTTTGGCATCGGTCCGTGATGCGGAAGTAAGACCGGGAGACTGTGTAGCAGTTATTGGTCTTGGCGCCATTGGTCTGATTGCATTACAGCTTGCAGTAAAAGCTGGTGCAGCAGTTGTAATTGGTGTAGACCCGATTGAACATCGTAGAGAAGTAGCAAAGAAAATGGGCGCTCATTTCACCTTTGATCCGACACAGTGTGATGTTGGTTATGAAATTAAAAAAGCAACCGGAAAAATGGGTGCAGATGGAATTATTGAAACCAGTGGAAGCATGCAGGCATTACAGTCCGCATTAAAAGGAGTTGCATACAATGGAACCATTGCCTATGCAGCATTTGCAAAACCATTTCCGGCAGGTCTTTGGTTAGGACAGGAAGGTCATTTTAATCAGGCAAAAATTGTATTTTCCAGAGCCTGCTCAGAGCCATTGCCAGAATATCCAAGATGGACAAGAAAGAGAATTGAAGATGTGGTATGGAATATGCTGATGAATGGATATTTAGATTGCCGTGATATTGTATATCCGATTATTTCATTTGAAGAAAGTGCAGAAGGATTCTGCAAATATGTAGACAGAGAACCGGATAAGAGCATCAAGCTTGGTGTAACATTTAAATAACAAAGGGCTTTATTGAAAAGGAGGAACAGAATATGTTACTTGGAACACAGGATAGAGATTTTTTTCCAAAAGATTTAGTTGAGAAACTTGAATTTATCTATTAACTCTCTTAACTTTCCCGTATTTTCAAGGCTTCCCGCCATTGAAAATTCTATATATGTATCCTTTTCCCTTGTTTTTGCCCTTATGGGATAATTACAAGGGAAAATTCATTATTCAGTTGTTTAATCGTTGCCTGCCACTTTATCAAGAAGTCTTGCGGAAGTCCGCTTTGCTTCCCTTGTAGCATGGGCATAGACATTCATGGTGGTACTCACGTCTGAGTGGCCTAACAGTTCCTGCACATCTTTCGGTTGTGCCCCGTTGGATAAGAGGTTAGTCGTGTAGGTATGCCTCAGTGTGTGGAAATGGAAGCCTTCAAGTTCCGGTACTTTTCTTCCTGCTGTCCGGCAGGCTGTTTCTATGGTTGCCGGAAGTTCCAGACAGCCATCCTCCCTTAAGCATACAAAGAAGATTTCGATGTAATCTTCCGGCACATTCTCTGTCATTCCCAAATGATAATACTCGTAATGCACCCGATTCTTTTCCATTACTTCTCTGTAAAAATTCCGCTGGTAGAGTTCCCCATACTGAAAACGGTTTTTGTGCTGTTCCTTTTTTGCATTCCTCAAAATATCTGCGAGAGTATCGCCAAAGTCAACAACCCTGATCTTTTTCCACTTTGTCGGACCGATTTCGTGCTTATGGGTAGCACCATTGTAGCGGATGCTCCTGCGTACAGTGAGATACTGTTCTTCAAGGTTGATATCCTGCCATGTCAGACCTGCTACCTCTCCAAGTCTGAGACCTGTAAAGTATGCTATCTGAACCGGAAGAATCGCATCCCCACTTCGTTTTCCAAGCTGTTCAATCAGTTTCCGGTACATTTCAAAGGAAAGCGGTTTAACCTTGTCTCTGTCTGTGGCTGTTTCATCCGCAAACAAATCCGTTTCTTCCTTTTTATGCCTCATCACCACATACTGCATTGGATTGAAGGTAATAAACTGTTTCGGAAATACCGCAAACCGGAATGACTGTTGCAATACTGCTGAAAATGACCTTACATAATCAATGGAATATCCTTTTGATATAAAATCTCCCACAGTGCCTCCAAATGAGAGCAAATCCATAAACTCCTGCAGGTGTACCGAAGTCACCGTTTTCAGTTTCCTTTTGCTGATAGGGTGTTGTTTGATTCTCCCAATTGTCTGAAGATAATTGCCGACCGTTCCATTACTTAATGTGCCTGTCTTTAATTCTTCCTCAGCCCACAGGTCAAGCAGCTCTCCGAGAGTAATGTTGTCAGCCTTTGCAACAAACCGCTTGGCTTCATAATCCTCCATTGCCTGCCTTAACAGCTTTTCCGTTTCGCTTTTGCTTTCCGTACCAGCAAATTCCTTCTGTACCAGGTTACCGCTTGCATCTTCCACATAGAAGCGGTAGTACCATTTCTTGCCTTTCTTTCTTACAGAACCTTTTGCCATAATCGTTTCTCCTTTCGATATCGACAATCGGAACTGATGAAATGCTTTCTGCGTGTAAGTATATCATAACTCCGGTTGTCTATCTATACCGGTTCGGAGTCTTTCTCTGAAAGAAGATTTGCAAGCCTTACGGCTGCCGTTTCGGGATTCTTGGAATAGAGCCTTACAATGTCGCCCATGTCGTTCAGTGCATTTACCGTATGGGTGATTTCCCTAAGGAACATAATCTCATTATATTCCTGATTGGATTCAAACCCCATTACTTTTGCGATTGTGGCATCTTCCGTATTCCCTTTAAAATTCTTACAGGCATATTGAAAGGAATCAACGAATAATTCGTATTCCTTCAACATCAGCAGCAGTAAATCTTTGGAAAAATCCGCTTCGTCTGCCTTCATATCATAAGGAAATTTGGAGAGAATGGAAGTCATGGTATCACGAATCTGTAATTCCCTTTTATCCGTAACATCACTTGTCATTTCTTCCGTCTCGCCCTTCAACCACTCCACTGATACATGAAGTGCTTCCGACAGACCATCCAGAACAAGCTTCTTGGTGTTGTCAATCGTTCCTGCCTCATACCGCTGTATGGTGGAAGCGGTAACTCCCATCTTTTCTGCTATATAAGGCTGGTTGACACCTAATTCCAGTCTGCGTTGTTTTGCCCTGCTACCGATTAACTTGCGTAATTCTTTATCTTTCATTCTGATACGCCTCCTTTTTCGGTATGGCTAAAGTATAACACAGTAAAAATAGTATTGCAATATGCAAGTTAATAATTGCTTTTAAAATTTCGTAACGCTTGACAAGAAGATATAAAAGTTATATAGTAGGCATAGTTACAAAATTGCATTATGCAATTCAAGAGGAGGTGTTTTAATGACAGAAGTGAAGATTGCACTGTCCATTGAGGAAGCTGCCGACTATACGGGTATCGGCAGAAATATCCTGCGGAAACTGGTAGAATGGAAAAAGCTTCCGGTATTGAAGGTAGGACGGAAAGTCCTTATCAAAACGGATATGCTTGAAAAGTTCATGACCGCCAATGAAGGCAGGGACTTAAGGGACAAAGGAAATGTCAGAGCTGTCACAAGAAATGTGACAAATTAAATAGGGACAGTCCTAAGACCATCCCTAAGGTATGTATCTGACCGAAGCCATGATATACCTACACGCAAATAGATTATACCATGTGCTTCCTCTAAGATACAACCGGAAATTTAAGAAGTGGGGAAGAAACTTTTTTATACAAGCCCTCGGCGTTTGAGAGCGAAATACACCCATCGCACAAATCTTCGATTTGTTCTCTGTGTATTTCGCCCTTGCAGGGAGCTTCCGCCGACAGGCGGATATGTTCGTAGACGGGCTACCTATGTAGCCTACTCACTTCATATAAGAAAGTATCTCATCCTCATTTCTTGTAGCTTCGTACTTGGCAGATACAGAAAGGGGGAAGCACATGCCAAGAAATTCATTTATTCAGATGACGAAGCTCCACAATGTCCGGGGAAGAATTTATTATATTTCAAGCCCCAAGAAGCAGGAAAATCTGTATGCAGTATATGAAACCACAGAACGTTCTTTCTGGAGTGACCTTGCAAAATGTAATCATGCAGAATTTAAAAAAAGTGGTACGGAGGGGAAATGTATTGAGGCAAGGGAATTGATCATAGCCCTGCCGGAATCTTTTACGGAGTATCCTCCAGACAAACTGTTGCAGATATTTACAGACCATTTCAGACAGACTTACGGAACGGATTGTATCGCAGCCCTGCATCACAATAAGCGGAAAACCAACTATCACATCCATCTCATTTTTTCGGAGCGTACACTCTTGGAACAGCCCATAGAAAAGGTTGCCACCCGCAATATGTTCTATGACGAAAAGGGAAATCATGTACGCACCAAAAAAGAGATACTTGATGAAGATGGAAATATCCGTAAAAGGTGCAAGGTGATTCACAAAGGTGAGGTATACGAAAGACAGATTTTCTCCATTAAGGATAAACGCTTCAAGGCTGAAAATTTCCTTGATACCGTCAAGCAGGATTATACCAATCTTATCAATCAGTATGTGCAGGACGAGAAGCAGCGATTACAGGTCTTTGAACGAGGCGGCATGTATCTTGCCACCAAGAAGATTGGCAAGAACAATCCGAAAGCCGCAGAGATGGAAGCAGATAATGCCAAGCGTACCTTATGGAATCAGACGGTAGACAGAGCGATTGTAACGGGTGTTGCCAAATCCGAGATTATGCAGATAAAAAAGGAACGGATAACAGATAGGATTGCTGAATCCGTATGGATTTACGGAAACAGACCCAATCTGTTATCTTCCATTATCGGTACTGCCATTGCAGTATTGGAACTGCTTATTTCAAAAGTATTACTGAAAACTCTGGAACTTGCAGACAAAGTGATTTCCAAAGAGCTTGAGGCAGAACCGGAGAACACAGATTTCAAGGAGCAGAAAGCTGTACCGGAAGAAAGCAGAAAGCAGGCAGATACACCAAAGCCTGCCATACCGCCAAGACCACAGCCGTCACCGGAAGCAGTTTCTTACAAGCACTTATGCGAGATTTATCAAAAGCTGCAGGAACAGAATAAAGCAATTTTTGCACTTGAGAAACAGCGAAGTGACCTTGAAATTGAACTGTCCGACAGCAAAGGTATCTTCAAAGCAAAAAGGCGTTCCGAACTTTCAACGGAGATAGCCGGATTGGAGGAACGTATTTCCCGAATGAAAGTTCGCTTATCCCAAATCGTAAAGGAATACGGGTATCCGAATGCGGAAGCCTTCTACAAGGCATTTCATAAGGCAGAGACAGCTTATGGGGATTATCAGGATAGCCTTAAGAACTGGGAACAGCAGTATGGCGAGAAGCCACAATCACTACACGATAAGCTTAAATCTAAGAAACAGGACATAAAGGAGCGAGAGTTAACAAGACCATATTCTCCACCAAATCGTGGAAGGAGTAGATAACAAACGAAGGGAGGCAATTGCCTCCCTTCGTTTGTTATCTCTCCGTAAAAGACTGGAATTTCACCCTCTCGCATAAAGACACAAATTATTTTTCTATTTCCTTATCATATACCTTTTTTGAGTACACTACAGCAACAAGCGTTGCTGCTAACAAATAAATCAGCATAAAGATTGTGCCAGTCATCCCACTTGTAAATGCGGTTGTAATAATAGTTAATAACCCCGTAATAATAATACATATTGCACCAAAGTGGTTACTCTTTCTCCATGTATTATCATTGTGCATACTCCAAACGGTTCGAAGTCCAACTACTGTATTTCGTTTTGCCTTTGTCATAAAATTTCCTAATACAATAAATACAATACCACACAAAATACATGAAACTTTTGCAATGTCAATAACCGCATGTTCACCACCTGCATTTGCCTGTATCCAAGAAGAATAAAGAATAAAATAATGCATAATCCCGAACATGATTGCTTGCGAAATTCCTACCACACATAATACCTTTGCAGAAGATTTTGCTTCCATCTGTTCCTTTTCTGTATTTGCATTTTTTGATTTTTCCTCAAACACATAGATTAGCAAGTGCCAAAACAGTGTAATAAACAAAATAATTACCGGAAAAATAAAGCTTTCTGTTTTACTTCCCCATCTGTCAGTGTTTCCCTCCAAGTCATGATGCATAGGTATAATATCAGGCATAAACTGTAGTACCACACTTGTAACTACAACTGGAATCATTGCTACTGTCCACATTATTTTTTTCATACTTTTTTTCCTCCAAACTGGTTAACCCATATAATTAATTCATCGAAAACCGTAGTGTTGATTTCATAATAAACAAAGTTTTTCTCTTTATATTCAGATATCAAATCTGCGTTTTTTAATAATTTTAAATGATAAGAAAGAGCAGCCGGTGTGATCTGTAATTTTTCAGCAATCTCTCCGGCATTTAATCGCTCATTTCTCAACATCATAAGAATGGCTCTTCTCTGGCTATCTGCCAACACTTTAAAAATGTTAGTTTCTCTCATATCTTTTACCTATTTAAAAATCTCTTTAAATAGATTTTAGCATACGTTTTGTCTTTTTACAAGGACTATTTAAAAATATTTTTAAATAGAGAGGACACACTGAAAAATCAATGTGTCCTCTCTATTTACCTTAAGGCAAAATTCAAACATCTAGAAACTTAAGATTCCTGCCTCTTATTATGGAATAACCGTACGTTCTATATATTTTTCTGGAATTTTTAGTACTAGACCTCTATCATGATATTATATTAGCAAAATCACCACGTATCTAAACGATCCTCTGCATCAACCCATACTTGCATTTCTCCATCCAAGTATAATCTTGCATATTCTAATGGATTATCAATAGCCAAAGCATTCAACGAACACTGGGAGCCGGGAGTAGTTCTCAATCCTTCCTCTGCCTTATTGCAATCAATTCTAAGCACTACATTTTCAAACGTGGTTACATCTATGCTATTACATTGCGGATTATATCTTGCATAAATCAATCTCATATCTTATCTGTCCTTTCCTTAATTTTCTAAAAGTTTTGAAAGCATTTCAATCCGTTCTTACTGCCATTTTCATTTCATGTTATAATTTGTTACTGGATTTTCTTTCCCTTGATTTTGCCCTTGCGAGCATTCGTAACATGAGGGAAAAGGATATAACACAAGGGAAAGCATAAGGGCAAACTCACTTGCTACAAATTTAGCATTTTCAAGGGGTTGCGGACTTCACGAGGATAAGATATAACAGTTAATAAATGTTATGAATTAAGTCAAATCAAAACTTACATTTGCAAAAGAAATGGGATTTGAATGCTTTGAAATCGATGGAAAAGTTCTGATGGAACAGAAGGATGAATTAAAAGAGGCAATCAAAGAGTCTGGACTTCCGGTATCTTCTGCGTGTGGCGGATATCGTGGCTGGATTGGTGACTTTATAGAAGAGCGTCGTCTTAATGGAATCGCAGATTTAAAAGTTATTTTAAAAAATATTGCAGAAGTAGGTGGAACAGGCGTTGTCGTTCCGGCAGCATGGGGTATGTTTACCTATCGTCTGCCACCTATGGTTTCACCAAGAAGTCATGAAGGTGATGTGAAAGCCATCCAGGATTCCCTGAAAGAACTGGATCCGGTAGCTGGAGAATATGGTGTGAAAATTTATCTTGAACCGTTAAACCGTTACCAGGATCATATGTTAAATACAACCAAAGACGGTGTAGACATGATTGACATGGGACATTTCAAAAATGTCCAGATTACAGCAGATTTTTATCATATGTCCATTGAAGAGGATGATATTTCTGAGACCTTAAGAAAATACAAAGATTATATCGGTCATGTACATATTGCAGAAAATCATCGTTATCAGCCGGGTACCGGTTCTATTGATTTTAAACGTCATATGCAGACATTAAAAGAAATTGGATTTGATGGTGCTGTAGTAAATGAAGGAAGGATCCGTGGAGAGAATCCACTGGAAGCATATCAGAAATCAGTAACTTATATGAAACAGTTTATTTAAAGACAGATATACATGACAGAAGGGAAGAAAGAGAATGGAAGAAAAGAAAGTAATTCGAGCCGCAATTATAGGATCAGGTCAGATTGCAAGAACTTCCCATATTCCGGCATACCGTTCAATGGAAAATGTGGAAATCGTGGCAGTAAGTGATGCAAATGAGGCAGCTGCACAAAGGCTTGCAGAGGATTTTGATATTCCTGCATATTATCAGGACAGTACCAGAATGCTTCGGGAAGTAAAACCGGATGTAGTGAGCATTTGTGTTCCAAATAAATTTCACTATCCACTGACAATAGAAGCTTTAAATGCCGGCTGTCATGTATTTTGTGAGAAACCTCCTGCAATGAACCCAAAGGAAGCTTTGGAAATGTGGCAGCTTGCAGAAAAGAATGGATTGCTCCTTACCTATGATTTTCATTTCCGGCATGGAAGAAATACAGCAATTGCCAAAGAAAAAATAGATAAAGGTGACTTGGGAACCGTTTATTATACCAAAGCTTCCTGGGTGCGCAGAAGAGGAATCCCGGGATGGGGATGTTTTACCAATCGTGAAATGCAGGGCGGTGGTCCGCTCATTGATATTGGGGCCCATATGTTAGATCTTGCCTGTTATCTTCTGGATTATCCGGAAATAGCATATGTGTGTGCCGGCAGTTTTGACAAAATCGGAAAGACTGGAAGAAAAGGAATTATGGGAGAATGGAATCCGGATAAATATAGTGTGGAAGACAGTTTGTTTGGATTCATCAGTTTTACTGACGGAAGAGTTATGCAGCTGGAGACAGCTTTTGCATTAAATATAAAAGAAAAGGATAAGCGGAATGTTGAACTTTGTGGAGAAAAGAGTGGACTATCACTTTTTCCACTGGAGATTTATCAGGGTGCAGAAATGAGCAATACATCCTATCCGTTTATAGAAGAAATGGAGCTTCATACAAAGGCTTTATATAATTTTATAAAGGCGGTAAGAGGTGAAGAAAAATTGCTGGTAACAGCAGAACAAGGGTATTATGTGCAGAGATTAATCGATGCATTGTATCGTTCAGCGGAGAGTGGAGAACCTGTCATGCTGGAAGAATAGGAGTGGAGTATGTTCTATTATCAACCAATCAAAAATAAAGAGGGGCTTTGGCTGGCGGAAGAGCATTATAACAGACGTTACATAGCAAAAACAGAATCAGTATTTGCACAGAGCAATGGTCACTTTGGAGTCAGGGCAATGCTGGAGTTGAGAGGCATTGATGCAACTCCCGGTATGTTTGTGAGCGGATTATACCAGAAAGCACAGGATGGTGAAGTAACAGAACTTGTGAACTGTCCTGATGTGGTAGAATTAGGCATGTATATACAGGGAGAGTCAGTGAACCTTGACAATGTCCGGGTAGAGGAATTTCAAAGAAAATTAAATCTTTATACCGGGGAACTGTGGATAAATATTCTGTTCCGGACACAAAATGGACTACGTTTTCTACTCCGGTCAAAACGTTTTGCAGCAGATTTTGAAAAAACCCTATTTTACCATAAGACAGAAGTAACATTGCTGGATGGAAATAAGACAACAGTTACATTTGAATATGGAATTAATGGACAGATAACCAATTCCGGAACTTCTCATTTTCAAAAAACAGAATGCAGAGTCTATGGAAAAGAGATTATGGCATATCATGGCGCACTGCAGGATGATGGACTGGAAATACTGACAGGAACCTGTTTTGAAAAAAATCAGGAACAGCAGGACTGCTCCTATCATTTAAAGAGACGCAGTATCTACGCCAAAAACAGCATCTTAATGGAAAAGGGAGATGCGATAACTCTGTTTCGGATTTCTCATATACAGGAAGATTCCGCAGAATGTAAAGATGTTCTGGAAGAAAAATTAGAAAAAATACAGCAGCAGTTAAAGCGTGGATATGAGCAGGCAATAGCAAACCAGAAAAAAAGTATGGAAGGGTTCTGCCAAAGAGCTGCAATTGAAATTGATGGAGCCAGTCTGCAGGAAAAGGCAGGAATTGCATATGCACAGTATCAGATGTATGGCATGGATCCGGCTTATACCAACCGGTATAGCATAGGGGCAAAAGGGTTAACCGGTGAAGGTTATAAAGGACATGTATTCTGGGATACAGAATTGTTCATCCTGCCATTTTTTGTCGCTGAGTTTCCGGAGGCGGCAAGAAAGTTATTGGAGTACCGCTATAGAGGAAAAGCCGGTGCAAAAAGAAAAGCAGAAGATTATGGCTTTCAGGGATTTATGTATCCCTGGGAATGTGCAAAGGATGGCTTTGAAGAAACACCGCTTTATGCAGCGTTAAATATACATACCGGTAAGGCAAATAAAGTATGGTCGGGTATCAAAGAGCATCATGTAACCGCAGATATTGCATTTGCAATAAGCCGTTATTATTATTGGAGTAATGACAGGGAGTTTTTGAATCAGTATGGAACAGAAATACTTTGTGAAACAGCAAATTTCTGGGTATCCAGAGCAGAAGAACGGAATGAAAGACTGGAAATTCTCAATATCATCGGACCGGATGAATATAATGAGCATATTGATAATAATGCTTATACCAATTATATGGCAGCATATAATGTAAAACTTGCCCTGAAAGCATCAGAGGAAGCATTAGATAGTCCATATGTTAAAAAGATGAAGGAAAATGGAACCCTGAAAGTCATGCAGGAAAAGTGGCAGTATTTTCTGGAACACATTTACCTTCCAAAGCCGGATAAAAATGGAATTATTCCGCAAGATGATGCATTTCTTGGCAAAGAAGAATTAAAGGATATTGAAAAATACAGACAATCACCTGTGAAACAATCCGTTTTGCTGGATTATTCCAGAGATGAAGTGGTAGATATGCAGGTATTGAAACAGGCAGATTTAGTAATGCTGTTTACACTTTTTCCGGGACTGTTTCCAGCAGATGTTGTAAAGAAAAATGTTCTGTTTTATGAAAAAAGGACTTTGCATGATTCCTCCTTAAGTTATTGCGCCCATGCACAGATTTGCGCAGAAATAGGGGAGATGGAGATGGCAGAAAGATTTTTTGCCAAGGCATTGGAAACGGATTTATGCGACAACCCGCAGGATTCTGTAGATGGTATTCATGCAGCATCCTTAGGCGGAATCTGGAAATGTGTTATTGCAGGATTTGCAGGAGTATCCTGTGATGAAGATGGTATTATATTAGCTCCACATCTTTTGGAACACTGGAATTCCATAAAATTTTCTGTTATGGTGCAAGGACAAAAAATGGACTGCTTTATGGATAAAGAAAATATTTCGCTCCATTTATGTAACAGCGGAAAAAGCAAGGAACCGGTAACCATAAAAGTCCAGGGAAAAAAATATATTCTGAAAGATGACCTGCATTTGAAATATGGAAAGGAATAAGGATATGAAGGCAATCATATTTGATCTGGATGGAGTATTGGTGCATACAGACCAGTATCATTATCAGGCATGGAAAAGTCTTGCAGATGAATTAAATCTTCCGTTTGATGAAAAGAAAAATGACAGACTGCGTGGAATCAGCCGTATGGAGAGTCTTGAGATTGTATTAGAAGACTCAGATAAGACTTACACCAATGAAGAGAAGGAGCATATGGCAGAAAAGAAAAATGAAATATACCGCCGGTTATTATCACAGATGACTCCACAGGATGTGAAAGCTGAAGTAAGGGAAGCGTTATCACGGTTAAAAAGTATGGGTTATCTTCTTGCGGTCGGTTCCTCCAGCAAAAATGCAAAATATATTCTGGAGAGAACGGCATTGACGGGATATTTTGATGCAATTTCAGACGGAAATGGATTACAGCATTCCAAACCGAATCCGGAAGTATTTTGAAGGCAGCAGATATGCTGTTGGTGAGACCGGAACTCTGTTATGTGGTAGAAGATGCAGAGGCTGGTATACAGGCAGCAAAAGCAGCCGGAATGGTGGCAATTGCCATAGGCAGTGCTGCGAAATGTAATATTTCAGACTTTTCAATTCATGATTTTTGTGACATACTTCAGGTAGTAGAATAAGCAAATGAGGAAAATCCAATGAAAGTAATCGTAGCAATAGATTCATTAAAAGGCAGTTTAAGTTCCTTAGAGGCGGGAAAAGCCGCAGAAGAAGGAATAAAGAGGGCGATGCCTGAAGCAGAAATAATTATAAAGCCGGTAGCAGACGGTGGCGAAGGAACAGTATCTGCGCTGACAAGCGGTCTGAATGGCAGATTGGAAAAAGCAGAAGTGACAGGACCACTTGGTCAGAAAGTAAAGGCGGTCTATGGGATTCTTCCGGACAAAACTGCTGTAATAGAAATGGCAGAAGCAGCTGGTCTGCCACTGGTGCCGGTGGATAAACGAAATCCAATGGAAACCACTACTTATGGTGTGGGGGAACTGATAAGCCATGCCATGGACAGAGGCTGCCGTAAGTTTATCGTTGGAATTGGCGGCAGTGCCACCAATGATGGCGGTTCCGGAATGCTGCAGGCATTAGGCTGTCATTTTTATAAAAAAGATGGAATCGAAATAGGATTTGGAGCAAAAGAACTGAAAGACCTGGAAACGATAGATACGGAGGCGTTGGATAAGAGGCTGAAAGAATGTACCTTTGAAATAGCCTGTGATGTGACAAATCCATTATGTGGCACAACAGGTGCCAGCGCTGTGTTTGCACCACAGAAGGGTGCAGATGAAGCAATGCTGGTAAAACTGGATGAGGCGTTATCTCATTTTGCTGATGTATCAGAAAAGGCTTTAGGAGTAGACAACCGGAACATGCCGGGAGCCGGAGCAGCAGGCGGACTGGGCTTTGCATTTGCATCCTATCTGGGCGGGGATTTACGTCCGGGCGTAGAGATAGTATTAGATGCGGTATTGCCGGAGAAAGAATTAAGTGAAGCCGATATCGTAGTGACCGGAGAAGGAAGATTTGACGGACAGACTGCTATGGGAAAAGCGCCGGTTGGAATTGCAAAGCGGGCAAAAGAAAAGGGCTGCATGGTACTGGTATTTGCCGGAAGCATTGAACCGCAGGGCGTCCGGAAAGTGCAGGATGATATGCAGCTTATCGATGGAGCATTTCCAATTTTGCCGGGTGTGATGACATTGGAAGAAGCCATGCAGAAGACTGTGGCATATGAGAATATGAGCTATACGGCAGAGCAGGTATTCCGGGTGATTGGAAATTGTCAGAAGTGACGAAATTTTCCGGTATAATTTGGCAAATATTACGGCTTGTAATTGCTGGATTTGCATGGTACCATAAATATATCAATTGAGAACAAGATTGTAACTCCTTGGAGGCATTACTTGTACAGCTTTTCGTTGTATGGTGCCAAAGAGGAGCTTTTTTGTTGCAGCAAATGGAAATTTCCGAGAGGATTGTTATCCTGGAAACAGGAGCATTACCCAAAGGACATAGTAAAGCGCGTGCTATGTGTTTTGGGTATTTTTTGTTAAAAATGATTGTTATAAAACGAGGCAGCAGAAAGGAGAGTGTTTCATATGCAGAGTAAATTTGAAAAAATAGCGGAAGAAATACTGGAAAGAATAGGGGGAGCAGCAAATATAAGTAATTGCACACATTGTATGACCAGACTGCGGTTTACATTAAAAGATACCAGCCTGGTGAAAGCAGAGGAAATAGAGGCATTACAGGGAGTACTGGGCATAAAAAATGCAGGAGGACAATTTCAGGTAATCATTGGAAAAGATGTGAATGATGTCTATGACTGTGTCTGCAAAATTGCAAATATCAAAACTACAGAATTAGATATTACAGATGGAGAAGAGGCTGGAGAAAAGAAAAAAATCGGACAGCAGATATTAGATTATATCAGCAATGCATTCATACCATTGGTTCCGGCACTGGTTGGTTCCGGTATGTTAAAGGGATTCCTGTCCTTGTTTACTTATTTAGGCTGGCTGGATGCAACCAGCGCAACGTATGCTGTATTGTCAGCAGCAGGAAATGCAGTATTTTATTTTATACCGCTTTTAATTGCATATAATACAGCAAAATATTTAAAAGCAAATATTGTTGTTGCAATGGTTATCATGGGAGCGTTGATGGAACCGAATTTTACGGCACTGGCAGGAGCAGAAGACCCATTAACATTATTTGGACTGCCGTTAACGGTAATAACATATTCTTCCATGATTATACCAGCATTAATTATAGTACCTATACAGGCTCAGCTGGAAAAATTACTGAAGAGGTTTATTCCCAAATCAATCCAGTTATTATTTGTGCCACTGATTACCATTTTTGTTATGGTGGTATTGAGTGTATTGGTAATTGGCCCGGCATCCAGTGAATTGTCCAATCTGATTGGAAAGGCAAGTAACTGGCTGAATGATACCAATGCAGTTTTGTTTGGAATTCTGGTAGGTGGAACTGTTGGATATCTGACTATTCTTGGTGTACATATGGCACTGGTACCTATTATCATGTTGAATTTTACAAATATGGGAGCTGACCCGGTATTGGCATTTATGAGTGCAACCTGTTATGCACAGATTGGAGTGGCATTTGCTATCTGGTTCAGAAGCAAAGACAAGGAAGTAAAATCTCTTGCAGGAGCAAGCGGAATTACCGCATTACTTGCCGGAGTGACAGAGCCGATTCTCTTTGGCGTATGTATGAAATATAAACGTTCTTATGCAGTGATTGGTATTGCCGGAGCCCTGGGCGGTATGATAATGGGAATTTTCGGATGTAAGGCAATGGGATTTGTCAATGCAGGAATTTTAGGATTATCCGGATATTTTTCAGATACATTTGGATTCTATTTACTGGCAGCAGCAGTAAGTATGGTCGCAGGATTTATTTTGATGGCAGTGTTTGGATTTGGTAAAGGAGAGAGAAAGGATGCAGCAAGATAAAGGAAGCTTTCCAGATGATTTTCTGTGGGGTGGTGCTGTTTCAGCGTGTCAGACAGAAGGCGGCTGGAATGTAAATGGAAAAGGAGCCAGCATAGCAGACTGTATGGCATTGGGAGATAAGGAGGAGGGGAGAAAATGCTTCCCCTCCTTAGATAAAAAATATATTTATCCATCTCATTATGGAAATCATTTTTATGAGCATTATGAAGAAGATATCAAATTATTTGCAGAAGCAGGATTTCGATGTTTCCGGATGTCTGTTGCGTGGACAAGAATATTCCCAACGGGAGAGGAAGAAACTCCGAATCAGGCAGGCTTAGACTACTATAGAAGCGTGTTTGAAACCTGCAGAAAATATAAGATAGAGCCGATAGTTACAATTCTGCATTATGATCTGCCATTGGCACTTGCAATGAAATATGAAGGCTGGAGTAATCCAAAGCTGATCCCGCTATATGAAAAATATGCAAAAACCATAATCGATGAATATGCAGATCTGGTGGTTTACTGGATTCCTTTTAATGAGATAAACTGCCTGACACTGCCGCTTGGAACAGTATTTGGCGGTGGAATAATCGAAAAAGAAGGATGCAATATTTTACCGGAACAGGATGACATGGAAAGAAGATACCGGTGTTTGCATCACCAGTTTCTTGCGGCAGCATGGGTAAGTGCATATGCACATGAAAAATATCCACATATCAGGGTTGGTACAATGATTGCCTATTACTGTACCTATCCTTATTCCTGCAGACCGGAGGATGTAAGAATGGCACAGGAGCATCATAAGATTCACAATCTCTTTTGCCTGGATGTGCGGTTAAAAGGAAAGTATCCATGGTATATGAAAAAGTTTTTCCGGAAAAATAAGATTTCGATAACATGCAGTAAAGAAGAGGAAGAACTTTTGCAGAAAGGAACAGCCGATTTTTGTGGATTCAGTTATTATTTTTCGAATTGTATCAGTGGACAGCAGGGATTGGAGTCCTCCATGGGAAACCTGATGGTAGGAGTGAAGAATCCATATTTAAAACAAAGTGAGTGGGGCTGGCAGATTGATGCAGAGGGACTTCGGATTGCTTTGAATGAATTGTATGGAAGGTATGAAGTCCCGCTTATGGTATTGGAAAATGGTCTGGGAGCACGAGACCATATAGAAAATGGAAAAATTCAGGATACCTACCGCATTGCCTATTTAAAGGAACATATAAATGCCGTAAAAGAAGCACTGGAAGATGGTGCGGATGTGAAGGCTTATACGGCGTGGGGATGTATAGATTTAGTAGGTGTGAGTACAGGTGAAATGGATAAACGCTATGGAATTATTTATGTAGACTTTGATAACAAAGGAAATGGAAGTGGAAAGAGAATTCCAAAAGAATCTTATTACTGGTACCGTCAGGTTATAGAAAGCGGGGGAAAAGAGAGTTTATCATATGAGAGAAAGAGATAAAATAAAGCAACAGTTTGAATATTTTGTCCAGGGTCTGGAAAAGAATGATGCGAAGTTCTGGGAGGTGGTCATTGCCAAAGATTGCAGAATGCAGTCGGAAACGGTTGGAGATGCGGAGGGATTTGATGCAGTCAAAGAGAAATTGGTCTGGAGAGGACCAAAGCTGGATTTCAGCCGGTACCGGATTTACAATACATGTATTTTTCAGGAAAAGGATCAGGCGGTGCAGTCGGCATATGTGATTGCAACAGTGGGAGTGAAGGAAGATTATTATTTACACTGGTTTACATTTGGCGGACACTATCTGATAAACTGGATAAAGGAAGATGCGATATGGAAAATGAGTAGTCTGAAATACTGCCATGATATGGAATGCGGAAATACATCCTTTGTCCGTGGATGGTGGAAGTTAATTGATTATGATATCTGGACCGGCTATAAAAAACATCCTGTTATTTCAAAAGAGGAAGCACCATGGCGGGTAATGGACAATGGGGAAGACTGGACAGAGGAAGAAAAGATTGCAGATCTGTTCTGCCGGTATGCATGGGGGATTGATGAGGATGACTTTGAGATTACAGCATCGGTTATGACAGAGACGATTCAGTCGAATATACCGGGAAACTCCTTTGAAGGAAAAAAGGAACTGCTCACTATGCTGCAGGGAAAGCGGAAAAAGGAAAACAGTATGTCGCATGTGGGAAAGATTGTGTCGATAAAGCAAACCGGCAATGAAGCAGAAATGGTGGTATGGCGGTATGAACCGCACAGAATCGGCACAAAATTTACCCATGCTGGTAATATTGATACTATGTTTTATTCGGTAGACTACCTGTGGCACCTGAAAAAAGAGGATGGCAGGTGGTTGGTAACAGGAATCGATTATAATATTGGTGTATTTGGTGAAAAAGATGATGGAAGATACTATCAGTAACGTAGTATAATAGAGAAAACTCATGTGGAGGAAAAAGCGATGCTTGCAATTAAGAAAATCAATAATAATGTAGCAGTATGTAAAGATGGGAATGGTTGTGAATTAATTGCTTTTGGAAAGGGAATTGGATTTCCACAGATGCCATATGAGATAAAACTGGAAAATATAGACAGGACATTTTACAATATCAGCGCACAGTACATGGGACTGATGAATGAACTGCCGATGGATATCATAGAATTTACAATGAAAATACTGCCGGTGGTACAGAGCAAGCTGGATTATGATTTAAATCCAAATCTTGTGCTGACACTGGCGGACCATCTGGCATTTGCAATGGAGCGGGAGAGGAAGAAAATTTATATTGAGATGCCGCTTATTTATGACATGGAGCAGCAGTATCCCATGGAAATGAAATTGAGCCGGTATATTGTGGCACAAATGGACAAAGTATTTCATGTGAAATTAAAAAGAAATGAATTATCAGGAATTGCCATGTCTATCATAAGTGCAAAGATTACATCCGAGCAGAAGACAAATGGAACGGATAAGATTGACTTCGAAGGCGTATTGAAGGATATCGGCCGGATTATAGAAAAGGAGCTTCATATCGTGGTAAATAAAGAATCCTTTGATTATGCCAGATTTGCAACTCATATAAAATATCTTTTGGACCGGATTTGCAGTAAACAATATATTGATACGGATAATATCACACTGTATCAGAATCTCAGGGAAGAGTTTGCGGATATTTCCAGATGTGTGGACTGTATTATAGAATATCTGAATCAGAAATTAGATTGTGAAGTAACAGAAGAGGAAAAAATGTATCTGATTCTGCATGTAAACCGGATTTGCAGTAAGGAAAAATGTGCAGAAGAAACAGAGGATGGGAAAGGAAATAGATAATGTTTTTTAAGAAAAAAGAAAGTGGAGAAGAAATATTTGCTCCGATGAATGGAAAATATATCGAACAGGCACAGATTCCGGATGCAATATTTGCAGAAGGAATGCTGGGAACAGGATGTGGTATCTGCCCGGAAGATGGCACCGTTTATGCACCGGCAGATGGTAAAATCGTTTCTGTGGCAGAAACTGGACATGCCATTGGAATAGAGACACCAAAGGGTGCAGAACTGCTGATTCATATAGGTATGGATACAGTGGAACTGAATGGACAGGGCTTTGAAGTATTTGCAAAAGAAGGGAACAAGGTAACAAAGGGACAGAAACTTATAAGCTGTGATCTGGAATTTGTGAAATTAAAAGGATTTTCTACAGTTACCGCATTGGTTGTCACCAATGCTGCTGAATTTAATGAAATTTATTTTGAAACAGGAAAAACATTTCCTGCCACAGCTTTGCTGGGCGAAGTAAGAAAATAATTTCAGGCGAGTTCCTTATATCCTAATTCATACAGTAATTCATTTACATCTGAGAGTGCACAGTTCCGCTGCAGGGAAAAGATAATCGCGCTGTCCCGTTCTATACGGGCATAGAGAATGGGATATCCGGTGGCTTTTAAAAGATTCTGTACTTCCGTAAAGGATAAATGCATGGCAAAGCAGAGAGCAAGCACTTTGTCTCTGGAAGGACGCTTGCGTACATCAAAAATCTGATAACAGTAGTTACGGTCAAGACCGCTTTTCCGAATGAGAGAAGGCAGGTCTTGATTTTTTGTATGAATCAGCTGATTGAGATAATCGGAAACAGAGACCTGTACCAGCTCTGGTTCTTCCTGCTCGGTATAATCGGAGAAGGAAGGCGTATTTTTTAAAATATCTAAAAGTTCCTGCGTTGATTTTTTCATTTGGCGAATCCACCCATTTCTGCTATAGTGATATTGATTATCATAGAATGCAGAAGATAAAAATGCAAGAGAAAAAGGGAGTCTGACAGCAATGAGCGAAAAATTATACCAGGAGTTTCAAAGAAAACAGCAGGTGCCATTGACGATATTGGGAGGTAAGATGCCTTATCAGACGCAGCTGGTGCAGGACACTTCCACGGGAAGGATTCTGGTTCAAAAAATTATAAAGAAAGAAAATATTCCCATTTATTGTAAATTACAGAACCTGCAAAGTCCACATCTTGTAAGAATCATAAGCTGCAAAGAGCAGCAGGATGTGGGCGTGATATTAGAAGAATATATCAGCGGAGAAACACTGGATGAAAAATTGCGGCGATATGGGACAATGCCGCCGGAACTTGTCGGAAATTATGCACAGCAGCTGTTGGAGGTGCTGGAGCAGATTCATGCACAGGGAATTGTACATCGGGATATTTCACCGAAAAATATATTGATTTCCACAGATGGAGTTGTAAAATTACTGGATTTTGACATTTCTCGGCAATGGAAAATGAACCGGAATGCAGACACAACGATTCTTGGAACGGCTGGCTTTGCATCTCCGGAACAGTATGGTTTCCTTCAGACAGATGCAACGGCAGATATTTATGCAGTGGGTGTTCTGATGAATGTGATGTTAGAGGGCGTGCTGCCGAATGTACGGCTGACAGGGAAAAAACCATTCCAGGGTATCATAAAAAAGTGCATAGAGATTGACCCACAGAACCGCTACCAGAGTGTCAGTGAACTCAGGCTGGCATTTAAACCGGAGAGACAAATGCCCCAGGGGAAGCAGACGATTCTTCCGGGCTTCCGGACCGGAGTTGTCTGGAAAGAGATACTGGCAGTTTTTATTTATCTGTTTCTGATTATAGGCAGTATACAGTTTATGATGATGTATGGTAAAACGCCGGCCGCTTTTGGACTGGAAGCAATTGCGGTACTTATCTATGCATGGCTGTCCTGCGCGGTGGGATTCAATTTCCTGCTGTGGGATACCAAAGTCCCGGGAATCCGTTCGCTTCAGAAACCGGTACGGATAATCATCCGGATTATCCTGGCACTTATCCTTTTCTATTTTGGAATGCTACTGGAAAATTATGTAAAATTTACGCTGCTTGGGCTGACACCACAATAGAAATTGCCTGGCAGGAAGAGACAGGAAAATGATTGACATAAAAACGATTTAAAAATGTATGCCGTCAGCATACCACAAAACCTTCCGACTCATATATGATTGTCTCATACATAAGATTTATGAAAACGGGAGGCATAAGATGGAAAAAGTAAAGAAACCAATTTATAAGAAATGGTGGTTCTGGGTAATTATCGTTGTAGTCGTATTTGCAATTGCAGCAGGCGGTGGAAGCAGCAAGAAGGATTCGGATAAGAATTCTGTTACAGACACAGAACAGGCAGAGAGCGGCAAGAGCAAAGATACTGATAAAGATGCTGGGAAGGAAGATGCTCCGGAAGAAGATTTATCACAAATCGAGACGGACTATACCCTTGGAGCAGGACATTACACAGCAGGTGTTGACCTTCCAGTTGGTAAGTGCAATCTGACAGCAGTAAGCGGAAATGGAAATGTCAGCAGCAGTAATATGTTTAATGGCGGCATCAATGCAATGTTTGGCGTGGATGATGGGAACGGACTTTATGAATCCTTTTTTAATGGATTGAAAATAAAGGAAAACGTGGAACTTAAGATTTCAGGAGATGTAGTAGTACAGGTCAGCTATACAGAAGTAACCGGAGGCATGAGTGGAAGAGAATATGATGAATCAGCGGCAGTGGAATTAGGCAGTGGCAATTATACGGCAGGCACAGATTTCCCGGCAGGAACGTATACCGTAACAGCTGTGGATGGAACCGGAAACGTCAGCACATCAAATTTATATGATGGTGGAATGAATGAGATGTTTGGAGTAGACGATGGAAATGGTCTTTATACACCAGAAGTGAAAAATGTGGAACTGAGTGATGGCGTGGAATTGAAGGTGAGCGGAGTAAACATTCGCCTGGTGCCAGTGAAAGAATAGTTTGGATTTCAGAAAACAGAACAGAAAAGTATAATAAAAAACAGAACAGAAGAGCACAACGGAAAATGTCTTTGATAAAGGACAAGGCTGTTGTGCTTTTCCTGTTTCACAGGAAATACTACGAGAACTGGAATTCGTCTCTTGAGAAAAATCATAAGGGATTATACAATAAGAGAAAGTTATAAAAGGTTATAAAAGAATTAAAAAGTTATAAAGAGTTATAAAAGGAGTACACAAAATGACAATCCGTACCGCGCAGATGGAAGATATTGATGCAATTACAGCAGTGGAGACAGAATGTTTTCCACCGGCAGAAGCAGCAACGAGGGAAGAATTCGCAGAACGTTTAAAATATTATAAAGACCATTTCTGGCTGATGTTCGATGGGGGACATCTGGTGGCATTTGTTGATGGCATGGTGACTAATCAGAAAGACCTTACAGATGAAATGTATGAAAAGGCAGACCTGCATGAGGAGCAGGGGGACTGGCAGATGATTTTCGGTGTGAATACCATTCCTGCATACCGAAGACACGGTCGTGCAGAACAGTTATTAAAAAGAGCTATTGCGGATGCGAAAGCCCAGGGAAGAAAAGGGCTGGTGCTGACCTGCAAGGATAAGCTGATACATTACTATGCAAAATTTGGATTTGAAAATGAAGGCATTTCAGAATCCACTCATGGTGATGTGGTCTGGAACCAGATGCGTCTGACTTTTCAAAAATAAGATAAACAGGAATCAGAGGATATAGAAAATGAAATATCAAAAAGTGGTAGAGGGAAAATTTGTAGACCGTCCCAACCGTTTTATTGCGCATGTTAAAATTGATGGAGAACTTCAGACGGTGCATGTAAAAAATACCGGGCGCTGCAAGGAACTGCTGCTTCCGGATGCAGCGGTCTATCTGGAAGTGGCAGACAATCCAAAACGAAAGACAGCATATGATCTGATTGCTGTATATAAAGAAAATTTCGGGCTTATTAATATAGATAGTCAGGCGCCTAACAAGGTGGCAAAAGAATGGCTTGAGACACAATCGTTTGATTTGATCAGACCGGAATATAAATATGGAAATTCCAGGATAGATTTTTATATGAAAAAAGGACAGCAGGAATATTTAATGGAAGTAAAGGGCTGTACTTTGGAACGTGATGGCATTGGTTATTTCCCGGATGCACCGACGGAACGTGGCGTGAAACATTTGCGGGAGCTGGCAGAAGCAAGGAAGGCTGGCTATGAATGTATATTGGCATTTGTAATTCAGATGGAAGGTGTGGAAGAAGTGCGGGCAAATGTAATGACCCATCCTGAGTTTGGAAAAGCATTGGAAGAGGCAGGTGCAGCAGGCGTAAAGATATGGTTTCTTATGTGTAAAGTAGAAAAGGACGGCCTCAGCGTGAAAGACTGGGCTCAGCGTGCAGAAACAGCGGACACACGATTGCATTCAAATGGTTAATTGCCAAAGGAAGAATAATTAAGGAGAATACGGCGAATGGATTGCAAAGAAGTAAGAGTTGATATGAGAATACCAAATCCAAAAGACCGGGAAGAAAATGTAAGGGCGGCGCAGATTATGTTTCAAATGAACCATACGATGCCTTTTACGGAAGAATATCAGACACTTTTAAAAGAATTGTTTGGAGAGAACCTTGGAGAGGGAAGCTACGTTGCAGCACCAATCAGTGGTGCCTGTGTCAGTACCATGAAAATTGGAAAAAATGTTTATATTAATTCTGGGCTGCTGGCAATGGCACGTGGTGGAATCGCCATAGAGGATGGCGTGCAGATTGCAGCTAATGTCCAGCTGATTTCGAATAATCATGATCCTTATGATTTGTCGATACTGACCTGCAAGCCGGTGCTAATTAAAAAAGCCGCATGGATTGGCGCGGGCGCAAGCATCCTGCCGGGGGTAAGCATTGGAAAACATGCCATCGTCGGGGCAGCATCAGTAGTGACAAAAGATGTGCCGGACTATGCAGTCGCAGTCGGAAATCCGGCAAGGGTAATAAAGTATCTGGATGCCAGCCGTTTCGAAGAGATATAAGGAATAGATTTTATGGGATGGCAGGCAATATATAGCCAGGAAAAGAGTGCTGCGCTTCAATATTGTAATGGTGGGTTCCCATCGCAACCGGGCTACATAGTCGGGAAAAGGGTACTACGCTTCGATGACATTTTTTACTGAGAAGCAGCATAATTAGGAGGAAGAATGATAGCTGAAAAATAGTTGGTTAACAGAAATATCATACTAACGCTAATAATATAGAAGAAATGGTATGAAAAATGAGGGAAAATCTCTTGAAAAGTAAGCTATAAAGCAGAAAAATCATACTTAAAAGAAGATAAAGACAGATTTAGTATGAGAAAAGTAAGAAAAGTTGCGGAAAAATCATACTAAAAGGAATATGTTGCTGCATTTAGTGTGAAAAGATGCCACTTCAATTCCGCTGCGCTCCATCTCAGTCGTGGCTGTCGCCACGTCATCAGAAAGCCCCAGCCGGCGAGCCAGAGAACTTCGATTCCGCTGACGCTCCATCTCAGTCGTGGCTGTCGCCACATGAACGGAAAGATTCAGGCATAAGAACGAGAACCGCAACTTCGATTCCGCTGACGCTCCATCTCAGTCGTGGCTGTCGCCACATCATCAGAAAGCCCCAGCCAGCGAGCCAGAGAACTTCGATTCCGCTGCGCTCCATCTCAGTCGTGGCTGTCGCCACATCAAAAAGAAAGCTTTCAGCCGTTATCAAATAAATTTGAACAGCTGAAAGCCTTCTTTTTTTCTCTGGCTCGTAGCTTACACGAAAAATTTGCTTGACAAGTGGCGAATCGGCTTATATACTGAATTAGTGTGCATACAAATGCACATTTATCAAATAATAGCACAGGAGGTGAAAATAATGCCAACATTTAACCAGTTAGTAAGAAAAGGACGTCAGACATCTGTTAAGAAGTCTACTGCACCTGCACTTCAGAAGGGCTACAATTCTTTAAAGAAGAAAGCAACTGATACTTCTGCTCCTCAGAAGAGAGGTGTTTGTACCGCTGTTAAGACAGCTACACCTAAAAAACCTAACTCAGCTCTTAGAAAGATCGCCAGAGTACGTCTTTCCAACGGAATCGAAGTAACAAGCTACATTCCAGGAGAGGGACACAACTTACAGGAACATAGCGTTGTTCTTATCCGTGGTGGTCGTGTTAAGGACTTACCAGGTACAAGATACCATATTATCCGTGGAACTCTTGATACAGCAGGAGTCGCTAACAGAAAACAGGCTCGTTCCAAATACGGCGCTAAGAGACCAAAAGACGCTAAATAAGCTTAGCGCACACCAATAGTATCACAAACAGAGCTAAAGGTAAGTGTTGGAATTATTGTCACATACGATATATTTCCGCACGAACACATTTTAGAGAGACACATGTGAGTACCGTTGAATTAATCGAAACAAATACTACATGACAGGCACAATGACCTGTGATGCAAAACATGATTAAGGAGGGAAGTAACGTGCCACGTAAAGGACATACTCAGAAAAGAGACGTATTAGCAGATCCGATGTACAATAACAAAGTGGTTACCAAGCTTATCAACAACATTATGTTAGATGGTAAGAAAGGTATTGCACAGAAGATTGTATACGGTGCATTTGACAGAGTTGCAGAGAAGACTGAGAGACCAGCTCTTGAAGTATTCGAGGAAGCTATGAACAACGTTATGCCAGTACTTGAGGTAAAGGCTAGACGTATCGGTGGAGCAACTTACCAGGTACCTATCGAAGTTAGACCGGACCGTCGTCAGGCTCTGGCTCTTCGTTGGCTTACACTGTTTTCACGCAAGAGAGGCGAGAAGACAATGGAAGAAAGACTGGCAAATGAGATCATGGATGCAGCAAACAATACTGGTGCATCTGTAAAGAAAAAAGAAGATATGCACAAGATGGCAGAAGCAAACAAAGCTTTCGCACACTATCGTTTCTAATCAGAACGAGAGCATATTTTTTCGGTTAAGAAAATTAGGAGGAAAAAACCTTGGCTGGAAGAGAATATCCGTTAGAGAGAACCAGAAACATTGGTATTATGGCGCACATCGATGCTGGTAAAACAACGTTGACAGAGCGTATCCTTTATTATACCGGTGTTAACTATAAGATTGGTGATACTCATGAAGGTACTGCTACCATGGACTGGATGGAGCAGGAGCAGGAAAGAGGTATTACCATTACTTCAGCCGCTACGACATGTCACTGGACTTTGGAAGAGTTTACAAAGCCAAAGAAAGGTGCTTTAGAGCATCGTATCAATATCATTGATACTCCTGGACACGTAGACTTTACGGTTGAGGTTGAGCGTTCACTTCGTGTACTGGACGGCGCTGTCGGCGTGTTCTGTGCAAAAGGTGGAGTAGAGCCTCAGTCAGAAAATGTATGGCGTCAGGCTGACACATACAACGTACCTAGAATGGCATTCATTAACAAAATGGATATCTTAGGTGCAAACTTCTACGGAGCTGTAGATCAGATTCGTACAAGATTAGGTAAAAATGCAATCGTTCTTCAGTTACCAATCGGTAAAGAAGATGATTTCAAGGGAATTATCGATTTGTTTGAAATGAAAGCTTACATCTACAATGATGATAAGGGAGATGATATCTCCGTAACAGACATTCCGGACGATATGAAAGACGACGCAGAATTATATCATACCGAACTGGTTGAGAAAATCTGTGAGTTAGATGACGACCTTATGATGCAGTATTTAGAGGGAGAAGAGCCATCTGTTGAAGATATGAAGGCTGCCCTCAGAAAAGGTACCTGCGAGTGTACAGCAGTTCCGGTATGTTGTGGTTCTGCTTACCGTAACAAGGGTGTTCAGAAATTATTGGATGCTATCGTAGAATATATGCCAGCTCCAACAGACATCCCAGCTATTAAGGGTGTTGACCTTGAAGGAAATGAAGTAGAGAGACATTCATCTGATGATGAACCATTCTCCGCTCTTGCATTCAAGATTATGACTGACCCATTCGTAGGAAAACTTGCATTCTTCCGTGTTTACTCTGGTGTAATGAACTCAGGATCTTACGTACTGAATGCAACAAAAGATAAAAAAGAACGTGTAGGCCGTATCCTTCAGATGCATGCAAACAAGAGAGCAGAGCTTGAAAAAGTTTACTCTGGAGATATTGCAGCAGCCGTTGGATTTAAGTTTACAACTACTGGTGATACCATCTGTGATGAACAGCATCCGGTTATCTTAGAGTCCATGGAATTCCCAGAGCCAGTTATCGAGCTTGCTATCGAGCCTAAGACAAAAGCTGGACAGGGTAAGATGGGTGAAGCTCTTGCAAAACTTGCAGAAGAAGATCCTACTTTCCGTGCTCATACAAATACAGAAACAGGACAGACCATCATCGCTGGTATGGGTGAGCTCCATCTGGAAATCATCGTTGACCGTCTGCTTCGTGAATTCCACGTAGAAGCAAACGTAGGTGCTCCACAGGTTGCTTACAAAGAGACATTTACAAAGCCAGTTGATCAGGAATACAAATATGCAAAACAGTCTGGTGGACGTGGACAGTACGGACACTGTAAAGTTAAATTCGAGCCGATGGATGCTAACGGAGATGAACTCTTCAAGTTTGATTCTGCAGTTGTTGGTGGTGCTATTCCTAAGGAATACATCCCTGCAGTAGGCGAAGGTATCGAAGAAGCTACCAAAGCTGGTATCCTTGCAGGATTCCCAGTAGTAGGTGTTCATGCTACCGTATATGATGGATCTTACCATGAGGTCGATTCATCTGAGATGGCATTCCACATTGCCGGATCCATGGCTTTCAAAGAGGCTATGGCAAAAGCAGCTCCTGTAATTCTTGAGCCAATCATGAAAGTTGAAGTTACTATGCCGGAAGAGTACATGGGAGATGTTATTGGTGACATTAACTCTCGTCGTGGACGTATCGAAGGTATGGATGACATCGGTGGTGGAAAAATGGTTAAAGCATATGTTCCACTTGCTGAGATGTTTGGATACTCAACAGACTTACGTTCCAGAACTCAGGGACGTGGTAACTACTCAATGTTCTTCGAGAAATATGAGCAGGTTCCGAAGTCTGTACAGGACAAGATTGTTGCATCTAAAGCAAAATAATAAAAATGCTTGAAAAACTCGCAAGTTTTTTATATAATCAGAAATAGCCGAGTGACTTATTAAAATGTAAAAATAAGCGCCCAGAAAGGGCATAAAATTAAGGAGGACGTTTTAAAATGGCAAAAGCTAAGTTTGAAAGAACCAAACCACATTGTAATATCGGAACCATTGGTCACGTAGACCATGGTAAAACAACTTTAACAGCAGCTATTACAGCAGTTTTAGCAGCAAGAGTTGCAGGTAATACAGCTACAGATTTCGCTAACATCGATAAAGCTCCAGAAGAGAGAGAAAGAGGTATCACTATCTCTACAGCTCACGTTGAGTATGAAACAGAGAAGAGACATTACGCACACGTTGACTGTCCTGGACATGCTGACTACGTAAAGAACATGATTACCGGAGCAGCTCAGATGGACGGCGCTATCCTTGTTGTTGCTGCAACTGATGGTGTTATGGCTCAGACAAAGGAGCACATCCTTCTGTCTCGTCAGGTAGGTGTACCTTACATCGTTGTTTTCTTAAACAAATGTGATATGGTAGACGACCCAGAGTTAATTGAGTTAGTAGAAATGGAAGTTACAGAGCAGTTAGAGGAATATGGTTTTGAAGGCTGCCCAATCATCCAGGGTTCTGCTCTTAAAGCTCTTGAAGATCCTAACGGACCATGGGGCGACAAGATCATGGAATTAATGGATACTGTAGATAGCTATATCCCAGATCCACAGCGTGATACAGATAAACCTTTCTTAATGCCAGTTGAGGACGTATTCACAATCACAGGTCGTGGTACTGTTGCAACAGGTAGAGTAGAAAGAGGAACATTACATCTGAATGACGAACTTGAAATCCTTGGTGTTAAGGAAGATGTTCAGAAGACAGTTGTAACTGGTATCGAAATGTTCCGTAAACAGTTAGACGAGGCTCAGGCTGGTGATAACATCGGTGCACTTCTTCGTGGTGTTAACCGTGACCAGATCGTTCGTGGACAGGTTCTTGCTAAACCAGGTACTGTTACTTGCCACAGAAAATTCACAGCTCAGGTTTACGTTTTAACAAAAGATGAGGGTGGACGTCATACACCTTTCTTCAATAACTACAGACCACAGTTCTACTTCAGAACAACTGACGTAACTGGTGTTTGTGAATTACCAGCAGGTACAGAGATGTGTATGCCTGGTGATAACGTAGAAATGACTATCGAACTGATTCATCCAGTAGCTATGGAGCAGGGTCTTACTTTCGCTATCCGTGAAGGTGGACGTACTGTAGGTTCAGGACGTGTTGCTACAGTTATCGAGTAATCTTTGCTCTTGCAATGAATTGCTAAAATAAGTAAAATTAACCCGGAGAGTGTCCGCACTTCTCCGGGTTTTTTGCAACTTGCACACAACCAACAGAGGGAGACATTATGGTTACTTGTAGAGACGTCAATAATTTGGATCTGGATGGAGTAGAATTGCTGACAGGGGAAGTAGGACTGGACAGAGTGGTGTCCTGGACATATTTTGTGCAGACGAAGCCCTATGAAGAGCATATGAATCCTGGCAACTTCGCACTGATTGTAGTGGATTATCTGCGGTTTGACATTGAGAAGACCTTTGAAACAATGGTAGAACTGAATGCACTGGGAATTTCCGGGCTTGCAATATCGATTGTGGATGACCGGGAGAAGATTCCACAGAAAATGATAGACAAGGCGGTTGAATTGAAATTGCCACTGTTCTATGTCCGCTGGGAAGGCGCAACCTTCGTGGATATTGCACAGAGTATCGGGCAGCTGATACTGGAAACCAATATTACAAATAAGCGTACCGGGGACTATTTATATAATCTGCTGTTTGGATATGAAGTAAATGATAAATATATTGAAAAAATATCCAGCCAGTTTGGACTGGCTTTTGACCGGGCATACCGTGTTGGAATCATTGTAATTGACCGGAAATATGGAATTAACCTGGAGCAGGATGAGCATACTTATCTCTATTATACGGACTGTCTGAACCGGGAAGTAATGCATATGGAAAATCGTCCGATGTATATGCGTTTCTTAAATAAATTTGTGCTGCTGTTTGAGGCAACGGAGGATAAGGAGACAGAACGGCAGATTGAACAATTGCTAAAGAAACTGGACAGCCGCCCGCAGTTTGCCGGGCTGATACACAGTACCTGTATTTTAGGCGCAGCTTATACGGATCCGTCTGAATTTGGCAAGAGCTATCAGGAAGCAAAAAATCTGATTCCAAAGAAAGATTATCTGCCGAATCCTACTAATAAAAAAGTGCTTAGTGCCAGTTCCATGGGCATTTATAAATATATGTTTAACAATGGAAATCAGCAGGAGATACTGGACTACTGCAATGACAAATTAAAGAAGCTTGAGATGTATGACCAGACCAATGGGGCATTTCTGGTGGAGACACTGCTGACATATTATATGAGTGGATTTAATGTGGGAAAGACAGCAGAGGCTTTGTATATCCATCGGAATTCCCTGCAGTACCGCCTGAAGAAGATAGAAGAAATACTGGAGGTTGACCTGGAAGATTCCATGGAATATCTCGATATTGTAAACTGTATTCTGGTAAAAAGATTGATGTTTAATTAAGATACTGTGCAAAATGCACAATCAAATTGTGCAATTTGAAAGTTGAAAAGAAGAAAAAGAAAGTATACTATACTGTCTATCAGCAAAGACGCTTTGAGAGAAAGAAATCTCAAGCGTCTTTTTTGATACTCTAGAGAAACAAAAAGTCGGCTTCACATTTGCATTTAAGGAGGAACATATTATGAATAAAAGAAAATTATTAGCATTGGTACTGACAGGAGTTATGGCAATATCTACATTGGCAGGATGTGGTTCATCAGATACAAAAACATCCGATACAGATGTGAAAACCTCAGAGACAGCAGAGACATCTGATAAGAATGTATTAAGAGTTGGAATGGAATGTGCATATGCTCCATTTAACTGGACACAGGACAGTGATACAACACCGGATGGAAGCAAGGCGGTTCCGATTTATGGATCTGACTATTATGCATATGGATATGATGTGGCAGTAGCCCAGAAGCTTGCTGATGAGATGGGAATGGATTTAGAGGTTCATAAAGTAGAATGGTCTTCCATTGGAATCTCATTAGATGCAGGAGATTATGATGTAATCATTGCAGGAATGGGAAAAACAGCAGAAAGAGAAGCTTCTTATTCATTTACAGAACCATATTATTACAGAGATAACTGTATCGTAGTAAAAAAGGGAAGTGCTTATGAAAATGTAAAAGGACTTTCTGATCTGGCAGGAACCGGATGTAAAGTAACAACACAGTTAGGAACCGGCTGGGTACCTCTTTTGGACCAGATTGAAGGTGCAGAGCAGTCAGGAAATTATGAGACAACATCCGAATGTTTCATGGCAATATCCAATGGTGTTGCAGATGTATGTGTCGTAGATTTGCCAACCGCACAGTCAGCAGCACTTACCAATGATGATCTTGTGATTATTCAGTTAGATGCAGATGATTCTTTCACCGGTGATGATGAAATGGTAAATGTATGTATCGCTACCAGAAAAGATGATACCGCATTAAGAGATAAAATCCAGGATGCTATGGATGCCATTGGCTGGAATGATAAAGCCAAAATGGATGAGCTGATGGATACTGTTCTGACACAGCAGCCGGCAGCAAACTAGAAATATTTCCAGCGTGAGCTGAGTAACAGATAAAGTGAGGTAGAGAAATATGTTAGTAGAAAATCCGAGTAATTCGTTAGAGTGGATGATATTTTTAGCCCAGAAATATGCAAGTATGTTTATCAAAGGAACCTGGCTTACGCTGGAAATTGCTGTAATCGGAACGCTGGTTGGTTTTGTGTTAGGCTATATTGTCGGACTTGTAAATGATGCAAAAATCAGCGAGGGTGATAATGTTTTCAAGAAGCTTCTGATGCGGCTTTTGAAAATCATTTTTACCGTATATGTGGAAATCTTCCGTGACACTCCAATGATTGTTCAGGCAATGATTGTATACTATGGAATAAAAATGCTGGGAGTAGAAATGACACCGGTATTTGCAGGTATTGTGGTAACGGTATTAAATACCGGAGCTTACATGGGTGAGACAGTACGTGCCGGAATCGGCTCCATTGATATGGGCCAGCGTGAAGGCGCATGGGCAATGGGGATGTCGCCATTTAAGACAATGTTGTATGTGGTATTGCCACAGGCATTTAAAAATATTATCCCGGAGATGGCAAATACATTCCTGACAAACCTGAAAATGACATCCGTATTAAATGTAATTGCAGTACAGGAACTTTTCATGGCTGCAAAAACAGTTGGAGGAAATTATTACAAATACTTCGAGTCATACCTGGTAATTGCAGTGATTTACTTTGTATTGTGCTTTGTCTTTGATAAGATTTTCAAATTTATTGAAAAGAAAATGCAGGGCAAGACAGATTACGCACTGGCAATTGAGTATATGGATAATCAGTAGGAGGAACGGATATGGGAGAGACAGTAATTTCAATTAAGGATTTGAGCAAATCATTTGGGAATCATGAGGTTTTAAGAAAAATAGATATTGATATAGAAGCAGGAGAAATTATCTGTATAGTGGGTTCTTCCGGTTCCGGAAAGTCAACGCTGCTGCGGTGTATCAATAAACTGGAGCGGCAGACCTCCGGTAAAATCCTTTACCATGATAAGGAAGTCCGGAATGTACAGAAGGACATCAATGAATACCGCTCCAGGGTGGGAATGGTATTTCAGTCCTTTAACCTATTTAACAATATGACTGTATTGCAGAACTGCATGCTCTGCACCAGAAAGGTGCTTCATATTTCCAAAGAAGAGGCATTTAACCGGGCAATCACACATTTAAAGGATGTAGGAATGGCTCCTTATATCAATGCAAAACCATCACAGCTTTCCGGAGGACAGAAACAGAGGGTTGCCATTGCAAGGTCTCTTTGCATGAATCCGGAAGTACTTCTTTTCGATGAGCCGACTTCTGCACTGGACCCGGAAATGGTAGGAGAAGTATTAAATGTTATGAAAGAGCTTGCCAAGACGGGACTTACAATGATTATTGTTACTCATGAGATGGCATTTGCAAGGGATGTGTCCACCAGAACCATTTTCATGGATTCCGGCTATGTGGCAGAGGATGCAGCTCCATCCGAACTGTTTACCAATCCGAAGAATCCGAGAACACGGGAATTCTTAAGTCGTTATTTAGCAGGTTAAAGGAGGACAGAAAATATGGAGAATTTTGTAATAACCTTTGCAAGAGGATTCGGAACAGGCGGAAAGGCGATTGCTTCCCAGCTGGCAAAGGAGTTAGGTATTCACTGTTATGAAAACCGAATCTTAACACTGGCAAGCCAGCTCAGTGGACTGGATGAGAATATTTTTCAGGAAGTAAATGAAAAAATGAGGGAGACCAGTGGATTTTCCAGCTTTTTAAGAGGACTGCCACGGTCAAGACGTTACATTTCCAGAAATGAAAAATTCGTATCGGATGACAAGCTGTTTGAATATCAGAGTGAAATTATTAAAGATCTGGCAGAAAAAGAGTCCTGCGTCATTGTCGGAAAATGTGCCGACTATGTACTGAAGGGCAAGCCAAATGTGGTGAGTATTTATATTGAAGCACCGAGAGCATTCTGTGTGAACCGTACCATGGAAAATATGGGCGTGAGCGAAGAGGTCGCTAATGCAACCATAGAGCGGACGGATAAATTCCGGGCAGATTATTATGAATATTACACCCATGGAAATTACTGGACAAACCCGGTCAATTATGACATGACATTAAACAGTGAGCGGGTTGGCGTGCAGAACTGTGTAAAAACGATTGAGCAGTACCTGATTATCAAAGGGCTGATTACACCGGATATGATACATCCGGCAGGAGAATTAAAATAAGAGTTTGGGATAAGAGTTTGAAGTAAAAAGTTTGAAATAAAAGTTCAAAATAAAAGTTCAAAGTAGGAACAGAGTTGGAAAATTAGAAAAAGACAGAAAAAAGCAGGAACACCGGAACTGGAACGGAGCTCCTGCTTTTTTGCGGCAATAAGAAAATGCTGGTGGCAGCTTCCACAGGGATTGTTTTATTGCGAATAAACTGGATTTTATATATAATGAAGTAAAACAACTCGGGAGAAAAATTGATGGAAGCAGGAATGATTACAACAGTGCTTTTGGTGGCATGTGCAACTATATGTATTGGCGTTGGCATCTTTTACTTTTTTATTAATAATACGAAAAACAAGGGGCGGATTTGTATCCTGCTTCTGGGAATAGGAGGAGGAATCTGGGCACTGGGTTCAGCATTGTATGGAAATTGTACAGATGACAGATTGGCACAGAATTTCTTTTGCATGACAATTGTGGGCTTTAATTTATATGTCATTGCGATTGTAATTTATGTGGCGTGTCTGACTGGTGTAAAAATAAAGGGATATGGTCTGATGGTTGGATTAGGAATACTGACATCTCTGGTGGATGGTGTTTCTTTTGGAAGTATGCGGATCCGCCATTTTTACAGGGTCAATGGAAGAACCTGCTTTACCACAGAATTTCATGGCAGCGTGTTTTACCACTGGCTGTATATTATGCTTTGCTTTTTGTGCTGCATCTATATTGTACTATATTGGTCGAAGAAAATTATGCGTAAAAGTCAGAGAAAATATGTGGCATATATCATTCTGGGAAATACAATTATGCTTCTTTCTGCAATTCCGGATACGGTGTTGCCATTTTATGGAATTAAATCTTATCCCAGTTCGGTTTATGGTGTAACAGTTTCATTTTTAATGACTGTATTTTTTAGTATCCGGTATGATACTTTTGGAATATCAAAATTAACAGTTTCAGATTATCTGTTTAATCAGATTGACTATGGTGTGATGGTATATGATTATCAGAGAACACATATTTTACATAATACAAATGCAGAAGTGTTGTTTGGTGCAGATGTGGAACAGCCTTTTGAAGAACTGGTAACCTGCGAGTGCAATAAGGAAGAATTTGCAGAACAGCTTTATCAGGGAAAATTAGAGCACTGCAAGGTGAAATGCCTGCAGGGCAATCAGATTTTATCGGTAACTTCTTCGATGGTCTGCGATGAATATGGCGAGATGCAGAATACTATCGTAACGCTGGTGGATATTACTTACGAAGAAGAACTTTTAGAGCGGCTCCGGGTGTCAGACCGGGCGAAGACCGATTTCCTTACGAATATGTCCCATGAAATCCGTACGCCAATCAACGGTATTATGGGAATGAACAGTCTCCTGCTCCGGCAGATTGATACGCTGCCAAGGGAGAAGATTGCAGAGTATGCAGGAAATATGCAGCGGGCCAGCAGAACTCTGCTTGCCATTGTAAATGACATTTTGGACATTTCCAAAATTGAATCCGGAAAGATGGAGCTGCTTTGCGAGGGTTATGAGCTGGCATCCCTCATCAATGACTGCTATACGATAGTTGCCTCTAACTGCAAGAAAAAGAATCTTGATCTGTATATGGAAATTGATGAGAATCTTCCATCCATTTTATATGGAGATGATGTCCGCATCCGCCAGATTGTAAATAATTTTCTGTCCAATGCGGTAAAATATACCAAGCGTGGTCATGTAATTTTAAAAATTTCTTATAGCAGGATAGATGAGGAAAATATTAATCTGCGTATCGATGTAAAGGACAGTGGAATGGGAATCCGGAAGAAAGATATGGAGAATCTTTTCCAGAATTTTACAAGATTAGAAGAGCATAAAAACCGCAATATCGAAGGAACCGGACTGGGACTGAGCCTGACGAAACGTCTGGTAGATATGATGCACGGAGAAGTACAGGTAGAAAGCCAGTATGGTGAAGGCTCAACATTTACGGCAATCATACCGCAGAAGGTCATCTGCGAAGATGGCATTGGTGATATGAAGCAGATTTTCGAAAACTATGAGCTTTCTGTCGGTGCTATGATGCCGGTACCCCAGTTTGCCGGCGCGCATATTCTTGTAGTAGACGATATGGAAATGAACCGCATTGTGGCAAAAGAGATGCTGCTGCAGACTGGTGCAATCGTGGATGTGGCAGGCAGTGGAGAAGAAGGGCTGACTCTGATGAAAGAGCAGCACTATGATCTTATTTTCATGGATCAGATGATGCCGGATATGGATGGCATTGCCACATTTGAGGAAATGAAGCGAATGAATCATCAGAATAAAACTACACCGGTAATTGCCATGACAGCCAATGCGGTAAAAGGAGCAAAAGAAATGTATCTGCAGCATGGATTTGCAGGTTATATTTCCAAACCGATTTTCGAAGAGAAGATGTGGAAGATACTGGAACGTTTTCTGGCGGATAAGCAGACAGAGGCAGTGGAAAAGAAAAATTCTGACGGTGGAGCAGAAGAAAATAAGAAATTATTGCAGGAGCGTTTTCCATACCTTGACACCGAGCAGGGAATGTCCGTATGCATGGAAGACGAAGATTTTTATTTTAAGATATTAAAAGTTTATCTGAAAGATGAGATGGTGGATACCCTGCAGCAGGATTATGAAGAAAAAGACTGGGTGCAGTATCAGATTCATGTGCATGGACTGAAAAATACGTCCGCAAATATCGGTGCCATGGAGTTGTCCGAACAGTTTAAGGGATTAGAGTATGCCATCAAGAATCATGACATTCCGGATACGGATTATATCCGAAGTCATCATGATAAAGTAATGGAGGCATACCAGGAGCTCTTGCGGCGGCTGGAGCGGGATGTCTGAGAAGGAGGAAGACAAACATGGTAAAAATCGACTTAATTACCGGCTTTTTAGGTTCCGGTAAAACAACATTTATAAGAAAATATGCCCGGTATCTGATGAAACAGGGCATGAATATTGGAATCTTGGAGAATGACTATGGCGCAGTAAATGTGGACATGATGCTGCTGCAGGATTTGATGGGAGATAACTGTGAGCTGGAAATGGTAGCCGGAGGCTGTGATAAGGACTGCCACAGAAGACGTTTTAAGACAAAGCTAATCGCCATGGGCATGTGCGGATATGACAGGGTGCTGGTGGAGCCATCCGGAATTTTTGATGTGGACGAATTCTTTGATGCATTGCGGGAAGAACCGCTGGATCAGTGGTATGAGATTGGAAATGTAATTGCAATCGTAGATGCCAAGCTGGAAAAAGAGCTGTCTGATGAGGCAGATTTTATTCTGGCATCAGAGGTGGCAGATGCAGGCTGCATTCTATTAAGCCATGCTGATGAAGCTACAGCAGAAGAAATGGATGCAACGGTTGCACACATCAACGAAGCCTTGGAGAAGATTCACTGTAAGAGAAGACTGGGAAAAGAGATTCTGCGTAAGAGTACACCGCAGCTTACTTCGGAAGATTTGCATCGGATTATGAGCAGTGGCTATGTAATGGAAAATTATGAGAAAATGGATCTGGAGGAACACTCCGGCTTTGAGTCACAGTATTTTATGAATGTACCTATGACGGCAGAAAAATTGCAGAAGGTCGCAAAAGAAATCTTAGAAGACAGCTCCTGCGGAGCAGTATTTCGGATTAAGGGATTTATAAAAGCAGAAGATAATTCCTGGATACAACTCAATGCTACCCACAACGGAGTGCGGATGGAACCGATTCAGGAAGGTCAGGAAGTCATTATTGTAATCGGAGAGCATTTGCGTCGGGAAAGAATTGATGCATATATCGGAGTAGAGAGTGTATAAAGACAAAACGATACTATAGTGTACGAATGAATAATACAAATGTACAATATAATACACAAAGTAACACAATATATTCTATTAATTCTAACGAACAGACTGAAAAAAGCAGAAAAAATAGGAAAATACAACTTTTTGTAAAAAAATATTGACAGAGCAAAAAAGACGTGATATTGTATAACTGTTCAAAATAATAGACAAACAAAAGCGAAGGCGCTTACCAATCGGTAAGTGCCTTTTTTACTTTACAGGAAATTGCTTTCCTGTAAAGTAAAAAACGCTCCGCGAGGATGCGCACTGTGGCGTATAAGGTAGATGTCGCAAGCGACCGACGCAGGCGCGAGAATGTGCCGAGGCACATTCATTGTTCCGTCGATTGAACAAAACAAACCGGTTTAAAGAGAAAACAAAAAAGAGTAAAGAATATGTCAAGGAGGATTCGATTATGAAATTAAAAGACACAGGATTAAGCGTACAGGACATTAAGGATAAAGTAAATAAATATATGATTGAAACATATGAGCGTTTCGATTTCCTGGCAGAGACAGCAGAAGGAATGTATTTATATGATGAAAAAGGAACACCATATCTTGACTTCTATGCAGGAATAGCAGTTAACAATGCAGGAAACCGCAACCCGAAAGTTGTTGCAGCAGTAAAAGACCAGGTAGACGATATCATGCATACCTTCAACTATCCATATACCATTCCACAGGCACTGTTAGCAGAAAAAGTTTGTAAGACTCTTGGCATGGATAAAATTTTCTATCAGAACTCCGGAACAGAAGCAAACGAAGCAATGATTAAAATGGCCCGTAAATATGGAATTGAAAAATATGGTCCAAATAAATATCATATCGTAACTGCAAAAATGGGATTCCATGGAAGAACATTTGGAGCAATGTCAGCAACCGGTCAGCCGGGAAATGGATGCCAGGTAGGATTCGGACCAATGACTTACGGATTCTCCTATGCACCATACAATGACCTGGAGGCATTTAAAAATGCATGTACCGAAAATACAATCGCAATTATGATTGAGCCGGTACAGGGTGAAGGCGGAGTACATCCGGCAACCATGGAATTCATGAAAGGCTTAAGAGAGTTCTGTGATGAGAAAGGAATGCTCTTATTATTAGATGAGGTACAGACCGGATGGTGCAGAACCGGTGCAGTAATGTCTTATATGAATTACGGCGTAAAACCGGATATCGTATCTATGGCAAAAGGTCTTGGTGGTGGAATGCCAATCGGTGCAATCTGTGCAACAGAAGAGGTTGCCAAAGCATTTACACCTGGTTCCCACGGAACAACCTTTGGTGGACATCCAATCAGCTGTGCCGCAGCCTTAGCTGAGGTAGGAGAGCTATTAGACAATGACTTAGCTGGAAATGCAAAGAAGATGGGAGATTATTTCTCAGCAAAATTAGAAAAATTACCACATGTAAAAGAAGTAAGACATCAGGGCTTATTAGTTGGCGTGGAATTTGATGATACCATTTCCGGTGTAGATGTAAAACATGGCTGCTTAGACAGAAAGCTTCTGATTACAGCCATTGGTGCACATGTCATTCGTATGGTGCCGCCACTTATCGTATCCGCAGAAGAATGCGACAAGGCATATGCAATCATTGAAGAAACGGTAAAATCACTGGAAAAGTAAGAAATTTAGGAATCCGTGTCCTTCAAACCGGGCACCGGAAGAATAACAGAAAGATAAAAATAAGAAATAGAAAAGACGAGGATGTCACAGAAAATAAGTGCGCCCTCGTCTTTTTTATGCAGATAGTTGTCAGGCATCCATACGAAGCTGTCAGTGGCAGGTTCTGCAGATGAGAAAAAACGCATGTATATACATTAAGGAAGGGAAGCAAAATGGAACATCTTGTTATTACAATAGGATGCGAATATGGCGCAAAAGGAAATCAGATTGGGAAAAAGGTTGCACAGGATTTGGGCATCAAGTTTTATGACCGTGAAACGGTAGATGAGATTATCAAAGAAGTAGGAATTCCCAAAGATATTATGGAAAAGGTAGAAGAAGGAGTGACCATTGCCGGTAAAGGAGCAGAAGGCGATGTCAGGGGCTCTTTCTCCAAATACGCTGATTTGACAGAACGTGCAATTCACGTCCAGAAAACAATTATTCGAAAACTCGCAGCAAGAGAGTCCTGTGTGATTATAGGACGTTCTGCTGATTATATTTTAAAAGAACAGAAACCAATATTACGCATTTTCATTTATGCACCGGACGAAATCCGGATAAAGAATGTAATGGAAAGCCACAATCTTTCGGCAGATGATGCAAAATTGCTGATTGTGGAAAAAGATAAACGTTATCACAAAAGACATATGGCACTGACCGGAAGCAATCGTGGAGACAGACATAACAGGGATATGCTGATTAACAGTGATTTACTGGGTGTGGATGGAACTGCACAGTTGATTGAAGAAGTAGCCGGAAAAGTATTTCAGGAATAGGAGGTAGTAAATATGGAACAGAAGAAAACAGAATTCAATAAAGTATTTAATGCCTGGGATATTCTTGTCATTGCATTTGGTGCCATGATTGGATGGGGCTGGGTCGTATCCTCCGGTGGCTGGATTCAGAAAGGCGGAGTTCTTGGAGCAGCTCTCGGATTTGTTCTTGGTGGAATCATGATATTCTTTGTGGGATTGACTTATGCAGAACTTACAGCAGCCATGCCACAGTGCGGTGGTGAGCATGTGTTCAGTTACCGTGCAATGGGCTCAAATGGTTCCTTTATCTGTACATGGGCAATCGTTCTGGGATATGTCGGAGTTACCTGCTTTGAAGCATGTGCATTTCCAACGATTCTGACCTATCTCTGGCCGGGATTTTTAAAGGGATATCTTTATACGGTAGCTGGATTTGATATCTATGCTTCCTGGCTGATTGTAGCAATTATCGTTGCATTTTTAATTATGATAATAAACATTTTTGGAGCCAAAACAGCAGCTATTTTACAGACCATTCTTACTATTATCATTGGTGGAGCAGGGATTTTGTTGATTGTCGCATCCGTCATCAATGGAAGTGTGGATAATCTTAACGGACAGATGTTTGCCGGCACATCAACCGGAGGTGGAATCAAGGCAGTACTCAGTGTTGCGGTGTTATCTCCATTTTATTTTATCGGATTTGATGTTATCCCACAGGCGGCAGAGGAAATCAATGTTCCACCGAAGAAAATTGGAAAAATGCTGATATTATCTGTTGTACTGGCAGTGCTGTTTTACTCGCTGGTTATCATTGCAGTAGGTCTGGTATTAAAGCCGGATGCCATTGCAGCATCACAGACAGGAACCGGTCTTGTAACCGCAGATGCCATGGCAGTAGCGTTTAAAACATCGGTCATGGCAAAAGTAATTATTGTTGGTGGAATGTGCGGAATCATTACTTCCTGGAATTCCTTTATGATTGGTGGTTCCCGTGCTTTATATTCCATGGCAGAATCCTATATGATTCCAAGAACTTTTGCAAAACTTCATCCAAAGCATAAGACCCCGTTAAATGCATTAATCCTGATGGGAATTCTTACGATGTTAGCACCGTTTGCGGGACGTGTCATGATGGTATGGATTTGTGATGCAGGTAACTTTGGATGCTGTCTTGCCTATTGTATGGTATCCATTTCATTTCTGATTTTAAGAAAGAAAGAACCGGATATGCCTCGTCCGTATAAAGTGCCTGGTTATAAATTTGTGGGTGTAATGGCGGTCTTAATGTCAGGATTTATGGTATGCATGTACTGCATTCCGGGAACCGGCGGCAGCTTGATTCTTCCGGAGTGGTTGATGGTTGGAGCCTGGAGCTTGCTTGGAGTTGTATTCTTTGTAATCTGTAAAAAGAAATACAAAGAGTCCTTTGGCAGTCTGGTACAGCTTATTTCAGATGAAGATGCAGCAACATTGATGCCGGAGGCAGATGATGTGGAGCTGGATCAGGTAATCGATGTGGCAATCGACCGTGTATTGGCGCGGATGGCAGGATAATGGAATGTATAGAGTGAAGAAAGCAGAATATAGAAAAGTCGAGTAGTAAGTTCTGAAAATACCGACAGAAAATGAGAGGAAAAGCTATGAACGAATTTAATTTTTCAGTACCACAGAATATTATCGTAGGAAGAGGCTCTATGGCAAAACTTCCGGAAATTGCAAAAAAAATGGGTGGAAAGCATGCATTTATCATATCCGGACCGCATCTTAAGAAGATGGGACTGGTGGAGAAAGCGGCAGAATCTTTAAGAGCCGAAGGAATTTTGGTAGATGACTTTACGGATATCGAAGGAAATCCTTCCGTTACAACCGTGGAAGCAGCGACAGAAGCATTTCAGGCTTCCGGGGCAGACTTTATCGTAGCTTTTGGCGGCGGTTCTCCGATGGATGTAGCAAAGGCAGTCGGTGTAGTAGCAAAATACGGTGGAAGCATTACCGAATACGAAGGGGCACATAAAGTGCCGGGCAAAATTATTCCATTGGTGGCACTACCGACTACAGCAGGAACCGGTTCTGAGGTAACAGCATTTTCTGTAATTACTGACCACAGCAGAGACTATAAACTGACGGTATTTTCTTATGAACTGCTGCCGGCATATGCTATTCTGGACGCAGACCTGATTACAACGGCACCAGCCAGTGTGGCGGCAGCCTGCGGAATTGATGCATTTATCCATGCAGAAGAGGCGTATATTTCAACTGCGGCTTCTCCATTTTCCGATGCCATGGCAGAAAAAGCAATGGAGCTCATCGGAGAAAATATCCGGAGATTTGTGGCAAACCGCACCGATGTGGAGGCGGCAGAGGCAATGATGGTAGGCTCACTGTTTGCTGGAATTGCATTTTCTTTTGCAAGACTTGGAAATGTACATGCCATGAGCCATCCGGTCAGTGCATTTTTTGATGTGCCACACGGAGTTGCCAATGCAGTATTGCTTCCGGTAGTAGCGGAGTATAATGCCTTAGCTGACCATGGAAGGTATTATAAAATTTATAACTACATCAGTGAAATTCCGGCCTATGAAGATGAATTTGAACCGATGATGTTAGTGGATGCCATCCGTTCCTTATGCAAAGCCATCGGAATTCCGGCAAATCTTACGGAAGCCATCAATCAGGCAGGCAAAACAGGAGGCATCAGCCGGGAGACCATCGAAGAGAAAATAGAAGCAATGGCAACAGATGCCATGAAGAGCGGCAATATTGCAGTGAACCCACGGTCATCCCGTCAGTGTGATATAGAAATGTTATACCGCAAGGCACTGTAAAACAGATATCTTTATCAAAAACATCGGTTAATATCATAAAAATTTGATGCGAAAAGTTTGATGTAAAAAATTTGAAGTGGAAGTTTCAAATGGAAAGCGAGGAAAATGTATGGATTACCTGTCACACAATGTATCGGAAAATTTAAAGAGACTGCGTCAGTCCAAGGGGATGAGTCTTGATCAGGTGGCAGAGCAGACCGGTGTAAGTAAGAGTATGCTGGCACAGATTGAAAAGGGAACGGCAAATCCATCATTGGGTGTGCTTGGAAAGATTACAAGCGGACTGCGGATTGAATTTCAGACTTTGATTGAAGCTCCCCGTGTGGATTTCTGTCTGGTGAAGCCGGAAGAAATGATTCCAACCAAGGAACTGGAGGGACAGTATAAGGTCTTTACCTGCTTTCCATTTGAGGACTCCCAGTCCGTAGAAATCTACCGGATTGACGTAGAGCCGGGCGGTGTATACACCAGTGGAAGCCACGGCGAGCGGACGAGAGAATATATTACGGTAATTGACGGCGCGCTGACCATAGAATGCCATGACCACAGCCAGAAGGTGGAAAAGAGTCAGGTCTACAAATTTGAAACAGACCAGCCGCACATTTACCGGAATGAAGGAAGTGAGCGGGCAAGCTGTATGTGCTTTTTCTTAGACTATACAAATATTCGATAAATATAGCAGGCAATTGCGAAAGAGAGATAGATTTTGCACGGAAAATATTACGTTGATTCACAGAGGATTATCTTTATCCGATATGAAATGCCAACAGTTCTTAGAATGCGGGTTTTTCTTGCTTGTAAACTGTCTTTCCGCTTGCTTTGTCAGAATCGCTGCACTGTCCGTCGAGAGCAGATGCCACATAAAGCCTGCAAGGGGCACTGGGAATTTCGATATAATTATAATTTCATCTGGCAACCGGCACAAATTCACATCCATGTTCAATTGCACCTCGCTGGTACATCCCTGTACCAGCGTTGCCCGTTGCCAGACGAAATTCCAAGTGCCCCTAACAGCCCTTATCAGGCATCTGTACTTCGGCGAACCGTACAGCGATTCTGACAAACATTGGAAAGACTGTTTTTATAACCAAAAGAAAACCCCGCATTTTAGAACTGTGGTATTTCGTAGCGAAAGAAAATCCACTGCGAATCAACGTAATATTATTGTGGCAACTCTTCTCAATCCCTCATTCACAATTGCCTGGAATATTTATGGAAGAAATAGAATAAAAATATATATTTTACAAAGATTATACAAATATCAGACAAAGCAAATCTTGACTTGATTCATTCCGAGGATTAGAATGGAAAAAGAGAATGAATCAGGAGGTGAAATGCATGGACAGTTGCGACAGTACTGGGCGAAGTAGTATCTGCGGTAGCAGACAGAAGATGATTTTGGCGCAATTGGCCATGGATTTCTGATAAGAATCCAGACAGGACAATTGCTCTTTTTACGCTGGAAATGCGCTGTGTGTTTCCTGTAATTGTGAGGGTATCATCTGTGCTGCTGCTGCAGGAAAATGATGTAAGGAGGCAGAAGCAGTGGACGAGAAATTAAAAGAGCAGAATTATGTAGAAGAGTTAATAGAGATTATCCGCAGTACAAAGAGTAATGAGGAATTGCGGGATAAATTATCCGATTATCATGAAAATGATATTGCGGATGCATTTGTGCGTCTGGATGAAGAAGAACGAAAGAGATTGTACCCAATCCTGGGAGCGGAACAGGTTGCGGAAATCTTTACTTATATTGATGACCCGGATCTATATCTGAATGAATTGGATCTGGATAAAGCGGCACGGGTTATTTCCTACATGGACTCCGATGATGCGGTAGATGTCTTAGACGAACTGGATGATTCCAAGCAGGCACAGCTGGTAGAGTTGCTGGATGAAGAATCCAGTCATGACATTAAGATGATTCAGTCCTATGAGGATGACGAAATTGGTAGCAAGATGACTACGAACTTCATTGTGATTAAGAATGATCTTACCATCCGGCAGGCTATGCGGGAGCTGATTCGTCAGGCGGGAGAAAATGATAACATTTTGACAGTTTATGTTACTGATGAAGCTGGCAAATTCTATGGAGCCATCGATTTAAAGGACTTAATCATTGCTCGTGAAAATAATGCACTGGAAGATATCATCAGCACATCCTATCCGTATTTGCGTGATCATGAACAGATTAGTGAATGTATTGAGCGAATGAAGGACTATGCAGAGGACTCCATTCCGGTACTGGATGAAAATGATGAAATCTTAGGTGTTATCACATCTCAGGATATCGTAGAAGTTGTGGATGATGAGATGGGTGATGACTACGCAAAGTTAGCAGGTCTGACCGCCGAAGAAGATTTACAGGAAACGCTGATAGAGAGTATGAAGAAACGTCTGCCATGGCTGATTATCTTGCTGGTACTTGGCATGGGCGTATCTTCTGTAGTTGGAATTTTTGAGACCGTTGTAGCCGTAATTCCAATTGTCATGTGTTTCCAGTCGCTGATACTTGACATGGCAGGAAATGTCGGAACACAGTCGCTGGCTGTAACCATTCGTGTACTGGTAGATGAAAATCTTACGTCAAAACAGAAGCGTCATCTGGTAGGAAAGGAAATGCGTGTTGGATTTATGAACGGACTTTTTCTGGGGATACTGGCATTTTCCTTTATCGGATTATATGTCTGGCTGTTAAAGAATAATCCGGTGATTCATGCGTTTATTATTTCAGGATGCGTGGGTCTTGCACTGATGATAGCAATGGTAATATCAAGCCTTGTGGGAACATTGATTCCAATGCTTTTTCATAAGATTAAGATTGATCCGGCAGTGGCATCCGGCCCATTGATTACCACAATTAATGACCTGGTAGCAGTAGTAACCTATTATGGATTAGTCTGGCTGCTGTTGATAGATGTATTGCATTTTGCATAGCATAAAACCTTAGGATGATGAGGAAATAAAGGATGAATAAAATCCAGAATATAAAAGTCCTTTTTTGGGATATTGATAATACACTGCTTGATTTTGATGCGGGAGCAGAAGATTCCATGAAACAGGCATTTGCAGATTTGGGGCTGGAGTTTAAACCGGAAATGTTTAATGTTTTTCAGGAAGAAAATCATATTATCTGGGACAAAATCGAAAAGGGTGAATTATCAAGGGAAGACCTTCCCTATGTCCGCTGGCAGATTATATTAAAACGGCTGGGATTAAAAGCCGATGGTGTGGCAATGGAGCATGTGTTCCGAAGCTATCTTCATAATAGTGCAGTGCCGGTGAGCGGTGCATTGGAAACATTGGAAGCTTTAGCAGGAAAATACATATTCTGTGCAGCAAGCAACGGACCGTATGAGCAGCAGCTAAACCGCCTGGAACGAGGCGGCATGCGTAAATATTTTACACATTGCTTTGTTTCGGAAAAGGTTGGCGTAGAGAAACCGAGCCTTCGTTTTTTTGAAAAATGTATGGAAGAATTGCCTGGAATTGAACCGGAAGAATGCCTGATGATAGGTGATTCCCTGACAGCAGATATTGCAGGAGGGCATGCTGCAGGACTTAAAACCTGTTGGTATCATCCGGAAGATGCCATAACCAATGAAAAATTAAGAGAGTTAGAGCAGCAGGCAGATTACAGAGTAGAAAAATTGGTGGATTTGACAAAAAAATTATAGCTTGGATGGGAGAGATTAACAGGAGAAAATGGAAGACAGGAAAGAAATTATAAAAATCAAAGAGCCCATATCAACTGCAAATAAGTTTCACTCTTCGGAGCTTTTTTATATTGAAGAGGCAAAATTACCGTTCTCAGCAGGAATTTATACTTTAGCGGGGTGTGCGATGCACTGGCATCATTCATGGGAAATTTTGTGCCAGTTAGAGGGTGAAGCATATGTAAGATTTGGTGGGGAGAAGATTATTTCAAGACCAGGCGACATCACGGTCATTTCTGGGGAAGAACCACATGAAACGGAAAAAATTACAAAGCGACATAAAATATTGTTGTTACAGTTTCAAATGGAACCTGTTTTACCCTATTTTTCTGTGGCAAAGGAATATCAACACATTCCAAGTATATTATTAGATCCGTTTCGAAAAGTTGGACATTTTAATTTGAGAAGTAAAAAAGTAGAATCCATTATGTGGAAAATAGAGGGAGAATATAAAAAGAAGATTTTGGGATATGAGATTCGGATACCTGCGTATATTATGGAACTAATGGTATACTTTATGCGAAATGATTATATTTGTGCCAGAAGACCTGCGACAGAAGTTATGATAGCCTTGGAAAAAATCAGACCTGCGTTGTCTTACATAGAAGAAAATTATCAAAATCATATAGAGTTACAAAATGTAGCAGAATTGTGTTGCATGAGTATGTATACATTTTGCAGAGTGTTTAAACAGGCAACAGATTATACATTTGTAGAGTATTTAAATCATATCCGATTAAAATCTGCAGAAAAATTATTGCTTTCCACAAAACTCCCCATCAGTGAAGTGGCATATGAATCTGGTTTCTCAGGATTGAGCTATTTTAACCGGAAGTTTAAGGAAGTATATTCTATGGGACCAAGCAGATACCGTAAAATAAGTGGAAATGAAGAATTAAACTGTGAGGGTTATCATCATTCCAGAATTTAAAATATAGTAGTATATAAAGGAGACGAAATATACAAAATGTGATTAGTATATTTCGTCTTTTTTTAATTAAAAATGTCTCACGCAAAATAGTGCAAAAATAAAGCAAGAATGAAATTGAATCATGAATATAAAATCGTTATATTAAAACTACAAAAAGCAAGGAGAATAAAGTAAAAGGCGCCAGGGGAGAAGAACAAAAAAGTATTAGTGTAAAAGGAGGAAAAAGAATGAAGAGATTAGTTGCAGTACTTTTGTGTATGACAATGGCAGTATCAATTACAGCTTGTGGTAACTCTGAAACAGAAAATAACAAAGTAGCAGGAACAGAAGCCGGAGATAAACCGGAAAGCATTAGCGTTATTTGTACAACCGACGAAGAAGGACTTTATGAGTATGCTGGAAAGAAGTACGAAGAAATGTATGGTGTAAAAGTAAATCTGATTTGTCAGTCCTATGATAGTACACACGAAAAAATTACTACAACATGGACCGGTGGAGGCAATGCGGATGTTTGCTATGTAGATATTCCATGGGTTGCAGAATTTGAAAGTAAGGGAGTAACCATAGACTTAAGTGAATATATGGATGAAGATGTAAAAAACAGTTTGATTGAGAGTTCGTTAAATCAGATGATTTATAATGGAAAAACAGAAGCAATTCCGTTTGCAAATGGTGGAAAATGGATGTTTTATAATAAGCAGATGTTAGCGGATGCTGGATATGAGGAGCCACCAAAAACATGGGATGAATTAAAAGAAATGTCTCAGGATATGATGGATAAAGGCATTTGCAAGTATGGTATTGCATGGGGAGCATCCCAGGCAGAAGGTTTAATTTGCGATTTGACAACCATGATATACAGTTTTGGTGGAACGTGGCAGAAAGAAGACGGTTCATTTGACGTTAACAGTGAAAGTGCAAATAATGCAGTACAGTTCATGTATGATTCTATGCAGGATGGATGGGCAGATCCGGCATCAATTACCTATACGGACAGAGATTGTTTGGATCCGTTCATGGCGGGAGACACAGCATTTGTTATGAATTGGGCTTATGTGTATGGATATGCAAATAATCCGGAAAATTCTACTGTTGCAGGAAATGTAGATGTATGTTTAATGCCTGGAACTGATAAAGCAGAAAGTGCTTCAGTGACTGGTGGCGGTGGCTTCGGAGTATTATCTACCTCAAAATATCCGGAGTATGCATATAAATATATTGAGTTATTTACGAGTGAGGATATTCAGAAATATGCTTATGAGAATTATAATGTACTGCCGACAATTGATGCATTATATAAAGATGAGAATCTGGTGGCTGAACATGAAGAGCTGGCTAAGTTTTATCCGCAGTTTGCAACAGCATATCCAAGACCTCAGCTTGCTGATTATAGTGAGTGGTCTAATACAGTACAACCATTATTTTCAGCAGCACTGTCAGGTTCAACTTCAATAGAGGATGCACTAAATCAGGCAGAAGAAGTATCAGAAAGTTTTGTGAATTAAATAGAGAATGGCAGGTAGGTAAACTGCCTGCCATTTTTAATATGAGGGTAAGAATATGAAGAGGAAGAATAAATCAAGTATATCACAAGCAAGAACTGCTTATGGAATGATTACTCCGGCCATGCTGATTATCATGGGATTAGGATTATTTCCTGTTTTGTTTACATTGTGGTTCAGCTTAAATGATGTAAATCCAGGTAGTCTTGCAACGAAATTTGTTGGATTAAAGAATTATGCAGAAGTTATGAGTACCCATGCATTTTGGAATTCTTTAAAAATTACTTTATATTTTTCAGTTGTATCAGTGATAATTCAGATTATATTGGGAACACTTACAGCATTATTGCTGAATCAAAATTTTAAGGGAAGAGGCTTTGTGCGTGGAATTATTCTGATTCCATGGGCAGTGCCAACGATTGTAAATGCAAATTTGTGGAAATGGATTTTTAATGCGAACGCAGGAATTTTGAATAAAGTATTATTAAAATTACATTTGATAGATGAAAATATAGTCTGGCTTGGAAGTGGTAAGCTTGCAATTAATATGATTATATTATCAGATACATGGAAGATGCTTCCACTTGTTATCATTATGCTGCTTGCAGGACTCCAGACCGTGTCTAATGATGTAAAGGAGGCATCAATTATAGACGGGGCAAATGCATGGCAGAGATTTAAAGTAGTGTATTTTCCTGCATTAAGGCCAATGTATATAGTGGTTCTTGTTTTGCGTACAATTCAGACGATTCGAGTTTTTGATATTGTATATTCGTTGACGTCAGGTGGACCAAATGACAGTACACAGGTAGTAAGCTTTTATGCGTATCATGAAATCTTTGATTACTTACATTATGGTAAAGGTTCGGCAATATGCGTAATTATAGCAGTTGTTATATTGTTATTGAGCCTTCTTTACCTGAAAGCAGGAAAAACGGAGGATTAAGATATGAATCGAACGGTAAAGAGAAGAATAGGAAGGATATTATTATATTTGGCAGTGATATTATTGGTTCTTTGGACGCTATTGCCAATTATCTGGATGTTTATATCCAGTATCATATCAGAAAATGAATTGTTAAGTAGTGACAAAATACTGCCTACATCAATTACCTGGGAACGATACAAAATGTTATTGTGGGATAAAAATCCAACAAAACAAGTTGAAGTATTCCGAATGGCAATAAAAAACAGTTGCATTGTTGCGGGTACAACAACAGTAATTAGTCTTGTATTAGGTGCAGTGGCATCCTATGCGTTTGCAAGATTACGCTTTCGAATGAAAAAACCAATGTTATTTGGAGTAATGTTTTTTCAGCTGCTACCACCAATTGCATTGGTAATACCGTATTATATCATGATTAGCCGGATGGGGTTGCTGGATCATTTGGGAACATTAATATTAATTAATACAAATGCAGTTCTTGCCTATGTAATCTGGGTCTTGAACGGATATTTTAAATCGGTTCCATTTGAACTTGAAGAAGCAGGACGGGTAGATGGTTGTAGTTGGAATCAGGTGTTTTGGAAAATTATTATGCCGACAGCATTGCCGGGATATGTTGCAGTAGGTGTTCTTGCATTCCTTATGGCATGGGATGAATTTCTGTATGCATTAATTTTTACTACATCAAAAACTTCGAAGACATTAACGGTTGCGGTATCAGAGTTTGGAACAAAGTATGGAATTGATTATGGAATGATGATGACTGCAGGATTGCTGGCTACAGTTGTACCAATGGTATTAGCACTAATTTTCCAAAGATATATTGTAGGAGGATTAACGGCAGGAGCGGTTAAGGGTTAAGAAAAAGGAGTAAAGAATGGAACACGGATTTAAGTGGAATTTTATTGACAAAAAAGGGACTTTTGTTTGTGAAAATGCCCGGGAAGTAAATCAATTATACTTTCCTATATGCAATGAGGCTGGAATGAAAGCATCGGTGACACCCTGCTTAAATGGAGATGCCAAAAAGAATCAAAATGAATTTTTGTATCTGCCAGTTTCAGTAGAGGACTTACATAATAATCGTTCTGGAAGAAATTTCTGGGTTTATACAAAAGAGCAGGGAGCATTTTCTGTGGTGGGAAATTCTGCAAGACAGAGAGCGGAGCATTGCTTTAAAGATGAAGAAAAATGGAATAAAATAGAGTGCGGTTTGCTATATCACAGCTTGTATTATGCAATCCCTGAATTGAAATTAAACTGTATTTTTACAACGTTTTGTCCGGCAAATGAGGATGTAGTAGAAATTAACAGGGTTATTCTGGAAAATTACGGGTCAGAAATTCTGGAATTTGTGCCAACAGCGGCATTTCCTATTTTTGGACGATCGGCAGATAATTTAAGAGATCATAGACATGCAACATCACTGATGCAGAGGATAACATTGGAAGAAAACGGGATTGTTGTAAAGCCAACGATACACCATGATGAAAGAGGTCATGAACCGAATGATACAAGTTATTTTGTATATGGATCAGATGAAAGCGGGCAGGCAGCAGTAGAAATGTTCCCTACAGTAGAGGAGTTTATTGGAAAGGGAGGAACATTGGACTGGCCTGGAACAGTAGTAGAAAATAGTATACCAGAACATGATATGACATATCGGAAAGATGGTATGGAATGCATTGGCGCAATGCGTTTTGCAAAGGTACGGTTAGCACCAGGCGAGAAAAAAGAATATATTATCTGCGCTGGAATTACTGAAAAAGAAAATTTTAACAAGGAGTTTGAAAAGTATAACAGTAAAGAAAAGGTTGAAGCTGCGTGGAAACAAAATGAAGAGCATTGGAATGGAGAAGCTGACAAGATAAAATTTCAAGGCAATTCAGATAAGTTTGATGGCTGGTTAAGGTGGGTAAGTATACAGCCTGTTTTAAGAAAAATATATGGTTGTTCATTTCTTCCATATCATGATTATGGAAGAGGTGGTCGCGGGTGGAGAGATTTGTGGCAGGATTATCTGACATTATTATTACAAAATCCAATGCGGGTTCGAAGTGTTTTTGTTCATAACATGAAAGGTGTCAGACTGGATGGAAGTAATGCAACTATTATTTTGGACGGTGAGGGCAATTTTCAGGCAGACAGAAACAAAATATCCAGAGTTTGGATGGATCATGGTGTCTGGCCATTATTTACACTGTTGTTATATATGAATCAAACTGGAGATATTTCTATTTTAGATGAAGAAGTGTCTTACTGGAAAGATGCACAAATTGAAAGAGCGAAAAGGATTGACACAAATTGGAAAAAAGAAGATGGAAATAGTCAAAAGACAAAGGATGGTGAATGTTATACCGGAACAATATTAGAGCATTTACTTTTAGAAAATTTAATTTGCAGCTTAAATATTGGAGAACACGGGAATATAAAGCTTGAAGATGGAGATTGGAATGATCAGTTGGATATGGCTCCGGATAAAGGGGAAACAATACCATTTACGGCTTTTTATGGAAAAAATATATGTGATATAGCAGATTTACTTGAGATTCAAATAGAGAAAGAAGACCGAAAAACGATTTCTGTATTTGAAGAAATGGAAATACTGCTTGAGGGATTAAAGGAAAAGGAAACCCAAAAAGAAGTGGAAGTATTAAAGAAATATTATGAACACATAAGATTTGGAATAAGCGGAAAAAAGAAAAAAATACCGGTTTTAGAATTAAAAGATATGTTGCGCTGGAAAGGAAAACAATTATTGCAGCAGGTCCGAGAAAATGAATGGATTGAATTATCATCAAAAGAAGGCTTTTTTAATGGTTATTATAACAATGATGGAAATGCAGTTGATGGAATTCTTGGAGATGGAAAATTGCGATTTGGATTGACAGCCCAGACCTTTTCTATTATGTCAGGGGCGGCGACGGATGAACAGGTTCAAAAAACAATCCATGCTGTAAATAATTATCTTCCGGATAAAAATACCGGAGGAATCAGGCTGACGTTACCATTGGGAGATAATACCTGGAATTTTGGAAGAGGATTTGCACTTATTTATGGAGAAAAAGAAAATGGTGGCATGTTTAGCCATATGACAACTATGTATGCTTATGCGTTATATAGCAGAGGGTATGTAAGGGAAGGTTATCAGATTATAAAATCTATTTATGAACTTTCTACAAATACACAAATAGCACAAATATATCCTGGTGTGCCGGAGTATATCAGTAGCAGAGGAAGGGGAATGTATTCTTATGTTACTGGTGCAGGAAGCTGGACAATTTTTCTAATGCTGACACAGGTATATGGTGTGAGGGGAAAGCTTGGAGACTTATTAATTGAACCAAAACTAGTAAAGGAGCAGTATGATTCCGGTGAAGTTTTAACAGTAGACACATTATTTGCGGAAAAAGAAGTATGTGTTTCTTTTTATAACAGAAAATATTTGGATTATGGAGAATATCAGTTGGGAGAACTTAGCATAAATGGAGAAGTATGGAAGAATCAGATAAATAGTACCTCTGTTGTGCTACATCAGGCTGAACTGGAAGAAAAGCTTATAGCAGGTAGAAAAAATCAAATTTGTATCGAATTAGTGGAAAGGAAGGGATGATGTGATGGAACTTAAATTTCCGGTAGGATTAGAAAAAAATGAAGTTTTAATAGAAAGGGACGGAATAAAAATAGAAGTACCGTGGCCGGTTCAGATTCAGATTTTAAAGGAAAGAAATAAGAAAGCAAAGTATGATGTTATAAGAAGTGAAAAAAACATTCATATTGCAGAAGCAGACGTAGAAGTAAATAAAGAAAATAGATTTCATATTATTGATATGTGGGAACAAAATACAAATAATATAAAACTGAGTAGAAAGGTGGCCTGTATTTCAGCAGAAAAAGAGACTGCTATCCGGATATCTACGGAATTCCATTGTAAATCAAAACATGCAAAAAATTTTGACGATTATCAATTTGTAATACCGGGTGCTTTTTATAATAAGAATGATACAGACCAGAATGGACAGGATGATTATCTTGGAACTTTTGAGCAGGATTATAAGGATGATAGAAATCCAAATTTGTCAGTGACAGGATTTGCAAAAAATGACAAGCAATTTATTTCACTAATTCGGGCAGATATTCCAAAGGTGGATACTACAATAACCAGAAAACAGATAGCAGAAAGGCATTTTGTTCATAATACAGATATTGGATCCCTGGGAATTGCACCATCTGCAAATAGAATGGAAGAATTTTTGTTACGTTGTGATTATCCATTTTATGAGAGAAATTCATTTTGCTTAAATGTAGATGGATCGGAGTGGGCTGCATATCGAAAGATAAAACAGGGAGAAGAATTGGAAGTTTCATATATACTGCAGTTTGGAGAAGCTGAAAATCTGACAGAAGCATCGTGGAAGACGAGCGTATTTCAGATGGAACGAATTCTTAATGATGATATCAGACATCCATTTAGTCTGGAAGAAACAATACCATACAGAAGAGACTTATTACACAATAGCTTTAGAGATTTTCCAGAAAAGAAAAATCATCCTTGTGGTTATGTGTGCCATTTCTCACCAAGAGAAAAATATGGAAATCAGAATGTACTGGAATATGGATTTTCTGGAAATCAGACTATGGTTTGCTATGAAATGCTTCGGGCTGCAGAAGAAACAGGAAAGGAAGAATATAGGGAACGGGCATTAAAAACAATACAATTTTTTGTGGAACACTGTATTGCAGAAAGTGGTTTGCCGAATGCAATGTACAGTGTAGAAAAAGAAGAATTTGTTTATTGGTGGACTGGCGTATTAATGCCATTTCAGTATTCGGAAAACAGGAAAGAATTAGAAAAATTTCTGGGGAATCAGGTCGTAGGTGCAATGATGGGAATTGCAGAAAAATTAAAAGGAACAAAAGGAAATTATTGCCGGACTATGACGGAGGCTATGTATTATTTAATGCTCTGTTTTCTGGAGGAAAAGGAAAATGGAACATTACATAAAGACTGGCTGGATGTAGTGGTTGCATTTTGTGATAAAATGATTGAAATTCAGAATACAGATGGCTCCTGGTATCGGGCATATACGATGGAAGGTACTCCAATGACATATCCGGAAGAATGGTTTGGAAGTAATGTGATAGAGCAGGGGTCAGGAACAATTTTTCCGGGAGAAGTATTAGCATTAGTACATGAATACACCGGTAATGAGAAATATAGAAGTGCATTGTGTAAAGCTGCTGATTTTATTATGGAACATTATGTAGAAGATGTTTTATATCTGGGAGGATTAAATGATACAACGCATAAAAAGTCTGTAAAGATAGATGCTGTTGGAGTAATGTATAATATGCGGACATTGTTGTTGGCATATGAAACTACCAAAAAAGAACGATATTTGTATGGCGCAAAATCAGCAGCACAGATTCTTGCATCATGGACTTATCTTTGGGATATTCCGTTTGATGAAAATACACTTCTTGGAAAGAATGATTTTGGAACAACTGGCTGGGCAGGGTGTGATGTTATTCCGGGATGTAGCTATGTGGACGATGAATTTGTAGAATTCGTACCAGATTTAATGCGAATTGCAGAGTATAGCAGAAATAAAAAACTGGCTATATTGGGAAAAATTGTAACATTAGGAATGCAGCACGGTTTATCTATGCCACAAAGAATGTATGGATATACAATGCCTGGAATTCAGTGTGAAGGATTTCTGACATCCTTATGGCTTTCTGATACAGATGATTTGGAATTTTCGGGAGCTGTAGCAAAAAATAAAGGAGATGATAATGATACTTGTAATGGACTGATAAATGGTCAGGCACTTTACAATCTCGATTCATTAAAAAGAAGATATCACACATTAGAGTTTGATAAAATAATTGAGCAGATATTTGCCGAGTAAAGTTATTATGCCTCATAGACATTTTATGCGTCTATGAGGCATTTTCTATAGAAGCCGGTATCGTGCCGATTAGTATCAGCAGTGCTCCCGGAATTTCAAAAGGAGTCAGAGTTTCGTGCAAAAGCAGAACAGCAAAGATAACAACCGATAGTGTTTGACAGAATAAGCAGTGTTCATTACAATGTTTTTAGAAAAAAGAAATGGGGGAACAGAGATGTTGGAATGTGAAATTGAAATCGGAAAAGAAGAGCGGGACGCGCTGCTTGAAATCGCTTTGAATTCGAAGGAGTATCGAAAGAAAAGAAAAGCGGAAGCAATAAAATTTTCAATTCTGATTGTAGCTTGTATTTTGATTATAATATGGAGAGTAACAAATAGCGATACAAGGCTTGTTGTACTTTGCTCACTCCTGGCTGCATATAGTCTTTTTATGATATGCGGAGGAAGCAAGCTGATGCAGAAGACGGTATTAAAGAAATCTGTTACAGCAATGGATAAAGAACTAAAATCCGGTTATCGGAAGTATACTTTCAGTGAAGATGGAATTCTTTTAAAATCAGAAGTTTCAGAAGGAAATACTGCATGGACACTTTATAAGGATTGGGAAATCTATGGAAATTACATCTGCATCAGGAATCTGTCGAATGAAAATGTTCTTGTAAAACAGGATAAATTGTCGGCAGAAGAAAGGACATGGCTGATTGATTTACTGACCCGTCATCTGGGAAAAGCAGTAAATGAGAAATGAATGGAAAGAAAATAAATAAAAAATAGACGAAAAGAAAATGGGGGAACAGAGATGTTAGAATATGAAATTGAAATCGGAAAAGAAGAGCAGGATGCGCTACTTGAAATAACTTTGCAATCGGATGGATACCGGAAGAGAAGAAAAGTGGTAACGATTACTTCTGTGATTATGTGCATAATCTGTCTGCCGTCCGGAATGTTAAGCTTTATGCTTGGCAGGGCAGAAATGGGTTCACTTTTTATGATTCTATGGGCAGCTTTTCTATATTTTGCATGCGGCGGCAAAAAGGTACAGCAGAAAGCAAGACTTAAGAGATTTTATGCAAATGCACAGAAGGCACTGGTAAGTGGCCACCGCAAGTATATTTTCAGTGAAGAAAGCATCAGCATAAAATCAGAAATAGCGGAGGGTGTGAATCTGTGGACTGCCTATAAGGACTGGGGATTCTATGAAAATTATATTTATATCAGAAATCTGTCCAATCAGGTGATTCTGGTAAGGCAGAGCGAGCTGTCAGCAGAAGACCATGCATGGCTGGTGGATTTGCTGACCCGTCATCTGGGCGCAGCGCTGGCTTAGAGGAAGCAGAATGAAATGGTGGAACGGAATCTTACTACAGGAAGTGTATTTAAAAATGTAATTATATTTTCGCTGCCATACCTTTTATCTTATTTTTTACAGACATTGTATGGAATGGCAGATTTATTTATCATCGGGCAGTTTGAAGGAGTTGCCAGCACTACGGCGGTATCCATTGGCTCACAGGTCATGCATATGATAACAGTTATGCTGGTGGGACTTGCCATGGGAACAACGGTCAGCATCGGACAGGCGATTGGAAGCAAAGATAAGAAACGGGTGGCAGAAGGAATTGGAAACACGGTAATCCTATTTATGGGAGTTGCCCTTGTGCTGATGACGGTGCTGCTCTTGCTGACAAAACCAATTGTAATAGTAATGTCTACACCGCAGGAAGCAATAATGGGAACGATATCCTATCTTACCATCTGCTTTATCGGGATTCCTTTTATTACAGCATATAATATTATCAGTGCAATTTTCCGTGGTATGGGTGACAGCAAGAGTCCGATGTACTTTATTGCCATTGCATGTGCGGCAAATATTGTCTTGGATTATGTATTTATCGGCGGCCTGCATCTTGGACCGGCAGGTGCAGCTCTTGGAACCACTTGTGCCCAGGCAATCAGTGTAGTTATTTCCCTGTGTATGATTATCAGACAGCGGAAAGAATTCTCTTTTAGCAGAAAAGATTTCAGACCGAACCGAAATGTAATGGGACAGATTTTAAAAATCGGTATTCCCATTGCATTGCAGGACGGTTTCATTCAGGTGGCATTTATGATTATCACCATCATTGCGAACCAGCGTGGATTAAATGATGCAGCGGCTGTGGGAATCGTGGAAAAGATAATAAGCTTCCTGTTCCTGATTCCGTCCTCCATGTTATCAACAGTATCTGCACTTGGTGCACAGAATATCGGAGCGGGAAAGAGGCAGCGTGCCAATGAAACACTGCGCTATGCTGTGATGATTACAGTGGGCTTTGGAATTATCGTAGGAATCTTCATGCAGTTCTTCGCCAGTCCGGTGGTGGCGTTATTTACAGATGCATCGGATGCATCAGGAGCGGAAGTGGTACGTCTGGGAGGTCAATACTTAAGGGGATATGTCTGGGATTGCATGTTCGCAGGAATTCATTTCAGCTTCAGCGGATATTTCTGTGCCTGCGGCAAATCCGGCATCTCATTTTTACATAATATCATTGCAATTACACTGGTAAGAATTCCGGGCGTTTATCTGACTTCGACTTTATTCCCGGATACCTTATTCCCAATGGGACTGGCAACGGCAGCAGGCTCCCTGCTTTCCGCAATCATCTGTGTTGTTGCATTTACAATCTTAAACCGGAAGGAAAAATCATGAAGCCGTTAATTTTGTTTGCACTGCCAGTACTGTTTGGTTGCAGCTATTAGCCAAAAATGAAAAAAGATTGATTTTGGCTAATAAAAACACCAGTGATTTAAAAATGTAAATACGAGGAAGGCTTGCATAATTCCTCCTGTTTTCCACATACTACCCATACAGCACAAAAATGGAAAGTATGTAGGAAACAGGAGGAATTTTTAATGAAAGCAACAGGAATTGTACGTAGAATAGATGATTTGGGGAGAGTTGTAGTGCCAAAGGAAATCCGCAGGACACTGCGCATCCGGGAAGGTGACCCGCTGGAAATCTTTACAGACCGGGAAGGTGAGATTATTCTTAAGAAATATTCACCGATTGGAGAACTGAGCCAGTTTGCCGGACAGTATGCGGAGAGCCTTGCGCAGAGCACCGGGCATCTGGTATGTATTACCGACAGGGACCATGTGATTGCGGCTGCAGGAAACGGAAAGAAGGAATTCGAAGGAAAACCAATCAGCAGGCAGTTAGAGGAACTGATCGAAGACCGGAAAAATATTCTTGCACAGCAGGGAGACAGCAAATTTGTACGAATTACCTTAGATGATACCGGTAACTATCATGACCAGGCAATCAGCACGATTATCTGTGAAGGAGATGCCATCGGAGCAGTTGTTTTATATGAGAAAAATGAAACTGCAAAAATGGGAGAAACCGAAAGCAAGCTTGCTATTACAGCGGCGGGATTTTTAGGAAGACAAATGGAACAGTAGCCTTGTATCTTTTTATGGAACAGTGTAAAATAGAGCAATACGGAGGAAACCCATGTCCCATAAAGAGAAGAAAAAAAGGAAAAAGAAATACCGTGGTTTCTGGCTTTTTGTAAAGCTGCAGATAGTTCTGGTACTTCTGGTAATCGACGGGCTGGCGTATTACTATTTTGGCGGGTATGCCAGTCAGGTCAGTGCCATGCATGAAGAGGCAGTCCGGTTTGTAAAAGAGTCAACGAAGGACACATTCCGGGCGGAGCAGACCAGCCAGGTTTATGATGTGAATGGAACGAGAATCATGTCACTTCGTGGCACCAAGGATGTAAGCTATCTGACCAGTGATGAGATACCGGAAGAAGTCAAAGAAGCCATGGTCAGTATAGAAGATAAAAAATTTTACAGTCATGGCGGAATTGATTTTAAGGCAATTATCCGTGCAGTCTGGGCGATGGTGCGTAATGGAGAAGTAACCCAGGGCGGAAGTACCATTACGCAGCAGCTTGCAAGAACCATTTTCCTAAATAATGACAGAACGTGGCAGCGAAAAATGGAAGAAATTTTCATTGCCACAGAGCTGGAAAAGAAATATACCAAGGATGAAATCTTAGAGTTTTATCTTAATAATATTTATTTTGGAAATGGATATTATGGCATTCAGGCGGCGAGCCGGGGATATTTTGATACAGATGTTTCATTTTTGTCATTGTCCCAGATGGCATATCTTTGTGCGATACCGAATAATCCGACGATGTATAATCCTTATAAGAATCCGGATAATACGTTAGGAAGACGTGACCGCATTTTAAAAAACATGTATGAAGATGGCAAAATCAGCCGCAGGGAATATAAGGATGCCAGACAGGAAACGATTGTACTCAGCACAGCAGAGCCAACAAAGCGTTATGATGCGGTAGAGACCTATGCCTGCTATTGTGCAACACGGGCATTGATGGAGCAGCAGGGTTTTGAATTCCGGACAGATTTTTCTTCGGAGGAAGATCGAAAGACCTATGAAGAAGCCTATCAGGAGCAGTATAAAACCTGCGAACAGTCTCTTTATACAGGAGGCTATAGAATCTATACTTCCATTGATTTAAATATGGAAGAGCAGCTTCAGAATGCAGTGGATGAGAAGCTGCAGGATTTTACCGATGTCAATGAAGAGGGCATTTATACATTGCAGAGTGCGGCAGTATGCCTTGACAATGAGACCGGTTTTGTAAAGGCAGTCGTAGGCGGCAGAAGTCAGGAATATGACGGGCATATGCTAAACCGCGCCTATCAGAGTTACCGGCAGCCGGGTAGTGCCATCAAACCGTTGATTGTATACACACCGGCGCTGGAGCGGGGCTATACCCCGGATACTGTGGTGGAAGATGCACCGATTGAGGATGGACCGGAAAATGCCAGTGGCAGGTATCTTGGCAGCGTAACCTTGCGTTATGCAGTAGAAAATTCCATTAATACAGTGGCGTGGAATCTTTTAGAAGAGATGACTCCCACTACAGGAATTTCCTATCTGAAGGAGATGAATTTTGCAAAGCTGTCCCCGGAGGATGAAAGACCGGCGGCATCCCTGGGTGGATTTACCAATGGAGTCTCTCCGGTAGAAATGGCGGCGGCTTATGCCACCATAGAAAATGATGGAAAATACCGGGAGCCTACCTGCATTGTAGAGATACAGGATGCAGACGGAAATGCAATCTATCAGAAAATTGTCGATGAAAAGCAGGTTTATAAAACCAATGCAGCCCGTTGGATGACCAATATATTAGAGGGTGTTCTGACACAAGGAACAGCAAAGGGACTGGCATTGTCCGAGACTGCCAGTGCAGCGAAAACAGGAACCACCAATTCCAATAAGGATGGCTGGTTTGTAGGCTATACAAAGTATTACACCACCAGCGTCTGGGTTGGATATGATATTCCGGCAGAACTTCCAGGACTGACAGGAGCCAGCTATCCGGGAGAAATCTGGTATGATTATATGGAAAATTTACATAAAGAATTACCGTATGCAGATTTTGTGGCACCTCTTGGTACAGGCAATGATGCTGATGCGGAGAGTGACACAGATGTGACAGAGGGTAATGCAGCAGAGAATGATACCGTAGAGAATGACACTACAGGAGATAATATAGCTCCGGCAGAGGAAGAAAGGCGATAATATGGAAAAGAAAGCTGATTTAAAGACAATGACCTGGAAACAGCGGATCGGATTTGTCTGGGACTATTACAGACTTGTAATACTGGCAGCAGTTGCAGTGATTATTTTGATTGGTATGACGGTACATCATTATATGACCACAAAGGAAGATGTTTCCCAGATTGTATTAGTAAATGCAAAGAGTATGCCGGCAGATGAAGAACCGGATTTCTCAGAATTCATGGAGCAATATGGATATGATACAGCAGCCCAGGAGGTTGTGGTAAATGATGCATATTATGTGGATTTAACCAGCACAGATACCAGTAATCTCTATTCCTATCAGTCCCTGCAGACAGTGATTGCAGGCGGTGGAGTAGATGTTTTGGGTGCCGATGAAATGGTTTTTGAAAATCTTGCCCAGTCTGGTGCCATAGCAGATTTGACGCAGTACTTTTCCAAAGACGAGCTGGAACAGTTAAAGGATTATATCTTCTATGTAGAGGATAAGGACACCGGAGATACTTTTGCAGCAGGCATCCGTCTGGGAGCCGGAAGCTGGCCGGTTGAACACGGTTATTATGAAAAGGAATGTATTCTTGGAATTGCCCTTGGCTCCGAACATAAGGAAGCAGCGGAGCAGATGTTCCGTTATTTGCTGGAAAAATCCAATTTAGACTAAAGAAAGCGCAAGATATAGACGATATAAAAATGAGAAATGGTATATTGTGTATATCTTGCGGAAAAATCTTGCGAAAGATGACAAAATGACCTATAATAAAACTACCTGGACCATGAGAAGATAAGGCAGATGAATCATAAATTATGGATGAAAAGATTTATAAAATAGGCGATTATGAATTCGAAACCTTAAGGGAATACAGGCAGGCGCAGGAAGATTTAAAGAAAATCAAGTATATTACCGATGAACTGGATATTTATGATCCGGAAGTAGCAATCCGGTTGTATACCATGATGCGCACGAAGAAAATCCGTTTTAAAAGTGAAATCGGAAAATCGTTCTTCTGGTGCATTTCAGATATTGTTGCGGATAGTTCGCAGAACATGATAGAAGAAAAAATTGCCAAGGAAGAAGCGGAAGCAGAAGCAAAGCTGCCATTTCATTTTACCTGGCAGAAGGTGGTCGGCATCGTATGCATCATTGTTGCGACAGCCTGTATCGGATATTATGCGATTTCGGAATATGCGGATTATAAAGCTGCTAACAGGCTTAAGGATTTACAGAATAAGAAACAGAATAATGTAGTAGAGCACCTTATAACAGGAACGGAGCAGATGAATCCGGAAATCACAGAAGATGCAACTGAAACAGGAGAGACAACAGAGCAGCCACTGATTATGTTAGAGGATTATGTTTCCCTGTATGCGGAAAATCCAGAATTAATCGGATGGTTACATATTCCGGATACGGATATTGATTATCCGGTCATGCAGTCTTCACAGGAAGAACCGGATTATTATCTGAAACATGATTTTGATAAAAATGACGACCTGAATGGCACCCTTTTTATCGATGCCAGAAATGATTACATAAACAGGGATACCAATATCATCATTTACGGACATAATATGAAAAGCGGAATGATGTTTGGCGAATTAAAGAAATATCTGGACGAAGATTTCTACAATGCCCATAAGACGATAGAATTTAATACTCTTTATGAAAGAGGAGTCTATGAAGTCATTGAAGTGGGATTATCGGAGGTCCAGTATCAAGATGAAAATGTATTCCGGTATTATAATTTTCTGAATGCAGATTCCGAAGAAGAATATCAGGAATATTTAAATAATGTGGCACAGCTTTCTGTATATGGCACAGAGATAGACAGTACTTATGGAGACCAGCTGCTGACTCTTTCTACCTGCAATAATTATACACAGGACGGAAGAATGTTTATACTGGCAAAGCGTGTACAGTAAGCAGATAAGAAGTATAATGTATCAAGCAGATAAAGCTAGGAGAGATGAGAGATGCAGATATTGAAAAAAGGATTTTCTATTTTTGCAGCAGTATGTTTGCTGCTGGCAGTGATGCCGGGACAGACAGTCCGGGCAGACGAGACAACAGATGAAAATGGATTTACAGTAGATGACAGTGGAACACTGGTTGCCTACAGCGGAGCTGGTGGAGCAATTACAATTCCAGAGTCAGTATCTACAATTGCAAGTGGTGTATTTGCATCCAATACATCCATTACAAGTGTAACGATTCCATCTTATGTGACTGGAATGGGAACCGCAGTTTTCTATAACTGTACAAGCCTTGGTTCTGTCAGCATAGAAGGAGATATCGGTTCTATTCCGGCAGAGACATTTTATAACTGTACAAGCCTTACCAGTGTATCTATTGGAACTTCAATTTCATCCATTGGTTCCCAGGCATTTGCAGAGTGCAGTTCATTATCCCAGTTTACAATTCCGGAATCCGTAGGAAGCATCGGTGATAAAGCATTTTATGATTGTACTTCTTTAACCGGAATTACAATTCCGGCTGGCGTTTCCAGCATCGGAAGCAACGTATTTACCGGCTGCAGCAGACTGGCATCCATCAGTGTTGCATCAGGAAATGGTACATATGCATCCAGTGATGGATGTCTATATAACAAAGCAATGACCAGGTTAATCCGTTGTCCGGAGGGAAAATCCGGTGCAAAAATTGCGACCAGTACTGCAACCATCGGAGCAGGTGCTTTTGCAAACTGCAAGTCGGTTACTTCACTGACAGTTCCGGATTCTGTTAATACTATTGAAACAGATGCGTTCAGCGGCAGCAGTATCAGTACAATTTTGATTCCGGCAAGTGTAACGTCAATCGGAAGCCAGAGCAGCTGGAGTCCATCCACAATTTCCGGTTATTCAGGAACACAGGCACAGGTATATGCAACCGGAAATGGAATCAGTTTCCAGAGCCTTGGAGGGGAGAATCCACAGCCGACTCCGGATAATGGAAATAATTCCAATAGCAATGGTTCAACAGATACTTCCAACAGCAACAACGGAAGTGGTTCCGCTACTACAGTAACCGGTGGCGGCACAGCAGTGACTGGCGGAAATGTGATTGGCGCAACCAAGAACAGCAATTCCGGTAAGACAGTAACTTCGGGCAGCCATGAGAAGGACAGCACACCGAAGACAGGTGACGGTATCAATCCGGTATTCTTCTTATGCATCGGAGTATTATTAGTAGGTGTTTACTTTGTAGTATCAAATCGTAAAAAAGCTGCATAAGTGATAAAAAATAAAAGAAGTAACTAACATAAGACAGTGAAAGAACAGAAAAGTTCCGACACTGTCTTTTTTGCTTTACAGGAAATTGCTTTCCTGTAAAGTAAAAAACGCTCCGCGAGGATGCACACTGCGGCGTATAAGGTAGATGTCGCAAGCGACCGCCGCAGGCGCGAGAATGTGCCAAGGCACATTCTTTTTTACGCGATAACTCGATAAATACGCAAAGCGTGTTTCTCGTAGTTTACGCGAGTCGGTAAAAATATAGTTGACAACAGAAATGCTTATGTATATACTTTGAGTTGCAAATAATTTGATAATCAAAATATTTGCAACTCAAAGTATTATCAAAGAAAAGACAAAAAAGGAGAACGAAATAATGTTAGAGAAATTAGCAGAATTAATCAAAGAGCAGTTAAACTATGATGGAGAGGTAAAAGCAGAATCCAATTTCAAGGATGATTTAGGAGCAGATTCTTTAGACTTGTTTGAACTGGTTATGAGCATGGAAGAAGAATTCGGTGTAGAGATTCCGTCAGAAGATTTAGAGAAAATCGCAACTGTAGGAGATGTTATTGACTACTTAAAAGCAAAGGGCGTTGAGGAATAAAATATGAAAACAAGAATCACAGAACTGTTAGGAATAGAAGAGCCTGTTATCCAGGGCGGAATGGCATGGGTTGCAGAATATCATCTGGCTGCTGCAGTATCTGAAGCAGGTGGACTTGGTATTATCGGTGCAGCCAGTGCTCCACCTGAAGTGGTTCGGGAGCAGATTCGCAAGGTGAAGGAACGCACCAGCAAACCATTTGGTGTAAATGTCATGTTGATGAATCCGAATGCACCGGAAGTGGCAAAGGTGGTAGTTGAGGAGCAGGTTCCGGTTGTCACAACAGGAGCCGGAAATCCAGCCAAATTCATGAGCCTCTGGAAAGAAGCAGGTGTTAAAGTAATTCCGGTAGTAGCAAGTGTAGCTATGGCAAAACTTATGGTCCGTGGTGGCGCAGATGCTGTTGTGGCAGAGGGAATGGAATCCGGTGGACATATCGGTTCCACTACAACCATGGCATTGGTGCCGCAGGTGGCAGATGCCATTGATGCACCGGTGATTGCAGCCGGAGGAATTGCAGATGGAAGAGGAATGGCTGCAGCATTTATGCTGGGTGCAGAAGCAGTTCAGATGGGAACAAGATTTGTGGCAGCCAAAGAATCTATCGTACATGCAAATTACAAAGAGAAACTGATAAAATCCAAAGACATTGATTCTGAAATAACAGGTTCCAGTACCGGACATCCAATCCGTGTCATCCGTAATAAGATGAGCCGTGAGTATCTGAAGATGGAAAAAGAAGGCGCAACATTAGATGAATTAGAACAGCTTACCCTTGGTTCCCTCCGCAAAGCAGTGATGGACGGCGATGTGGTAAATGGAAGTCTGATGGCAGGTCAGATTGCCGGAATGATACAGGATGAATTGTCCTGTAAGGAAATTATTACTTCTATCGTATCAGAAGCAGAACGTCTGATGAATCGGAAATAAGGAGAAGAAAATGAGTAAGGTTGTATTCATGTTCCCTGGACAGGGGGCGCAGTATATTGGAATGGGCAAAGATTTCTATGATGCCTGTGAAGAGAGTAAAGCCGTATATGAGCTTGCTTCAAAAGTAACCGGACTTGATATTGCAAAGCTTTGTTTTGAAGAAAATGAAGAAATCAATATTACAGAGTATACACAGATAGCCATGCTGACCACAGAGGCAGCAATTTATGCAGCATTAAAGAAAGCTGGAAAAGAACCGGCAGCTTGTGCAGGATTAAGCCTTGGAGAATACGGTGCATTGATTGCATCCGGTGTCATGAGTATGGAAGATGCATTCCGTGTCATTCGTGCAAGAGGAATCTTTATGCAGGAAGCAGTACCAACCGGCGGAGCAATGGCAGCAGTCTTAGGACTGGATGCGAAAGCGATTGAAGAAGTATGCAGCAATACCGAAGGAATTGTATCTATAGCAAATTATAACTGTCCGGGACAGATTGTAATTACAGGAGAAGAAGCGGCAGTAGAAAAGGCCGGTGCAGCATTAAAGGAAGCTGGAGCAAAGCGTGTGGTTCCATTAAAAGTAAGTGGACCGTTCCATTCCGCCATGTTGACTGGAGCCGGAGAAAAATTGGCAGAAGTATTGGAAAATACAAAGCTGCAGGAATTTAGCATTCCGTATGTAACCAATGTGACAGCAGATTACGTTACCACAACAGAACCGGTAAAAGAACTGTTAAAGAAGCAGGTATCTTCTTCTGTAAGATGGCAGCAGAGCATCGAGCGTCTGATTGCAGACGGTTATGATGAGTTTGTGGAAATCGGACCGGGACATACTTTATCTGGATTTATGCGTAAAATCAACCGGGATGTCAGAACGGTAAGCATTGAAAAACTGGAGGATTATAAAGCCTATGTTGGAGAATAAAGTAGCACTGGTAACCGGTGCAGCCAAAGGGATTGGTCGTGCCATTGCACTTCGTCTGGCAGAAGACAAAGCAACGGTAATTGTAAATTACAATGGCAGTAAAGAGCGGGCTGAAGAAGTAGTAAAAATGATTACCGATATGGGTGGCAGAGCAGAATCCTATCAGTGCAATGTGGCAGATGACGAGGCATGTCAGGCCATGATCAGGGATATCATAAAGAAATACGGACATCTGGATATTCTTGTAAATAATGCAGGAATTACAAGAGATAATCTTGTGATGAAGATGAATGATGAAGAATTTGATGCAGTCTATGAGACAAACTTAAAGGGTGTATTCCATACCATTCATCATACATCACGCTATTTCTTAAAACAGAAAAGTGGAAGGATAATCAATATATCATCTGTATCCGGAATTACCGGAAATGCCGGTCAGGCAAATTACTGTGCAGCCAAAGCAGGAGTCATTGGATTGACTAAGAGTGTTGCAAGAGAACTTTCCACCCGCGGTATTACTGCAAATGTAGTAGCACCGGGAATGATTGAGACCGATATGACAAAGGATTTACCGGATACGGTAAAAGAAAATATGCTTCATAACATTCCGCTTGGAAGAATCGGAAAGCCGGAAGAAATTGCGGCAGCAGTTGCATTCTTAGCATCCGAAGAGGCAGGTTATATCACAGGACAGGTGCTGGCTGTAGATGGCGGAATGACTATGTAGATGCAGAAATAATACTGGCTGATGAAAAAGCTTAGAAAGAACAGCGGATGACGAATGACGTGAGATGGATTGTTTAGATAGAGAGGATAAGAACATGAATCGTAGAGTTGTAGTAACAGGATTGGGTGCAATTACCCCGATTGGAAATAATGTGCCGGAATTCTGGTCTGCAGTAAAGCAGCAGAAGGTAGGTATTGGAGAGATTACACATTTTGATGCAACAGACTATAAATGTCATCTTGCAGCAGAAGTAAAGGATTTTGATGCAAAAGAATATATGGATTTCCGCTCTGCAAAGAGAATGGAAGCATTCTGCCAGTTTGCCGTAGCGGCAGCCGGAGAGGCACTGGAGGATTCCGGACTTTCCATGGAAGCAGAGGATGCATACCGTGTGGGTACTTCCATCAGTTCCGGAGTCGGAAGTTTACAGGCAATCGAAAGAGAGCATAGCAAATTATTGGAAAAGGGACCGGGAAGAGTAAATCCGTTATTTGTCCCGATGATGATTTCCAATATGGCAGCAGGAAATGTATCCATTCAGTTTGGATTAAAAGGAAAGAGCTTAAATATCAGTACCGCCTGTGCATCCGGAACGAATGCCATTGGTGAAGCCTTCCGTACCATCCAGTATGGTGATGCAGAAGTGATGGTAGCAGGTGGAACAGAAAGCTGCATTACTCCGCTTGGAATAGCAGGATTTACATCTTTAACCGCACTTACTTCTTCAGATGATCCAAAACATGCATCCATTCCGTTCGATAAAAACAGAAGTGGATTTGTTATGGGAGAAGGTGCCGCAATTGTAATTTTAGAAGAATTAGAACACGCCAAAAAACGTGGAGCAAAGATTTATGCAGAAGTAACCGGATATGGATGTTCTTCGGATGCATACCATATTACATCTCCGGCAGAGGATGGTGCAGGTGCAGCAACCGCAATGATAAGTGCAATGAAGGATGCCGGTGTAAATCCGGAGGAAATTACTTATATCAATGCCCATGGAACCAGCACCCATCATAATGACTTATTTGAGACAAGAGCAATCAAGCTGGCGTTTGGTGAGCATGCAAAGGATATCCGGATTAATTCCACCAAATCCATGATTGGACATCTTCTTGGAGCAGCAGGAGCCATCGAGTGCCTGACCTGTGTAAAGGAAATCGAAGAAGGTTACATTCATGCAACCGTAGGTTATGAGATACCGGATGAAGAACTGGATCTGAATTATTGCAAAGAGGCATATGAAGAAGAAGTGCCATATGCCATCAGCAATTCACTGGGCTTTGGCGGACATAATGCAAGTCTGCTTCTGAAAAAATATCAGGCATAAAGGAGAAGGGAACAATGTCAGTACTGACAACGAAAGAAATTATGGAAATCATCCCACATCGTCATCCGTTTCTTCTGATTGACACGATTGAAGAACTGGTGCCGGGACTTCGTGCAGTAGGAAAAAAATGTGTTACCTTTGATGAACCTTATTTTGCAGGACATTTTCCGGGAGAACCGGTAATGCCGGGTGTTTTAATTATAGAAGCACTGGCACAGACCGGCGCGGTTGCAATGCTCTGTCAGGATGAATTCAAAGGAAAAACCGCATATTTTGCAGGAATCAGCAATGCAAAATTTAAGAAAAAGGTGGTTCCGGGGGATGTACTTGTTTTAGAGACAGAAATCATAAAAGTAAAGGGACCGATTGGAATTGGAAAGGCAACTGCAACAGTAGATGGAAAAATAGCTGCAACAGCAGAGTTGACATTTGCGATTGGAAGTGGTGAGTAAAGTGAGCAGATTACTGGATAAAATCAAGGAAAATAGAGCTGTAAAGGATGCCACAGAAGGTATTTTACAGGAAGAAAAAAAGAAAGAGGAAGTACTTTGTAAAGCCTGTGGCAAAATGGTAAACAAAGCAGAGGTAGTAAGAAACCGCTATGTCTGTTATGAGTGTGGAGCATATTTCCGCGTAAAAACCGGAAACCGCCTGAAGATGGTATTAGACCCACAGAGCTTTGAAGAATGGTTTGCCGAAGAGCATGGAACGAATCCGCTGGATTTTCCGGGCTATGTCGATAAGCTGACGGCAGTCCGTGAGAAAACCGGATTAAAAGAAGCAGTTACCGTAGGAAAAGGTAAGATTTACGGAGAAGATGCGGTTATTGGTGTGTGTGATGCCAGATTTATGATGGGAAGCATGGGTCATGCCGTCGGAGAGAAAATTGCGGGAGCAGTAGAACGTGCTACGGAAGAAAAACTTCCGGTTATTCTTTTCTGCTGTTCCGGCGGAGCCAGAATGCAGGAGGGTATTGTATCCCTGATGCAGATGGCAAAGACAGCAGCAGCTTTAAAGAAACATTCCGATGCCGGACTTTTATATATTTCTGTATTAACTGACCCGACAACCGGAGGTGTAACAGCAAGCTTTGCTATGTTAGGTGATATTATTTTAGCAGAGCCTGGCGCACTGATTGGATTTGCCGGAGCAAGAGTAATTGAGCAGACCATCGGACAGAAACTGCCGGAGGGATTCCAGAGAGCAGAGTTCCAGTTAGAGCATGGTTTTGTGGATGCCATTGTAGAGCGGAAAGATTTAAAGAAACGTCTGTATGAAATCCTTCGTATGCATAAAGTAAGTGGATATGCCAAATTTGACCCGGCAACTGAAGTAGATGGAAGACCGACAGAGCTGATGCGGGAACGCGCTTACAATACAAAAGAAAAGAGTGCATGGGAAAAGGTTAAGATGGCACGTAAGGTAGACCGTCTGTCCGCAGAGGATTATATCAACAGTATCTTTACCAAATTCATAGAATTTCATGGAGACCGTTATTACAGGGATGACCCGGCAATTGTGGGCGGTATCGCATACCTTGACGGACAACCGGTTACGGTAATCGGAATCCAGAAGGGAAAGGACATGAAGGACTGCATGCGTCATAATTACGGAATGCCGTCTCCGGAAGGATACCGTAAAGCAATCCGCCTGATGAAGCAGGCAGAAAAATTCCATCGTCCGGTTATCACCTTTGTTAATACAGCCGGAGCATTCTGCGGTATGGAAGCAGAGGAAGGCGGACAGGGAGAAGCTATTGCAAGAAATCTTTATGAAATGTCAGGGTTGAAAGTTCCGGTTATTACCTTTATGATAGGAGAAGGCGGAAGTGGTGGTGCATTGGCACTGGCAGTTGGAAATGAAGTCTGCATGATGGAGAATGCAACTTATTCCGTACTTTCTCCGGAAGGCTTTGCATCTATTCTCTGGAAGGATGGCAAGCGTGCCAAAGAAGCAGCAGAAGTAATGAAGATAACAGCAAAGGATCTTTTAGAACTTGGCATTATCGAGAAAATTATACCGGAGTATGGTGGAGCAGATGATGAGGCATTGAGTTCCATTGCAGTTTATATGCATAAATGTATCCGCGAATTTTTAGAATCATATGAAGGAAAGAGCGGAGAAGAGATTGCAAAAGCACGTTATGAACGTTTCCGTAAATTTTAAAGGAGCAGAGCATGAACATTCGAATATGTGGAACTGGAAGCGCGTTACCGGAAAGAAAAATTACCAATGACGATTTAAGTCAGATTATGGATACTTCCGATGAATGGATTTCCAGCAGAACAGGAATAAAAACAAGACACCTTGCAACGGAAGAGACAACAACATCACTTGCCACAGAAGCTGCAAAAAAAGCACTTGCAGATGCAGACATGAAGCCGGAAGAAGTGGAACTTATTATTGCAGCGACGGTAACACCGGATCATCTTGTGCCGACACTTTCCTGTGAAGTGCAGCGGGAAATCGGAGCAGTGAATGCCGTAGCCTTTGACCTTGGTGCAGCATGTTCCGGATTCTTATTTGCATTGAGTACAGCACAGGCATATATTGCCAGTGGCAGATTTAAAAATGCACTCTTAATCGGAGCAGAAGTACTTTCTAAAATTATGGACTGGAATGACCGCAGTACCTGTGTTCTTTTTGGAGATGGCGCAGGAGCAGCGGTAGTCCGGGCAGACGAAGAAAATATCTGCCATGTGGTGCAGGGCTCAGATGGTGCGAAGGGACTGGTACTGGCATGTGAGAACCGTCCGGTCAATAATCCATATCATAAGATGGAAAGTCCTCTGGGTTATGTAAGCATGAATGGACAGGAGGTTTATAAATTTGCTGTCCGCACGGTTCCGGCAACCATTACAAAGGTGCTGGAAGAGGCAGATTTAAAGGCAGAGGAAATTTCGCTTTTCGTATTACATCAGGCAAACTTAAGAATTATTGAGGCGGTAGCAAAACGATTGAAACAGCCGATGGAAAAATTTCCGGTAAATTTGACGGAATGTGGCAATATTTCGGCAGCAAGTGTGCCGATTTTGCTTGATAATATCAACCGGCATGGTATGATACATAGAGGAGATAAAGTTGTACTGGCTGGTTTCGGCGGCGGACTCACATGGGGCGCAGCGGTACTGGTCTGGTAAAAGGAGATAAGAATGAATGCGGATAAAACCTTAAATGACATTCTGGTAAAGCTGTTTAATGATTTGATGGAAATTGAGGAAAAATGCTTAATCTCCGGAGAATTCATGAACATTTCCGGAAATGATATGCATATTATTGAAGCAATTGGTCTGGACGAACCGAAGCGGATGTCGGAAGTGGCGGCGAAGATGAATGTTACAACAGGAACCCTGACAAAAGCAATTGAAGCATTGGAACAGAAAGGTTATGTAAACCGTTGCAGAAATGACAGGGATAAAAGGGTGGTCCGTGTATCACTCACCGATTCCGGAGTCCGGGCATATGAGCATCATGCACGTTTTCACAGCAATATGATACATGATATCAAGGAGAGCCTGAGTGACCAGGAGAGTGAGATTCTGATTGGAACACTGGGAAAACTGGTGAAGTTCTTCCAGAAGAAATATGAACCATATCTGAAAAATAAAAAATAGTATATTTATACAAAAAAAGAAGTGGAAAAGGGAAATAAAAAACTGTTTTCTACTTCTTTTTAATTACAAAAATGAATTTTCCTGGTACAAAACTTGCAAAAAAGAAGAAAAAGTACACAAAAGTATAAAGTTTTTGACACAAATATGAAAAAAACGTTGCGAAAAAATTCATTTCATACTAAAATAGTAGTGTTGATGTATATATAATACTCAAATTAATATGTAAAGGAGATATAATATGAGCTACGTTGATGAAGTATTAGAAAGAGTAAAAGCAAAAAACGCTTCTGAGCCAGAATTCCTTCAGGCAGTAGAAGAAGTACTGGAGTCTTTAAGACCGGTAATCGAAGCAAATGAGGAGAAATATCGTAAAGAAGCATTACTTGAGAGAATAACCGAGCCGGATAGACAGCTTAAATTCCGTGTACCTTGGGTAGATGACAAGGGACAGGTTCAGGTTAATACAGGTTACAGAGTACAGTTCAACAATTCTATTGGACCGTACAAGGGAGGTCTTCGTCTCCATCCTTCCGTAAATATCGGAATCATCAAATTCTTAGGATTTGAGCAGGTATTTAAAAACTCTTTAACAGGACTTCCAATCGGCGGTGGTAAAGGTGGTTCTGACTTTGACCCTAAGGGAAAATCAGACCGTGAAGTAATGGCATTCTGCCAGAGCTTTATGACCGAGCTTTGCAAATATATTGGCGCTGACGTTGACGTTCCGGCAGGAGATATCGGAACAGGCGCAAGAGAAATCGGATACATGTTTGGACAGTATAAGAGAATCCGTGGAATGTACGAAGGTGTTCTGACAGGTAAGGGACTTACCTATGGTGGATCTTTAGCTCGTACAGAAGCTACCGGATATGGTCTTTTATACATTACAGAAGAATTAATGAAATGTCATGGTGAATCTATGGAAGGTAAGACAGTTGTTGTATCTGGTGCTGGTAACGTTGCAATCTACGCTATCCAGAAAGCGCAGCAGATGGGTGCAAAAGTTGTTACCTGTTCTGATTCTACCGGATGGATTTATGATCCGGAAGGAATCGATGTTGCATTATTAAAAGAAGTAAAAGAAGTAAAACGTGCTCGTCTTACTGAGTATGCTGCTGCAAGAAAGAGTGCAGAATATCATGAAGGCCGTGGCGTATGGCAGATTAAATGTGATATCGCTCTTCCATGTGCTACACAGAACGAGCTCCTTATCGATGATGCAAAACAGTTAGTAGCAAACGGATGTAAAGCAGTTTGTGAAGGTGCTAACATGCCTACAACCTTAGATGCAACCAAATACTTACAGGATAACGGAGTATGGTTCATCTGTGGTAAAGCTTCTAACGCAGGTGGAGTTGCAACTTCTGCATTAGAGATGAGCCAGAACTCAGAGCGTTTAAGCTGGACATTCGAAGAAGTAGATGCTAAGTTAAAACAGATTATGGTAAATATCTATCATAATATTGATGATGCTGCAAAACGTTACAACATGGAAGGTAACTATGTAGCAGGAGCTAACATCGCAGGCTTCGAAAAAGTAGCTGAGGCTATGCTTGCCCAGGGCGTCTGCTAGGCATTGAACACTTAGAGAACGCGAGCCATAGGCGAAGCGTGAACTTAGTGTGAAAGCCCATCCCGAGACTTGATGAAAACGAGTCGCAGACGAAGTTTGAATCTTAGCCGAGTGGATGTCATTGAACACTTAGAGAATGCAGATGTCATTGAACACATAGAAAACATCCCCGAAACGTTATGTTTCGGGGACTTTTTAATTTACACGAGAAATTCGCAAAGCATTTCCAGTGGAATTTCTTCCCTGCTTGGAGTATAATAGAACGAACAACGGGAAGGAAAGAGACCGGAGGCAATTTAGATGCAGAAAAAAGAAAGAAATGAAGAATTAGAATATATAGATGACTTTGAGAATATCGAAGAACCGGAAGAGTCAGAGGACAACCGGGAAGAATTAGAAGAACCAGAAGAGGAATATTCAGAAGGCGGCAGACGCAGGAAGAAAGGAAGAAAATCTGATACAAAGAATGCGGCGTCTACAGCAGGGGAATTCCTAAGCTGGGTAATTACGATTGTAGCAGCGGTGCTGATTGCTATGTTTTTAAATCGTTTTGTGTTAATTAATGCAGAGATTCCATCCGGTTCCATGGAAAATACAATCATGACCGGAGATAAGCTGATTGGATTCCGATGGTCATATCTGTTTTCTGGACCGGAGCGGGGAGACATCATTATCTTTAAGTTTCCGGATGATGAGAGCCAGAACTATGTAAAACGTGTCATTGGCTGTCCGGGAGATACGGTAAAGATAGAAGATGGCAAAGTATATGTCAACGGAGAACTCTTAGAGGAGGATTATCTCAAAGAGACATGGACGGTAGCTACAGGACCGTATACCTTTGAAGTGCCGGAGGACAGCTATTTTGTAATGGGAGATAACCGGAATAACTCCTATGATGGAAGATACTGGACCAATACCTATGTGAAGAAAGGTAAAATACTTGGAAAAGCGATTTTCCGGTATTGGCCACTGAAGAATTTTAAAATATTGAATTAGTGCGGAACAAATAAGGGAGCAAAAGGAGAAGATTTATGATAACATTATTAGCCCGGATATTTATCCGGGAAGATGACAAGCCGGAGAAGGTACGGCTTGCCTACGGTACGTTATGTGGTATTGTAGGTATTTTGCTAAATGTATTATTATTTACAGGAAAATTTATTGCGGGAACCATCAGTAAATCCATTGCAATTACAGCGGACGCATTTAATAACCTGTCGGATGCCGGCTCATCCATTGTAACATTGCTGGGCTTTAAACTGGGAGCAGCAAAGCCGGATCCGGAGCATCCATTTGGACATGGAAGAATGGAATACGTTTCCGGGCTTGTGGTTGCTGCAGTTATTTTAATTATGGCAGTGGAACTGATACAGGATTCCATCAGAAAGATTCTTCATCCGGAAGCAACGGAATGCTCTGCGTTAATTATCGTGATTCTGCTGATATCGATTGCTGTAAAGCTGTATATGACCTTCTACAACAGGAGAGTCGCAAAGAAGATTAATTCAGCGGCTATGCGGGCAACTGCCATGGACAGCTTAAGCGACAGCATTACCACATCTGTGGTTTTAATCACCACATTGATTGCAGAATTTACATCAGTCAATATTGACGGCTACTGTGGTGTGGCGGTAGGACTGTTTATCTTATATGGTGGAATTAATGCAGCGAAGGAGACTTTAAATCCACTGCTGGGACAGCCACCGGAGGAAGAATTCGTAAAAGAGATAGAACATCTGGTGTTGGAAGAAAAAATGATTATCGGTATTCATGATTTAGTCGTACATGATTATGGACCGGGACGTCTGATGGTATCACTACATGCGGAAGTGCCGGCAGAAATGAATATCCTTGTAATACATGATATGATAGACAATGTAGAAATGAAATTGAAAAGGGAACTGAATTGTGAGGCTGTCATACATATGGATCCGGTGATTACCGGAAGCAAGGAACTGACCGGGATAAAAGAAACGGTTACAGGTATTTTGAAGGATATTGATGAGGTCATTACCATGCATGATTTTCGTATGGTTCAGGGACCGACCCATACCAATCTTATCTTTGATGTAGTGATTCCATTTGGCTACCGTTCCAGTGATGAAGCAGTGTTAAAAGAACTGGAACATCAGGTAAAGGAAAAGCTGGGCGAACAGTATCATATCGTGGTCAACGTAGACAAAAATTATGTGAAATAAAAGAAATAACAAAGCCCCGATGGGAGAAATCTGATAGAAGAATTCATCCCATCGGGGCTTTCTGTGTATTATTTTAATTCTGTGTCAGTGGAGTATTGACTGCATGCTCTACAGACTGGTCAGTTGCTGTACCGGCACCACTTAAAGACTGTTCAGAGGACTGCTCTGTGGATTTCTCAGTGGACTGGGTAGAACCTTCTGTATCAGTAGAAGGCTGCTCTGTTTCGGTAGCAGGCTCTTCCGTATGTTCTACATCCGGATCCTCATAGAGGAACTCGTTGGAGCTTCGGAAGATGGTGCTGCTGGAACCTACAATGTTAGCAACAATCGTATCGCCGTCTTCAATGTCGTCAAGATTAATCTTTAACATGGTGCTTCCTAAGAAGGAAGTGGATACCTTCTCTCCGTTGACATAAATTTTCGTCCAAGGAGTAAATCCGGAGCCGTAAATACATAACTTATTGTCATCGGATTTCCATACACTGTTAATCGTTACATCATCAATACCCATAACCAGATCACTTGCTGGATATTTATCTGTTCCGTTGTAAGCATAACGTTTTCCGTAAAGAAGGTCATATTGTAAATTCTCTAAGTTCTCGTCGTAAGAAGCAGAACCCTTCTGGCTCTGGATGTAAGAGAACATGGTTCCTTTGTGGATGTCAAGCTGGTTGGTGATGTTTGCTAATAATTCATAAGCAGCACAGTCAGCATCCTGTTTTGGTAAATTAAAGTTGTTCCAGGTAACATATTTGGTTTTGAAAATGTCACCGGATACCATATCATCATCGGTCAGTCCCATGGTAGGAAGGTGGTCGCCGAAGAATACCACGATGGTCTTTTCATCCCGTTTGGAAAGCTCTTCGGTTAAGTTGCCGATGAATTTATCTACTTCGTGAATCATGTTAATGTAATATTCCCACCGATTGTTAGAAGCCTCATCTGCAGCACCGCTTACTGCAATTTCCGGATTTTCAAGAATCTTTTCAGTAGGATAATCACCATGTCCCTGTACGGTAATGGTATATACCAGATCTGACTGGTCAGGGGTAGAATCCATAGCCTTTAAGGTTTCACTGATTAAGATGTTATCGGTTGGCCAGGAACCAAGTGGTGTGTACTCCTGAATGTTCATACACTCTTTACTGGTGAAGCTGTCAAATCCCATCAGGGAGAAGGCATTGGCACGGCTGTAGAAGTTACCACCGTTGTTATGTACAACATGTGTACCATAGCCGAGACTTCCAAGGTCGGAAGCAATACTTTCGCAACTGTCGATTTCTTTTAAAGTAGTCTTATATGGGTATTCGCCGGTACCAAAATACTGCATGCTCATACCGGTTAATACTTCAAATTCAGTATTGGCTGTTCCGGCACCTACAACAGGAACTTTTAAGTAACCGGAAGAATAGTTGTTTAATAAGTTGTGAAAATTTGGAACCGGATCTTCTGAAGTATGTAAGAACTTAACATCAGAGGGATCTACAAAGGATTCCAGTAAAACAACAATAATATTTGGCGCATCTTCGGCAGCTTCGGTAGTTTCTTCCGGAACGGAAGCCCCTATTTTGGCAATACGCTCTTCGGAATAACTGTCCGGTTTACTCATACCACGGTCAACAACGCTGGATGAGAAGCCGTAGACAAAACCATAATTTTCATAGCCCTGTGCAATATTGGCAAAATAGGAAGCAACAATATTATTGGACTGGGCTGCCTTGGTAGTTACCGGTAACATCAGGAAGATAACAGCAACCATAAGCGGACTTACAATCCAGTTGATTTTGCCCTGATATTTTGGTCCTTTGATAAAAAGCCAGATACAGAAAAGCAGGAAAAGACCGACTACGATAATAACGGCGAGTGCTTCACCAAAGGTAAAGTATTTGGTGTTCTGCATGGCAAATAAGTCAGACAGACATTTCAAATCTGTAAAACCAAATGGAGTTACACGTTTGGAAAGAATAACACCATTGATGGTTCCAAGGAAAAGCCAGAAGCCGCTGATTAAGAGACGGGCAAGTGTTCTTCTTCGAATCAGATAGACCAGGGATAAACTTGCAAAAATAATAAATGAGTTATAAAGGTAAGCAATGGTGTGTCCTGCAATAAAGGAAAATGCAGAAAGCACATTTCGTCTGGAAATACATTCAATCACCAGAACGAGGAAACAGGACAGTAACAGATGGAATACCAAAGAGTATTTATTCATAATCACAACTGCACGGTCAAGGTGTGGATGTGTTTTCTTCTCCCGGTTCTTAAAAGTATTTATTTTGTTTTTTAGTTTAAAAAATAAGTTCTTGCACTTACTTAAAAAAGAATGTTTTTCTCTCATAATAATGGTTCTCCTCCCAGTAGATTACACACTTTTTACATATAATTTACTTTTGACTGAATAAGGATATATCTATTTAAGAAAAAAAACAACGGTAAATCTCGATAAAAATTTATTAATATTTCATTAAAAAGAATCCAAAATGTATAATAGAAGGGAAAGAAGTTGGCAAAAAAGCCATTTTGTGCTATCCTTTTTTTATAAAAACCAGGTTCGCAGAGAGGCAGATAGGTGAATCTGATAGTAAGGTGAGGAAAGAGAAATGCTGGAATTAAAAGACATTAGTTTTCAGGTAAATGATGAAACAGCAGACAAGGAAATATTAAAAAATATCAATCTGAAGATAGAAGACCGGTTTGTGGCAATTACCGGACCAAACGGTGGAGGTAAATCCACGCTGGCGAAGCTGATTGCCGGAATAGTAACACCAACTTCCGGACAGATTTTATTGGATGGAGAGGATATTACAGGATTATCCATTACCGAACGGGCAAGAAAGGGAATCAGCTTTGCGTTTCAGCAGCCGGTAAGATTTAAGGGATTGACCGTAAAGGATTTGATTACACTGGCATCGGGAAAAGATATTTCCATCAGCCAGGCATGTTCCTATCTTTCAGAAGTAGGACTTTGCGCAAAGGATTATATTGGCAGGGAGGTAAATGACAGCCTTTCCGGTGGGGAGCTAAAGCGTATTGAGATTGCAATGATAATTGCAAGAGGAACCAAATTATCCATATTTGATGAGCCGGAGGCAGGAATTGACCTTTGGAGTTTTAACAATCTGATTCAGGTATTTGAGAATATGTATCAGAAAATCAATGGCTCGATTCTGATTATTTCACATCAGGAGAGAATCTTAAACATTGCAGACCGGATTATTGTAATTGCAGATGGAGAAGTAAGCACAGCCGGAAGCCGGGAAGAAGTGCTTCCAAAGCTGTTAGGCAGCAGTGAAGCCTGCTCTACTTTGATGGAAAAATTAGTCTAGGAAAAGGTGAGAAAATGGACAGTATAGAAAAGAATCTTTTAGCAGAGATATCAGATTTGCACAGCGTGCCGGAAGGTGCATATAACATCCGCAACAACGGAAAACTGGAGGCAAGAAATACAACTGCAAATATTGATATTGTAACTAAGAAGGACAAGCCGGGAATTGATATCTATGTAAAACCGGGAACAAAGAATGAGAGTATGCATATTCCGGTTATCTTAAGTGAAAGCGGCTTAAAGGACCTGGTGTATAATGATTTTTATATCGGGGAAGGTGCAGATGTGACAATCATTGCGGGATGCGGTATCCACAACTGCGGAGACCAGACATCACAGCATGATGGAATACACACCTTTTATATAGGAAAGAATGCAAAAGTAAAATATGTAGAAAAGCATTATGGTGAAGGGGATGGAAATGGAGCCAGAGTCTTAAATCCAACTACCGTGATCCACATGGAAGAAGGCGGATTCATGGATATGGACAGTGTTCAGATTAAAGGAGTAGACTCCACAATCCGTACAACCGAAGCAGATCTTAAAGAAGATGCGTCCCTTGTGATTCATGAACGTATTATGACTCATGGACAGCAGAAGGCAGAGACAGATTTTACGGTAGATTTAAATGGAGCACATTCCAGTGCAAATGTGGTATCGCGTTCGGTAGCAAAGGGAGATTCCCACCAGAAGTTTGTTTCTTATATTCGTGGTAATAATGCATGTAGCGGACATACAGAATGTGATGCCATCATCATGGACAATGGAAAGGTGGAGGCAATTCCGTCTCTTGCAGCAAATGATATCGATGCAGCATTGATTCATGAGGCAGCAATTGGAAAAATAGCAGGAGAACAGCTGATTAAGCTGATGACACTGGGACTGTCTGAAAAAGAGGCAGAGGAGCAGATTGTAAATGGATTTCTGAAATAGGATATGTATGGGGAATGAAGGGTGCAGGAAAGAACAAACAAGAGAAGAGGAATAAATATGTGGCTTGCATATGCATGTGGCTCTGCTTTTTTTGCAGGTATTACGGCAATATTGGCAAAAGTTGGAATTAAGAAAATAGACTCGAATCTTGCAACAGCAATCCGGACGGTTGTAGTATTGATTTTTGCATGGATTATGGTACGGCTTACCGGATCTTATACTCCAATCGGAAGTATAGGAATGCGGACGTTAATTTATCTTGCGTTATCAGGAATAGCGACCGGAGTATCCTGGCTTTGCTATTTTCGGGCATTGCAGCTAGGAGATGTAAATAAAGTAACACCGATTGATAAATCCAGTACAATCCTGACAATGATTCTGGCAGTCATTTTCTTAAATGAAGGACTGAACGAGAAGAAAATTATTGCCATGGTATTAATTGGCGTTGGAACGATGCTCATGATTACCAGAAAGAAAAGCGGTGGCACAAAGAGCCGGGCATGGCTTATCTATGCACTGCTGTCTGCAGTGTTTGCCAGCCTGACATCCATCCTTGCCAAGGTGGGAATAGATGGTGTGAATTCCAATCTCGGAACGGCATATCGTACTGGAGTGGTACTTGTTATGGCATGGGTGGTAGTATTTGTGACAAAGAAACAGAAGCAGGTCCGGAGTATGACCTTCCGGGATGGAATGTTTCTGATTTTATCCGGAATAGCGACCGGAGCATCCTGGCTTTGTTATTACCGGGCATTGCAGCTGGGCGAAGCCAGTGTAGTGGTGCCGATTGATAAACTAAGCATTGTAGTTACAATTGTATTTTCATCTGTGTTTTTAAATGAAAGACTACAGCCAAAGGCATTCTTTGGATTACTTATGATAGTGGGTGGCACATTGCTGCTGATATAAGCAAAAGCGGAGGAAAAAGTATGCTGGGAAAAAGAAAATCTTATTATGTGGAGAATGGAATCATTCATTTTGCATTTGAATATGGCAAGGGAAGTTTAGAGGTTCTGACAGATAACATTGTAAATGTGTTTGTTCCGTTCGAATGTGAGGAACATCGTTCAAAAGCCATCGAGGGAGAAAAGTCAAAGCATATACATTTTGATGTGCAGGAAGGAATTGACTATCTTGAGGTTCGGACTGCAAAATTAATCATACGCGTATATGATAATTTTATGGTGGATTTTTATGATGTGAATGGACAGCTTCTCTGTGCGGACTATCGTGGTGGAAGGAAATTTGCAACACAGATTAGTGAGAAATTTATCGAATTCTTAAAAGCAGAGGGACATGAGGTGCCACAGGCGACAGATAAGAATTATCATGTGCAGGCTGTAAAACGCATGGAAGGAGACGAAGCCTTCTATGGCTTTGGTGATAAAGCAGGGGTATTAAATAAGAAGAATTACGATTATGAGATGTGGAATACGGATAATCCGGCGGCGCATACGGAAGCCTTTAAAGCATTGTATAAATCGATCCCGTTCTTTATAACATTGCGTGAAAGCTGCGTATACGGAATCTTTTTTGATAATACCTGTAAGACTTATTTTGATCTGGCAAAAGAAAATAAGGAATACTATTTCTTTGGCTCAGACCGTGGCAATCTGGATTATTATTTTATTGCCGGGGATAATATGCCGGAGGTAGTAGCTGATTATACTTATCTGACCGGAAGAACACCGCTTCCGCAGCTTTATACATTAGGCTATCATCAGTCGCGCTGGGGATATGAGACTTCCGCAGAGATCCGCGCAATTGCGGATAAATACCGTGCATTAAAGATTCCGATTGATACGATTCATCTGGATATTGACTATATGGATGGCTACCGGGTCTTTACCTGGAATGAAAAGGACTTTGGCAGGCCTGGTGAAGTGATTGCAGATTTAAAGAAAAAAGGATTTAAAATTGTTACCATCATTGACCCGGGTGTCAAATTAGACCCAGGTTATGATATGTATGATGAAGGCATGGAGCAGGGATATTTTGCCAAGACACCGGAAGGGGATACCTATGTAAATGCAGTATGGCCTGGAGATGCGGTATACCCTGACTTTGGAAATCCGAAGGTAAGACAGTGGTGGGGAGAGAAACAGAAATATCTTGTGGACTTAGGAGTCCGCGGTGTATGGAATGATATGAATGAGCCGGCAAGCTTTCGTGGAGAACTGCCGGAAGATGTGGTATTTACAGACGAAGACAGACCATGTGACCATGGCCAGATGCACAATGTCTATGGACATCTGATGGCAAAGGCTACCTATGAAGGCTTGAAGAAGCAGGACGGCAGAAGACCATTTGTAATCACCCGTGCCTGTTACAGTGGTTCCCAAAAGTATACCACAGCATGGACAGGGGATAATCAGAGCCTGTGGGAGCACCTGCGGATGGCAATTCCGCAGATGTGCAATCTGGGATTATCCGGTATGGTATTTATCGGAACAGATGTAGGTGGATTCGGTGCAGATGTGACGCCGGAGCTGTTGTCAAGATGGGTACAGGTCGGCTGTTTTTCACCGTTGTTCCGGAATCATTCTTCCAAGGGTTCTACCAGACAGGAGCCGTGGCTTTTCGGAGAAGAGGCGTTAAATATTAACCGGAAATATATTGAACTTCGCTATAAATTACTGCCATACCTTTATGATTTATTCCATGAGACGGAGCAGAATGGTATGCCGGTAATCCGTCCACTGGTATTGCATTATGAGAAAGATAAAGAAACCTGGAATCTCAATGGAGAATTCCTGTTTGGAGAGCATATGCTGGTAGCCCCTGTAGTAGAGCAGGGAATGACGAAGAAGCTTTTGTATCTGCCGGAGGGAATCTGGTATGACTATGATACAAGGGAAAAATATACCGGAAAGCAGTATATTGTAAAAGATGCACCTCTTGATGTATGTCCGGTTTTTGTAAAAGCAGGAAGCATTATCCCATGTTTTGAACCGATGCAGTATGTGGGAGAGATTGAACTGGATACCCTGATTCTTGATGTATATCCGGGAGAAGGCCGTTATGTGCATTATCAGGATGACGGAGAAGATTTTACATATCAGGATGGTGAATATAATGAATATGAGATGACCGTCACAAAGGATGAGACATTAACGGTCCGGATGCTGCATAAAGGTTATGAAAAAGTATATAAGAAATTTGTGATATGTTACAAAGGGCGTAAAAATGAGTTCGCATTCAATGGCGAGAAACTGACAGTCTGGCTTTCTTAAAAGAAAGGCAGAAGCCGGGAGATAACCGGAGGAGGACTTATATGAAACGTGGAATTGCATTAAGTGGAGGCGGTACGAAAGGCTCTTATGAACTGGGAGTCTGGAAAGCATTAAATGAACTTGGCATTGATTATCAGATTGTAACCGGAACATCCATAGGTTCCATTAACGGAGCCTTAATGGCAACGGGAGATTATGACAGAGCGTATGAACTATGGAGCACCATAACCATGGAAGATATGATGGAGGATGGAATCAATCTGACGGATACCATAGAGGGCATGTATGACCAGAGAGAGACAATTGGTCCATTCCTGAAAAAATATATAAAGAATAAAGGTGCAGATATTTCACCTTTTACTGCTTTTATTGAAACACTGATAGAAGAGGATAAGATTCGGAAATCAAAGACAGACTTTGGATTGGTTACGGTGGAATTTCCGTCTTTAAAACCCTGTGAACTGACAAAGAGTGACATTCCGGAAGGACTTATGAAAGATTATATTCTGGCATCTTCTGCAATTTTTCCATTATTTCCGATGCATAAAATCGGAGAGACAACGTATCTGGATGGATGCTATTATGATAATCTTCCGATTGACCTTGCTATCCGAATGGGAGCACAGCAGATTATTGCTGTTGATTTACATACATCACCGGCACACGATGCCTATGCAAAGCGGCCGTATGTAACTTATATCAAGCCAAGCCGCTCCCTTGGAACCATGATGAATTTTGCCCATGCTCTTTTAATGGCAAATGCCAGAATGGGATACCAGGATACCATGAAGGTTTATGGAAAATATTATGGCTATGTATATACCTTTGAAAAGGAATCCATGGAGAAATACCGCAGGGCAATGGATCACTTTTTGTATCGGATGACAGAACTGGATTTACTGGTAAGGGATGAAATGCCGGTAAAACGTTTTGCTAAGAAAAGTGAATTTAATAAAGTACATACACTTCTGGCAGAACGAAGTGAAAAGGAGAAAATGTCACCGAGGGAATATTTCCTTGCAGCGGCAGAAATCTGTGGAGAGGTATTTGATGTAGATGCAGCAATTGAATATTCCATGGAACATTTTGTGGAAACACTTCATAAGAAGTTGGCAGATGCAGAGTTGAGACAGGTGACAGAATGTATCATTGCACATAAATTAAGGGAGCCGGCAGGACTGATTGCAGAGGTTAAAAACTTTGGAAAAGAAATGCTGGTAGCTGCGGCTGCATATTATGCGGCACAACAGGACACACTGACGTCAAAAGAAATTCTGAAACTGCATGCCATGTTCCCAAAGGAACTGACAGCGGTATTATTTCTGATGTCGTTGGAAACAAACAGATAACAGCATTTTTGCCGTCAACAAACAGTCTCTGCTGCATATATTATACTGATGAGAATCAGGAGAGAAGGAAACATTGGATTATAATCAGGATATTTTCTTTAAGATGCAACAGCAGCAGATGCCAGGCAAACAGCCCTTTTACATGACAAATCCAATCCAGAATCTTTACATGACGGAGTTAGAATATCAGAGGGATTTAGACCGCATGAAAGAGATGTATCCGCTGGAGATAAGAAAAGTGCAGGAGCTGGTGGAAGAAGAATGCGATAAGATGGAATATGAGGGAAGTCTCATGTTTGACGAGTATCCGGACCGGCTGATGTTGCGGCAGATTTGTAAGAGAATCCGTGATAAGGCGGGACTTGGGGAAAGCCGGGAAGGAATGGATGCTCCGGAAATTCTTCTGTTTCATGAGATGTTTTACCGCAGATGCCGTTACAGACGCTGCCGCAGATGCTGGTAGCAGATAATAAAATAGAGGTTGAGCTTTTGCAAAAAAGGAATTACAATATAGCTGTCGTTTTTTGATGGCTATATTGTTTGTTTACGTGAGTAGCGAGAAAAATCGCATGCCTGCATGCAGATTTGACGAGCACCGCGATAACTCGAGAAACTCGCAAAGCGTGTTTTTCGTAGTTTAGGAAGATGAGGAATACAGATGAATAAAGGAATGATTCGGGCACTGGTGTTAGCAGGTGTGTTTCTGGTATCAACCGTAGTGTTTAGCTTTTTGACAAATAAAACAAATCCCGATATGACAACAGAACTGGAGGAGGCAACGCTGCCGACTGTCCAGCTTTATTATAAAGAGCAGAAAATCAATGAACTCTACGGGTATGTAGATGAAATGAATGCAGTTTACATGAGGGACAGCATTACGCCGATTGATACGGACAGGCTGCTTCCAATCCGCGTTCAGAATGGAAGCTATGCAGTGGATGAACTTTCCTATGAGATCCGGAGTATGGATACTAAGCGTCTTATTGCAGATGCGAAGGTAGATAGTTATTCCCAGAAGAATGGAGTGATTACAGCAGACCTTCCGATTCAGAATCTTCTGGATTCCAATGCAGAATATCTGTTGATTATACATTTACTGCATGGGGATGATACTTTAAATTATTATACAAGGATTATTGAACCGCAGGATTGTTATGTGAAGGAAAGCATTGATTTTGCAAAAGATTTCCATGAAAAAACATTTCAGGAGGATGGAAGCGGCTCTCTGGCAACTTATATGGAACCGGATTCTTCTGCGGATAATACCACACTTGCCAATGTCAGTATTCATTCCACACTGCGACAGGTAACATGGGATAAATTCAATGGGACCGTTCTGACGGACCCATCGGTAAGCATCAAAGAAATCAATAATTCCTATAATGTAATTCTATTGGATTATGTAGTGACGGCAACCGGAGATAATGGGGAACTGGAATATTATAATGTAGAAGAATATTACCGTGTCCGTTATACCAATGACCGGATGTATCTATTGAATTTTGAGAGAACCATGGATGAAATTTTCCGGGCAGAGAATGATGATTTTTATGAGAATTATTTACAGCTTGGAATATGTTCGTCCGATATGGAATATAAGAGTAATGAGACAGGAAGTATTCTCTGTTTTGTAAAAGAAGGAGAACTCTGGTGTTACAATGCGACAGAAAAAAAGCTTTCCCAGGTGTTCAGCTTCCGTGGTTATGAGGGGATTGATTCCAGGGAAAATCATAAGGAACATGATATCCGGATTATTAAGGTGGATGAAACAGGAAGTGCTGATTTTGTTGTGTATGGTTATATGAACAGGGGAAACCACGAAGGTCAGGTGGGTGTAGGTGTTTATCATTATGACAGCGTGGCAAATACAGTAGAAGAGGAACTGTTTATACCATCCACCCACTCTTACGAAGTGCTGAAATCAGAACTGGGACAGCTGATGTATGAAAATGAAAGTGGAATGTTCTACATTATGATGGGTGGGACACTGTATGAGATTAATCTTGCTACTACCAAAGAAAAGGAAGTAGTCAGCGGATTTGAAACAGGAAATTATGCGGTATCAGAGAATAACCAGTTTGTTGCTTATATTGCAGATGGCAACAGTGACAGCGGTTCGAAAATTACTGTTCTGAATCTGGAGAATTCGAAAAGCTTTGAAGTGGCAGCGGCAGCAGGAACGTATATCCGGCCACTGGCATTTATGGAAGATGATTTTATCTATGGAGAGGCAGATGACAGTGATGTGTATACAGATTCTGCCGGAAATGTACAGTTCCCGATGAATCATATTTATATTGTAGATACGGATGATGAAGAACACGGAGTGTTAAAAGATTATCATAAGGATGGATATTATGTAGCGTCTGTAGAAGTTGTGGATTATACTATTTATCTGAACCGGGAACAATATAACGGTATGGCTTATGTTCCGGCAGAACAGGATACGATTATGAATCGTGAGGGAGATTCTGCAGAAGTAGTCAGCATTCACAGTACGGTAACGGAACGAAAACAGACGCAGCTGCAGCTGCAATTATTACAGGAAGAAGAGATAAGCTCGGATCGTCTTCTGACTCCGAAACGGATTGTATTGGAGTCACCGAGAAATGTGAATCTGAAAGAGCCGGAAGAGACAGATTATTATTATGCTTATTCTGCCGGAAGAGTAGTGCTGGCAACAGATAATGCGGCAAAAGCCATTGCAGTGGCAAATGATAATGTGGGCGTTGTGGTAGGAAGCAGACAGCAGTATATCTGGAAGAGGGCAAGAAAATCTTCCCAGTCACCACTGACGATTACAATAGGTGATGCAGACGCATCCGGAACAACGATAGCAAAAGCAATCAATGGTATGCTTTCGATGCAGGGATTAAATGTTGGTGTAGGAGAATTGATGACATCCGGAAATACACCAAAACAAATTTTAAAGGATACCCTGCAGGACTCTGTAGTCATTGATTTGACCGGAAGCGATCTGGATGCAGTGTTATATTATGTCAATCTGGGAACACCGGTATTTGCCATGAACAGTGGAAGCGAAGCTGTATTGATTACAGGCTATGATAACGCAGGAGTCTATATTTATAATCCGGCAACCGGTGCAACAGAGAAGATGTCAATGACGGATGCACAGAATTTATTTGATACAGCAGGTAATGTATATTTTGCTTATATGAAAATGGCAGAATAGGGATGCAGGCAGAGACAGGCGTGAAAAAGACGCAAAAAACGTATAAAATTGCCTAAAAAAAGCCGAAGTTTTTTGGCAGTTTCGGTATTAGTGCTGTATTTTCACAAAGTCTATTGCAAAATCTGTTCGTGTAGGATATATTAACTTTTGTACTAATTGTACTACTTAGAAGCGAGGAAGATAACATGAGTAGAAAAGAAGTTACAGTTTCAAACGTTTCAAAAAAACACGATAATCCAATTGCAGAGTTGGTTCAGGTTGCCTGCCAGTTTGACAGCAATATTACTCTGGAAAGTGATAACCGTAAAATTAATGCCAAGAGCATCATGGGAATTATGGCATTTAATCCGTCCAAAGGAATGACGGTTAACATTGTTGCAGAGGGAAATGATGAAGAAGAAGCCCTATTAGCAATGGAGAAGTTTTTAGTGTGTGATTAATTTTCAGGGAGGGAATTATAATGCAGAAGAGACCAGTTGAAAAAGCAGCCGAAGTAAAGGCAGCAGTAAAAGCTACAGAGACAAAGGCAGTAGTTAAGGCAGAAGAGGTTAAGGCAGAAGCAAAAGAAGTTGTAGCGAAGAAAGCAGAAACCGTAGTAAAGAAAGCGGAAGAGACAGTTAAGAAGGCAGAGGAGACAGCAAAGAAAGCAGAGACAACTGTAAAAGCAGCAGCAAAGACTACCGCAAAGAAAGCAACCAAGAAAGCAGCGGCTAAGAAAACTACTAAGGTAGAGAAGAAAGAACTTGTACCGGAAGTATTTGTTCAGTTTGATGGTAATGAAGATGTTGTTGCAAACGTGATTGAGAGAGCAAAAGAAGCTTTCACAGCAGACGGACACAGAGCATCCAGCATCAAGTCTTTAAAGGTTTATTTAAAACCGGAAGAATATGCAGCATACTATGTTATAAACGATACATATGCAGGCAAGGTTAACTTATTCTAGTTTTATTTTGCCCATGATATTAAAATGGCTTCGGAATTCCGAAGCCATTTTTGCTGTTGTTATTTATTTCTTTTTCTGATTAGCTTTATATTTCTTTATAAGCTTCTGGATACGCTCGTTTGGATCTAAGAGCTCGCTGATAGAAGCATCATGATTCAATGTATCAATAATATAAGCAATATATTTGCTCATGTCACAGTTGATATAATATGGACGGCTTAAAAGCTCCGGAGTCTGATAAGTCAGGTTGGTGGTAACTACACGGTAGATAGTTCCATCTTCTACAGCTTTATCGAATTTTTCCAGACCATTGGTGAAAAGTCCGAAGGTTGCAACGACAAAGATTCTGTTTGCTTTTCTCTTCTTTAGTTCGGTTGCAACGTCAATCATGCTTTCTCCGGAAGAAATCATATCATCGATAATCAGAACATCTTTTCCTTCTACGGAAGAACCTAAAAATTCATGTGCGACAATAGGGTTACGTCCGTCAACAATTCTGCTGTAATCACGACGTTTGTAGAACATACCCATATCCAGACCAAGTACACTGGAAAGATAAATTGCACGTCCGGTACCACCCTCATCCGGGCTGATAATCATCATGTGGTCAGAATCAATCTGTAAGTCAGGAACGTTTTTGCAGATACCTTTGATAAACTGGTATGCAGGCTGAACAGTTTCAAAACCACCCTTTAAAGGAATTGCATTCTGGACACGAGGGTCATGTGCATCAAATGTAATAATGTTGTCAACGCCCATGGCAACCAGTTCCTGTAAAGCCAGTGCACAGTCTAAAGATTCCCTGGTGCTTCTTCTATGCTGGCGGCTTTCATAAAGGAATGGGATGATAACAGTAATTCTTCTTGCCTTGCCGCCAATTGCAGCAATAATTCTCTTTAAATCCTGATAATGATCGTCTGGGGACATATGGTTTGTCTGACCGCACAGAGAATAAGTAAGGCTGTAGTTGGTGACATCAACCATAAGATAAAGGTCATAACCACGAACCGTTTCTTTGATCATTCCCTTTGCCTCGCCTGAACCAAAACGAGGGGTAACTGCTTCAATGATATAAGAATCACGTTTGTAGCCCATAAAAGCTGCATCATTCTGGTGCTGATGCTGTCTTTCGTCTCTCCATTTGACAAGGTATTTGTCAACTTTTTCTCCTAATTCCTGGCAGCTCTGTAATGGAATAATTCCAAGAGAACCAGTAGGAAGGGTTTCTAAGTTTCTTTCACTGTTTGACATGAATAGGTTCCTCCATAGAAATAATTTATCTTATATAGTTCAATAGATATAGCATCTAATTGAATGCGTAATTAATGCAGCTTTTTCTTAAGACGGATATCGTCCCCAAAAAGCTTAATCATCGTATAGCTGCTGAAGATGCGGGAGCAGATACGCTCGGAATATACATCAGCAAGCTGGTCGATACTTAAATTCGTAGAAATCAATGTTGATTTCTGACGCAGCATACGTTCGTTCAGACACAGGAAAAGCCGGGATGCCGTAAAGGAGTTGGCAAGCTCGGTTCCAAGGTCATCAATGATTAAAAGATCACAGTCGAAGATATTCTGTCCGGCAGCAGAAGCTGCAGCGTCCTTCTGGAAAGTGTCCTTTTCAAATATATCAAATAATTGGAAGGCTGTAAAATAAATAACGGAATGTCCTTTATCTAAAAGCTCTTTGGCAACGCAGTTTGAAAGAAAAGTCTTACCGACACCGGTTGCTCCATAGAAAAAGAGATTTTCAAAAGAGGTATCGAAATGCTCAATAAAGGACTTACAGTCTGCAACAGCTTTTTTTGCAGTATCATAAGCAGATAATCCGGTTGTGGGATTTATCTGCTCTTTGGAATAGTATGCATAAGAGAAATTCGAAAAATTCTCTTTGGCTAAAATATCTTTTACATTAGACTGCGTATAGACTAAATCAATGGCAGCCTGTACAAAACAATGACAGCGTTCATTCCCAATATAACCGGTATCCTTACAGTCCTTACAGGTGTAAACCGGTTCCAGATAATCAGCCGGATAACCCAGAGAAGCAATCAGATTCTGTTTCTCCCTGCGAAGAGCAGCAAGCTGTTCTTTTAATGAAGAGAGAACAGAGGAATCTTCTGCTCCATCATCAGATAAAAGCTGTTTTGCACTTGCTACTGAGATGGAAGAAATCTCGTTGTCTATTTCTGTAAGGCGCGGACATTTTCCGTAGACTTCCTGAATGCGTTCATCCAGAAGATGCTGATTGTGAAACTGTCTGGCATTATATTGCCGGATTAAAGTATCGTATTGTGAATTATTAAGAGACATGAAATGCTCCTTTAGTATTCCTGAAAAAAGTGTCTTAATTATTTAAGAGCTGTTTTTCAAGCTGTTCAAAATTATAGGTACGCTGTGAAAAATTGTTAAACCGGTTGGCGGCAGTCTTGTTTACGGTGACATTGCGGGAAGAAGATGCCTTGCTTTTTTTGTAAGCAGTGTCTAATATAGCAATATCCTCTAAATGGTGGATATTGCATTTATGCCAGTTCTCTAAGATGGTATCGGCATACTGGAAGCTTGGCTGATTTGTCGCCTGCAGTGTCCGTTTGCATGCCTCGGAAATGATATCCAGTGTAAATCCAAACTGGCTGGTCCATTTATCTACCAGTTCAAGTTCGTATTCAGCCAGTTTTCTGCCGCTGATTCCAAATGCCTTCATGACACCATAATGTGTCTGCTTATAGGCACTGGAAGAACGTCTGGCATCCTCCGCAGTACGGATAGAAGAAGCAGACCAGGAAAGGGCAATCTTGTCCATATAGCGGATGCTCTTATGACCGTTGTCCACACAGGATTCTACCAGATATTCAATCAGGTCTGTGGAGAATTTCAATTCATCTGACCAGTAAAGAATGGTTTCATAATCTTTGATGGACAAAGGATGTCCGATATAGCGTTCAATAATGAATAATAAATCGCTGGAAGCCTCATCATTCTGGAAAGACAGAATCTGGTCTTTCGTATAGGATGGACGGATATCTACAGAAGATGCCTCCGTAGGATTTTCCACATGTTCAGAATCCTGCGTAACCGCAGAAACAGGCTCACACAGGCAGATGCCGGTAAGCTGTTCGCCGGAATTATATTCTAACTGGAGTAAGTGTTTCTTCTCCCAGTATTTTAAGGCACGTTTAATATCCTTTTCTGTATGGTCAAATTTATCAGCCATCTTAGAAATGGAAAAATTCTCAGCTGCGTTGATGCAGCGGAGTAAATATAAATAAATTTTTACAAATTCTCCATTGGCATCTGCCATATACTCATCAATAAAGGTATTGGATACGCAGGTAACCGTGGATTTGCTTTTCGTATGTAATGTTATGTCTGTCATAAGAACTCCCTCTTTCACCGACCACATTATAGCATATGAATCTAAAATTGAGAAGTCTTATTTTAACCAAAAATCCAGTAAAATCAAGGGTTTCCACATTTGCACAGAATTGTGAATAATGTGGATAACTTTCTTTTGAAAGTGCATTATGGTAACTGAAATGGGAGCAGTTTGGCGGTTAATGCAGATAGAATGGCGATTTTCAAAAATACATTATGTAAACAAAAAAATCCACATCCATAATTCACAAAAATGTGAATTACGATGTGGATAATGTGGATAACTACTGCTGAAGCAGGTGTTCTCCTATAAGATACACGTCTCCGGCCCCCATAGTTATCAACAAATCATTGTTTATGCATTTTTCCGATAAAAATTTTTCAATCTCATCAAAAGACGGGAAGTAATAACTTTCCTGACCGTTTTTCTGAAGCTCTGCCAAAAGGTCTTTGGAAGAAATTCCGATCGTATTTTTCTCTCTGGCTGCATAGATGTCTGCAAGGACTACAATATCTGCCATGGAAAGTACCCGGGCAAAATCACTTAAGAATGCCTTGGTTCTGGAATAAGTGTGTGGCTGGAAAACGCAGATAATCCGTCCGTGTGGATAATTCCGGGCTGCGGTTAATGTAGCAGCTACTTCAGTCGGATGATGGGCATAATCATCGATAACGGTGATACCGTTCTTTGTTCCTTTGTATTCAAAACGACGTTTGGTGCCGCCAAACTGAAGCAGTCCCTTTTTGATAACATCCAAAGGAAGACCGAGATTTAAGCAAAGCGCAATGGCAGCCAGTGAATTGGAGACATTATGCTTGCCTGGAACACTTAAGGAAACGGTTCCTAAGTCTTCGGTTTTGTGCATCAGAGTATATGTGCCGCAGGCATGGTCATTATAAGTAATATTTTTAGCATAAAAGTCATCGTTTTCGCATAAACCATAAGTAGTGACGCTACAGGACAAATTGTTGGTAATCTGATCTAAAGCTGCAATCTGGCCGTTGATGATTAATACACCATCATGTGCAGTATTTCCGGCAAATTCATGGAAAGAACGGCGGATATCATCGATATCTTTGAAGAAGTCGAGATGCTCAGCTTCCACACTGGTGATGATACTGTATTTCGGATGAAAATGCAGGAAACTGTTGGTATATTCGCAGGCCTCGGTAATGAATACTTCTGAACCACCTACGCGGATATTTCCACCGATTGCTTCTAAGATACCACCAACACTGATTGTAGGGTCAGCCTTTGCAACAAGAAGAATCTGTGAAATCATGGATGTGGTAGTGGTTTTTCCATGGGTACCGGCAACTGCAATGGATTTCTCATAGTTATCCATAATCTGTCCAAGCAGTTCTGCACGGGAAAGCATTGGAATACCGGCATCTACGGCTGCTTTAAATTCCTCATTGTCCTCGCGGATGGCAGCAGTATAGACAACCAGTGCAGGACGGATGGATAAGTTAGATGCTTTCTGGCCAATGTAAATGGCTGCGCCTTTTTTTGCAAGGCTGTCGGTAAGCGCAGACTGCTTTGCATCAGAACCGGAAATGGTAAAACCTTCTTCCAGCAAGATTTCTGCAAGACCACTCATACTGATACCGCCAATACCGATAAAATGTACATGAATAGGTTCTTCAAAATTTAATGAATACATAATTCTTTACCTGCCTGACTTATAATTTCGTTTCTTGAGAAAAGATTTCTTCCTAATATTATAACCATATGCAGGGAATTTGCAAATCTATTTTGTCTGTCAGGAAAAAAGAATGCAAAATAATGGAGGTGATTTTGTAAAAATGACAAGAAATGTTTGAAAATTGTCTAAAATGACTAAAATTTGCGAAAAAAGATAAAATAATTATACAAAATGCTGTACAACATATGGGCAGTGTGTTATACTTTTGTTATACCAAAATGACCTGATTTTATGACGAGAGGTGAATGACGTGATTAAGAAAGAAATGATAGCCATGCTTTTGGCGGGCGGACAAGGAAGCCGTCTTGGAGTATTAACTTCCGGTGTAGCGAAGCCTGCAGTCGCATTTGGAGGAAAGTATCGTATTATCGACTTCCCATTGAGCAACTGCATCAACTCAGGTATTGATACCGTCGGAGTGCTGACACAGTATCAGCCATTGAGATTAAACAGACATATTGGAATTGGAATTCCGTGGGACTTAGACCGTAATAACGGAGGAGTAACGGTTCTTCCACCATATGAGAGAAGTGATAACAGTGAATGGTATACTGGTACAGCAAATGCGATTTACCAGAACCTGAAATATATGGAGACTTATAATCCGGATTATGTGCTGATTTTATCAGGCGACCATATTTATAAGATGGATTATGAAGTAATGCTTGATTTCCATAAGGAAAATAATGCAGACGTAACAATTGCAGCAATGCCTGTTCCAATAGAAGAAGCAAGCCGTTTTGGTGTAGTTATAACAGACGAAAATAAAAAAATTAAAGAGTTCGAGGAAAAACCGGAACATCCGAGAAGTAACCTCGCATCCATGGGAATATACATATTCAACTGGAAAGTATTGCGTGACAGTTTAATTGCTATGAAGGATCAGAGTAATTGTGACTTCGGAAAGCATATTATTCCATACTGCCATGAGAATGGAAAGCGTTTATTTGCTTATGAATTCAATGGTTACTGGAAGGATGTTGGAACACTTTCCTCCTATTGGGAAGCAAATATGGAATTGATTGATCTGATTCCGGAATTTAACCTTTATGAAGAATACTGGAAGATTTATACCAAGAGCGATAATGTAGCTCCGCAGTATCTTGCAGCAGAGTCCAAGGTTGATACCAGCATTATCGGAGAAGGTGCTGAAATTTATGGAGAAGTGCAGAATTCTGTAATTGGTGCAGGAGTCCGGATTGAAAAGGGTGCGGTGGTACACAATTCCATTATCATGAAAGAATGTGTGATTGGAGAGAATACTGTGGTGGAGAAATCCATTATTGCAGATAAGACCATTGTTGGAGCAAACTGCCACTTAGGCGTAGGAGAGTATGCACCAAGCACATTGAATGAAAAAGTATATGCATCTGATCTGGTTACTATCGGAGAAGATTCTGTAATACCAGACGGAGTTTCAATTGGAAAAAATACAGCGATTTCCGGAGTGACGGAACCGTCAGATTATCCAGATGGAATGTTAGCAGGCGGTGGAGCTATTATTAAGGAAGGTGACAGAATATGAAGGCATTAGGATTAATTTTAGCAGGTGGAAACAATCATCGTATGCAGGAACTTTCCAGCAAGCGTGCAATTGCAGCAATGCCAATCGGTGGAAGTTACCGATGCATTGATTTTGCATTGAGTAATATGAGCAACTCACATGTTCAGACCGTTGCAGTGCTGACTCAGTATAATGCACGTTCTTTAAATGAACATTTAAGCTCATCCAAATGGTGGGATTTCGGGAGAAAACAGGGAGGTCTTTATACCTTCACTCCTACTGTAACCGCTGACAACAGCTGGTGGTACAGAGGAACTGCAGATGCAATGTACCAGAACATTGATTTCTTGAAAAAACGTCATGAGCCATATGTAATTATTACAGGTGGTGATTGTGTATACAAGCTGGATTACAATAAGGTATTGGATTACCATATTGAGAAGAAAGCTGATATAACTGTTGTGTGCAAGGATATGCCGGAAGGCGCAGATATCAGCCGCTTTGGTGTAATCCGCATGAATGAAGAATCCAGAATCACAGAGTTTGAAGAGAAACCTATGGTATCCAGCTCTAATACAATTTCTACCGGTATTTATATCATCCGCAGAAGACAGCTGATTGAAATGTTAGAGCGGAGCGGTCAGGAAGACAGATGGGATTTCGTTACAGATATTCTGATTCGTTATAAGAATATGAAACGAATTTATGGATATAAAATGGAAGATTACTGGAGCAATATTGCAACAGTAGATTCATATTACAATACAAATATGGATTTCCTGAAACCGGATGTGAGAAATTACTTCTTCCGTGAGACACCGCATATCTATTCGAAAGTAGATGATTATCCACCAGCAAAATACAATGCAGGTTCTGATGTGAAGAATAGCCTGATTTCCAGTGGATGTATCATCAACAGTAAAATAGAAAATTCTGTATTGTTTAAAAATGTGTTTGTAGGAAAGAATTGTGTAATCAAGAATTCCATTATTCTCAATGACGTATACATTGGAGATAATACGCATATTGAAAACTGTATCGTGGAAAGCCGTGGAACGCTGAAAGCCAACACGTATTATTGCGGTGACGACGGAGTAAAGGTTGTACTTGAGCGCAATGACAGATATGCACTGTAGGCAGAAGACTTAAGAGAAAGGCGTGAAGGGGGTAACATAATGCAGATTACAGATGTAAGAATACGTAAAGTTGAAAAAGAAGGTAAAATGAAAGCTGTGGTATCTATTACCATAGATGAAGAATTTGTTGTACATGATATCAAGGTGATTGACGGAGAGAAGGGGCTATTCATTGCAATGCCAAGCCGCAAGGCTGCTGATGGGGAATACAGAGACATTGCACATCCAATTAACTCAGATACCAGAAATAAGATACAGCAGATTATTTTAGAAAAGTACGAAAGTGAAATCGCAGCTGAGGAGGCGTAACACGTACATAGAATAAGGAAGACGAGCAGGCTGTCACAGAAATGTGGTAGCCTGTTTTTCACACTTCTTTTTTTGAACAATTGATAGAATGAAGTATAAATATGCCGTGGGGCAAATGAGAAAGCATGAAAAAGACTGTTAGGAGCACTTGGAATTTCGGGCGAAAACAGACAACGCCGGCACAGGGAAGTGCCGGCGAGGCGCAAGCAACATGGATGTTGATTTGCGCCGGTTGTCAGAACTGATAAAAATTTTTTCAAAATTCTTAGTGCTCCTTATAGTCTTTTTCGCTTTTCCATTTGCCCCACGGCATATTTACATTGTCATCTATTTCATATTGTGGAAAAAAGGATGACAAATTTCTGAGAAAGAAGTATACTAAAATGTAACAGTATTTTCGGCAGAAAGCCGGAGAGGAATAAAGAGGATAAAAATATGGAAGCATTAAAAGCGGTAATATTGGCAGCTGGAAAGGGAACCAGAATGCAGTCAGACCTTCCGAAAGTAGTGCATACAATAGACGGAAAGTGTCTGGTAGATTATGTAATTGAAGCGGCAGAAGGAGCAGGAGCGGAGGATATCTGTCTGGTGGTAGGCTATAAGCATGAAGAGGTAGAGAATACCATTTCACATAAAGATGATGTAACATTTGTACTGCAGGAGCAGCAGCTTGGAACTGGTCATGCGGTAAAATGTGCCAAGGATTTTCTGGGAAAAGATGGACATACACTGATTCTTTTTGGAGATGCGCCACTGATTACATCTGTAACCTTAAAGCAGCTTTTGGAGTATCATATCCAGCATAAAAATGCAGTAACCGTATTGTCAGCAACGATAGATGACCCGACCGGATACGGAAGAATTATCCGCAATGAATCCGGAGAATTTATAAAGAGCGTAGAACATAAGGATGCAAACGAAGAAGAGTTGAAATCCCATGAGATTAATTCCGGAATGTATGTGTTTAATACCTGGGAATTATCACAGGCATTGGATAAGATTCAGCCGAATAATGCACAGGGTGAATATTATCTGCCGGATACGCTTACGATATTAAAGGATAAAGGACTTCGTGTAGATGCATTTGCACTGGAAAGCCCGGAAGACATCAATGGAGTAAATGACCAGAAGCAGTTAGAATCAGCTGCAGAAATCATCAGAAGAAGGACGAAAGAATGTACATTATAGCGGGACTTGGAAATCCTGGAAAGAAATATGAACATACCAGACATAATGTTGGCTTTGATGTCATGGATGTACTGGCAGAAAAATATAATATAAGGATGGACGAAAAAAAGTATAAAGCAATCTGCGGCAAAGGAATGATCGGAAGTGAAAAAGTTGTTCTGGTGAAGCCACAGACTTTTATGAACTTAAGCGGAGAAAGCATCGCTGAAGCAGTAAATTTCTATAAAGTGGATCCGGCCAGTGAATTGTTAGTGATTTTTGATGATATCAGCCTGGCACCGGGAAGAATACGGATTCGTAAAAAAGGCAGTGCCGGCGGACACAATGGAATTAAAAATATCATTGCGCAGGTGGGAACAGAGCAGTTTGCTAGGATCAAGGTAGGTGTCGGTGAGAAACCACAGGGCTGGGATTTGGCAGACCATGTCCTTGGCCATATGGATAAGGCAGACCGGAAACTGGCAGAGGAAGCATTTTTAGATGCGGTATCTGCGGTAGAACTGATTGTCGATGGAAAAATCGAACAGGCAATGAATGACTATAATTAAAGGAAGAACATTATGAATGTATTTTTGCAGCCCCTTTCGGAACTGGAAGAATTGCAAAATGCCTTAAAGCAGCTAAAGAGCAGTCCGGGTATCGTTCAGATATCCGGATGCATGGATGCGCAGAAGGCACATATGGTATTTGCGGCGAACGATGGTTTTAGAAATAAAATCATCGTTACTTTTAACGAACAAAAAGCAAGGGAAATCTTAGAAGATTATCGTTTTTTCGACAGGGAGACTCTCTATTTCCCAGCGAAGGATATTTTATTTTATCAGTCGGATATCAGAAGTAATCAGCTTACCGGAGAGCGGATTGCCCTGTTAAAACGTTTATCCGAAAAGAAGCCGGTTACAGTGGTATTGACTTTTGACGGACTGATGAACCGGATGGCAGGACTGGAAGCCTTTAAAGAAGCGGTGCGTACTTATAAGGTGGAAGACGAATTAGACTTTGAGGCAGAGACAAAGCGGCTTTTGCAGATGGGGTATGTGCGCAATTATCAGGTGGAAATGCCGGGAGAATTTGCGGTGCGTGGAGGAATCCTTGATATATATCCTCTGACGGAAGAAAATCCGCTGCGTATTGAAATGTGGGGAGATACCATTGATTCCCTGCGAAGCTTTGAGGCTGAGAGCCAGCGTTCCATAGAGAATTTGGAAGAAATTACGTTGTATCCTGCAACGGAACTGGTGCTGACGGAAGAACGGAAGCAGGCGGGCTTGAAGAAAATTCGACAGGAAGCGGTAAAAGCAGAAAAGAAGTTCCGCGACCAGATGAAAAATGAAGAAGGCCATCGCATCAAACAGACGGCGGCTGCTTTGGAAGAAGAGATAGAAGAATTAGGTGGTGCAGCTAATTTGGACAGCAGCCTTGCATATTTCTTCCCGGAGGCGGTAAGCCTTTTGGATTATTTTGGCAAAGACGAGACTCTTTTAGTCCTGGATGAACCTGCCCGGCTGATGGAAAAGGGCAGAGTGACAGAGCAGGAATTTGAAGAGAGCATGAAGCAGCGCTTGGAGAAGGGTTATATCCTGCCGGGACAGGCAGAAACGCTCTTTACCGGAAAGGAAATTACTGCGAAGATGCAGAGTTTCCACGGACTTGCACTGGCAGCACTGGATATGAAGGTGCGGGAGTTAGACATTACGAACCGTTACCATATTCAGGTGCAGGGTGTGAATTCCTATAATAACAGCTTTGCAACGCTGGTGAAGGATTTAAAGAATTATAAGAAAAACGGATACCGGGTCGTTGTATTATCCGCATCTAAGACAAGGGCAGAGCATCTGGCGAAGGATTTACAGGAAGAAGAGGTAAGCTGTTATTATGCCAAAGATTTTGAACGGGAATTGCAGCCGGGAGAAATCTTAACTGCCTATGGAAAAGTAAAACGTGGATACGAATACCCGATGATTAAATTTGCGGTTATCACAGAAAGTGATATATTCGGGCAGGAAAAGAAGAAACGGAAGAAACACCGCCTGTATGAGGGAGAAAAGATACAGAGCTTCCGTGACCTTCATGTAGGTGATTATGTGGTACATGAAAATCACGGCCTTGGCATTTATCGTGGAATCGAGAAAATCGAAGTCGATAAAAAAGTCAAGGATTATATTAAGATTGAATATGCCAAGGGAGGCAATCTTTATATTCTTGCAACCCAGCTGGAACTGATTCAGAAATATGCCGGTTCCGATGCCAAGAAACCGAAGTTAAACCGGCTGGGCAGCCCAGACTGGGATAAGACAAAAACCAGAGTGCGTGGTGCGGTAAAAGAAATTGCCCACGAACTGGTGGAACTCTATGCTATCCGGCAGAACAAAGAAGGCTATGTCTATGGTCCGGATACTGTATGGCAGAAGGAATTTGAAGAGATGTTTCCATTTGAGGAGACAGAAGATCAGGAGCTTGCCATTGAAGCAACCAAGAAGGACATGGAAAGCACCAAGATTATGGATCGTCTGATTTGCGGAGACGTAGGATATGGCAAGACGGAGGTGGCAATCCGTGCTGCCTTTAAGGCGGTGCAGGAGGGAAAACAGGTAGTTTATTTAGTACCGACCACAATCCTGGCGCAGCAGCACTATAATACCTTTGCCCAGCGGATGAAAGATTTCCCGGTAAGAGTAGATTTGCTTTGCCGTTTCCGCAGCCCAAAAGAGCAGAAGAAAACCATCGAAGATTTGAAAAAAGGCATGGTGGATATTATTATCGGAACCCACAGAGTGCTTTCTGAGGATGTGAAATTTAAGGATTTGGGACTTCTCATTATCGATGAGGAGCAGCGTTTTGGTGTGGCTCATAAAGAGAAAATCAAGCAGATGAAAAAGGATGTGGATGTGCTGACTTTAACGGCAACACCAATTCCAAGGACATTGCATATGAGCCTTATCGGAATCCGTGATATGAGTGTTTTAGAGGAGCCGCCGATGGATCGTGTGGCAATCCAGACTTATGTCATGGAATATAATGAAGAAATGGTGCGGGAGGCAATCTGCCGGGAATTAGCAAGAGACGGACAGGTTTATTATGTATTTAACCGGGTAAACCAGATTGCAGAAATGGCAGCGAAAATTTCAGAACTGGTGCCGGATGCCAATGTGGCATTTGCCCACGGACAGATGAAGGAACGGGAACTTGAGGATATTATGTATCAGTTTATCAACGGAGAGATTGATGTGCTGGTATCCACAACGATTATCGAGACGGGGCTTGATATTTCCAATGTAAATACCATGATTATTCATGATGCGGATAATATGGGACTGTCACAGCTCTATCAGCTTCGCGGAAGAGTAGGACGTTCCAACCGGACGGCATATGCGTTCTTAATGTACCGCCGGGATAAAATGTTAAAAGAAATCGCAGAGAAACGTCTGGCTGCAATCAAGGAATATACAGACTTAGGAAGCGGCTTTAAGATTGCCATGCGGGATTTGGAAATCCGTGGAGCCGGAAACCTGCTGGGTGCCCAGCAGAGCGGACACATGGAGGCAGTCGGTTATGACCTTTACTGCAAGATGCTCAATGAGGCTGTCAAACAGGAGAAGGGAATCGGAGTGGAAGAAAGCTTCGATACAACAGTAGATGTGGAAATGGATGCATTTATCCCGCCATCCTATATTCCAAACGAGACACAGAAACTGGATATTTACAAACGAATTGCAGCCATTGAAAATGATTCGGAAAGTGATGAGATGCTTGATGAGCTGACAGACCGTTTTGGAGACCCGCCAAAATCAGTGACAAACCTTCTTTCCATTGCATTGATAAAAGTGCTGGCGCATCAGGCGTATATGAAGGAAGTGGTAGAGCGTGGCAATACGGTGCGTTTTGTCATGTATGAAAAAGCTGCGGTGAATCCGGCAAAAATACCGGAACTTCTGTCAAAATATGATCATGCGTTGAAATTTATCCCGGATCAGAAAGGACCGTATTTTGTGCTGAACCGGGGAACTAACAGCCGGATAGCATCAGGCAGCAGTATCGACTATATCCGCCAGTTTGTGTTGGATGTGCAGACGATTCTGGTAGAAAAAACCATAAAAAAGGATGCTTAACTGCATAAAAATCTTGCGGCATGTACGAAAAAGCACTATAATAGAACGATGATAAATATTTTGGAGGAACGTGATATGAGATTTAAGAAATTCACAGCACTTGCATTGGCGGTTGTTACTGCAGCTTCCGTAGCTATGACAGGATGTGGCAGCAGAATCGATGAAGATGCAGTTGTTGCTACATTAGGAGATAAAGAGATTTCACTTGGACTTGCCAACTTTATGGCACAGTATACAGCAGTATCCTATGACAGCTATATTACCATGGGATATGCTAAGGAAAATATGTGGTCACAGGATTTATCCGGAAACGGTAAGACTATGCAGGATAATGTAAAAGATGGAATCCTGACACAGATTCAGACCAATTATCTCTTAGAAGACCATATGAAAGACTATGGTGTGGAAATAACGGATGAGGAGCTTTCTGATATTGATACTGCAGCACGGCAGTTCATGGATGACAATAGCAAGGAAGCAATCAAGACCATGGGTGCCAAGAAAGAATATGTAGCAGAAATGCTTCGACTGAACCTGATTCAGAAGAAGATGCATAATGCAATCATTGCAACTGTAGATACCGAAGTTTCTGATGAAGAAGCGGCACAGAGAACCTTCAGTTATATCAAGGTTTCTACCGAGGCACATTATGATGACAGCAAGAATTATGTGGAATATACCGATGATGAGAAGGCAGAATTAGAAAAAACTGCAGAGAAAATCGCAGAAGAAGCGAAAACCGATTTTGATGCAGCAGCAACAGACAACGGATATACTGTAAGCACTTATTCATACGGCAGTGATGAAATCGGTGAAGATGGAACAGCAACCGGAAGTATGGATGCATCCATTATTACAGCAGCAGATGCGTTAAAAGAGGGAGAAGTTTCTTCCATGATTTCCGTAGATGGAAAAGGATATTATGTTATCCGCTTAGACAGTGAATTTGACCGTGATGCAACCGACAAAGAGAAAGAAACAATTGTTTCCCAGCGTCAGTCCGATAAATATACTGAAGTATGCGACAGCTACAAGGAAGAAAAAGAATGGACGGTAAATGATGATGTATGGGCAGCTGTTAATTTTGATAAGCTCTATACCATCAAGAAAACAGATACAGAAACAGAATCTGTAAGTGAGACAGAGACAGCATCAGAGGCAGCAACAGAATAATTGCAGAAATTACAAAGTGACAAGAACATAGAGAAGCAGAAAATTTATTTTTCTGCTTCTTTTCTATCACATAGATACAGGAGTATGGAATGAAAGACAATATCGTATTAATCGGAATGCCGGGCGTAGGAAAAAGTACTGTAGGTGTCGTATTGGCGAAGGCATTAGGCTATAATTTTGTGGATGCAGATTTAGTCATCCAGCAGCAGACTGGAAAGCTTTTGTGTGAGCTGATTGCAGAGCATGGAACAGAAGGATTTCTTGAGATTGAGGATGAGGTAAACAGCAGAATAGAAGGACATAAAGCAGTCATTGCCACGGGAGGCAGTGCAGTATATTGTGCAAATGCCATGGAGCATTATAAAGAAATTGCAACCGTACTTTATCTGAGCGTATCTTATGAGACATTAGAAGAGCGTCTTGGTGATTTGAAAAACCGCGGTGTGGTATTGAATGATGGCCAGACGCTGAAAGATTTGTATGATGAGAGAACTGCATACTATGAAAAATATGCGGATGTAACAGTAAACGAAGAGGGATTGTCAATTCGTGAAACAATCGATGCAGTAAAAGAAAAACTCGGGATGGAATAAAAGATGCAGATACCAGGGAATGCACAGGAACCTGTGAAGATACAGGAATCAGATAAAATGAAGAAGTCAGATAAGATGCAGGAGCAGAAAAAGAAATCAACAACTTTAAATAGAATTGGAAAAGTCGATAAAAAGATTCGTATCCGCATGTGGGCAGCAGGCATATTTTTCGTCTGTCTGGTACTGGTGGTACTTTTACAGAAATTTTCGCTGGGACAGAATTATTTTGTGGTAACCGTAAATAATAAAGTGGTAGGCTGTGTCAGCAGCAAGACAGATGTGGAAAAGGCAGTACATGAAAGCCGGCGGCAGATGGCAAAAGAGAGTGAAGGCTATCTGATGCAGGAGATTTTTTATGAGACAACAGAAAGCCATAAGCCATTTCAGAAGCTGTTAAGTGAAACTGCATTAAAAGAAAAGATTACAAAGGAGCTTAAGAAAGACAATTCCGGAGAAATCTTTGCATATACGGTAAGTGCCGGTGAAAACCAGCTTTCTTTTGCAACTTTAGATGAAGTAGAAACGTTTTTAGGACGTTTGAAGGAAGAACAGGATACGGACAATCGGTTTGAGATAGAGTTCAAAAAGGAAGCGGATCATCAGGAGGGAATGCTTCTTGCAAACTTAAAAGAGGCAGGCGTTTCAGAAAAAACAGAAGATTCTGCGGATGCCGGTATTGTGCAGCAGCTTGGGACCTATCTTTCCGATGCACAGGAGAATCCCGGGGAAAATAATTATGAAACCGGAATTCTTTCGATGGAATTTGCACAGGATGTGGAAGTGTTTACCAATCTGGTAGCAGCGGACACTCTGACGGATATAGATGCCGCGGTGGAAGAAGTAACAAAAGAGAAAGAAACGAATAAAATATATGAGATACAGCCGGGAGACTGTCTGTCGGTCATTGCACAGGAGCATGATACATCGGTGGCAGCAATTATCGCACTCAATGGATTGTCCGGGGAAGATGCAGTAATCAGTGCCGGTGAAGAACTGATTCTGTCGGTTCCTCAGCCGGACATCAGCTTACGGATTAGCGAAGGCGTAGTATATGAAGAGGATTATACCGCAGAGCCGGAGATTGTACCGAATGATTCCTGGTATACGACCGACGAAGTGGTGCTTGCAGAGGGAACTACCGGACATCGCGAGGTTAATATGGTGGTGACAACAGAGAATGGAATTGAGACGGAGCGGAGTATGATCCACCAGATCATACTGACAGAGTCAACGCCGGCAGTTATTGAGCGTGGAACCAAGATACCGCCAACTTACATTAAACCGCTGATTGGCGGAAGAGTTTCTTCCGGTTTTGGAAGAAGATGGGGCAGAATGCATAAAGGAATTGACTGGGCATGTCCGACCGGAACCAAGGTATTTGCATCCAGCAATGGTGTAGTGGTCAGTGCCGGCTATGTTTCCGGATATGGCAACTGCGTCTTAATCAGCCATCCGGATGGAAGAATGACACGTTATGCACATAACAGTAAATTACTGGTAAAAGCAGGGCAGAGCGTATCACAGGGTGAAGTGATTGCATTAAGCGGAAGTACGGGACGTTCTACAGGTCCGCATGTGCATTTTGAGATATTAATTAATGGTTCCCAGGTAAATCCGGTGAACTATCTGAATTAATTTCGATTTACAAGTCAGTGAATATATAATATAATAATACTATTGTAGATAATTCTTTTGAGGTACGAGAAATACTTGACAAAAGAGGAAATAAGTTACTATAATATTTTGTTTGCAATTTTGTAGGGAATCTAAGCATAGAGGTGCGAGATGGAACAGTATGTGATTAAAGGTGGAAATCCTTTGGTTGGCGAAGTTGAGATTGGTGGAGCTAAGAATGCTGCACTGGGAATTCTTGCGGCAGCAATTATGACGGATGAGACCGTAATAATAGATAATTTACCAAACGTTCGTGATATTAATGTGTTATTAAGTGCCATGGAGGGAATTGGTGCTAAGATAGAACGTCTTGGAGAACATAAGGTAAAAATTAACGGTTCACTGATTCATGACTTGAGCGTGGACTATGAATATATTAATAAAATCAGAGCTTCTTACTATCTGTTAGGAGCATTACTTGGTAAATATAAGAAAGCAGAAGTAGCTTTTCCGGGTGGCTGTGCAATCGGAACCCGTCCGATTGACCTTCATCTGAAAGGTTTCCGTGCGTTAGGAGCCGATGTTGATATTCAGCATGGGTTAATTTCTGCTACTGCAGAGCATCTGGTGGGAAACCATATTTATTTAGATAAAGTTTCTGTAGGAGCAACCATCAACATTATGATGGCGGCATCCATGGCAGAGGGAAAGACTATTATTGAAAATGCAGCTAAGGAGCCACATGTCGTAGATGTAGCAAACTTCTTAAACAGCATGGGAGCAAATATCCGTGGTGCAGGAACAGATGTCATCCGTATTGTGGGTGTAGAGAAGCTTCATAAAACAGAATATTCTATTATTCCGGATCAGATTGAAGCAGGAACTTTTATGTTTGCAGCGGCTGCAACCAAAGGTGATGTAACTGTTAAAAATGTTATTCCCAAGCATTTAGAGGCAACCACAGCAAAATTAATTGAAATTGGTTGTGAAGTGGAAGAATTTGATGATGCAGTACGTGTGGTATCCAGCAAGCCATTGCATCATACCCAGGTAACTACTTTGCCGTATCCTGGCTTTCCAACAGATATGCAGCCACAGATGTCGGTGCTTTTAGCATTAGCAGAAGGAACAAGTACCGTAACAGAAAGTATTTTTGAAAACCGTTTCAAATATGTAGATGAACTGACCCGTATGGGTGCACAGGTGAAAGTAGAGAGCAATATTGCAATTATTACCGGTGTTGAAAAATACACAGGTGCAAGAGTCAGTGCTCCGGATTTAAGAGCAGGTGCAGCCCTTGTAATTGCAGGTCTTGCAGCAGAAGGCATCACCATTGTAGATGATATTTATTATATTGAACGTGGATATGAACATTTTGAAGAGAAATTAGCTTCCCTTGGTGCAATGATTGAAAAAGTAAGCTCCGAGAAAGAAATCCAGAAATTCACATTGAAAGTATCATAAGATAAGAGCATCACAATATAGAAAGTTCTGAATATAAATACTAATATGAATATTGCAATGAGACAGAAGTGTTAAAAAGCGTTATCATAACCAAAAAAAGATATCTGGTAAATATGCTGCAAATGAGGCATAGTTATCAGATATCTTTTATACTTTACAGGAAATTGCTTTCCTGTAAAGTATAAAACGCTCCGCGAGGATGCGCACTGCGGCGTATAAGGCAGATGTCGCAAGCGACCGCCGCAGGCGCTAGAATGTGCCAAGGCACATTCTTTTTATATGATTGCTTTGATATATAAAGGACTTTTCTCAAGGTCGATACAGGCTCCATCATCTAACTGAACCAGTGGCTTGGAAAGACGACGATGATTCAATAAAACAATGCGGGCGGAAGTACCATCACTTAACATAACCCGGTTGTTCTGGTATGCATTGGCAATATTCTCTAAGAAGGTCAGAATATACTTTGGCTTATATTTCTGCAGACCATCTTTTTCAAATTCGGCGATTACCTCAAACGGACAAAGGGGAGCACGATAGGAGCGTGCTGCTGTCATGGCATCGTAAACATCGGCAATCGCAATGATGAGTGCATAGTCATCGATTTCTTCCATGGTAAGCCCCATTGGATAACCGGAACCATCGCAACGTTCATGGTGCATGAGAGCTGCCTTTTTAATATGGGAATTTAATGGCTGGGATTTTAAAATATCATAGCCATATTTCGGATGATTACGAATCATCTGGAATTCTTCATCTGTTAATTTTCCGTCTTTATTTAAGACCTCATCCGGAATTTTTGTCTTACCGATGTCATGAAGCAGACCGGCAAGGGTGAGAGTGTCTAATTCTTCATTGGAAAAATGCAGCCATTTTCCGATAATACGGGAGATGATGGCAACATTCAGACTGTGTGCATAGGTGCTGTCGTTGACCTGACGCATATTATGTAACATATCAAAGACATCCAGAGTGGTCTGCTTTGGACTTACTAAAGAAATGGTCTTTGATAAAAGCTCTTCTTTGTTTACGGTTCCTCCATCGGAAAGGTAAGCATCAAAACAGTTCTTTAAATCCTGGGAACGCAGGGTGAAATCCACCTGAAAACGCTGGAATTCCGGAGAACTTTTGAGCTTCTGTGAGTAAGAAGCATCAGAAACCGGACTTGGTGCAGAAACAGGGCTTTTGGCAGGAAAATATGCCGGATCCTTTGGCGTTTCCATTGGAGCAGCGACCTGTTTATTTTCTGTAATCTGCACACTGGCGATGCCATAAAATTCCAGTCTGGAAATCAGGGTACGCGTAAGTTCTACATTCGGATTAATAATAAGCTGTCCACGCTTGGTGCGGACAGGAATTGCTGTAACCATACCTGGTAACAAATCTTTTGTCTGATATTCTTTCATGCATGTGGTCCTCGTTCTGGATGGATTTTATAATTATGATAGAACAAATCACAATTATATTCCTATTTAAGTATATTCTTTTTGCCAAAAATGTCAATCTTAACAGTAAAAACCGTTAAAATTTGTCAAAAGGATACAAAAAGTAATAAGGAATGTTTTCTCTGTTGATGAGAAAATATGGTGCTTGACATTTCGATATAATAGGTGTATTCTCTCCCATAGAGATTTGAAAATTCAATATTGTAATTTCTCTTATTCAGAGTGATGGAGATACATAGGATCAATGAAGTCACGGCAACCCCACAGCATAAGGAAGGTGCCAACCTGAGCGAGCAAGTCGAACAATAAGAGGATTTGATTATCTTTACCGTTATCGGGTCCGCTTATGATGTAAGCGGTTTTTTTATTTTATGTGAGCAGCGAAAAAAGGTCTGGAAGAAAGAGGAGCCAAGCGCACCCACCAGATACTTAATAAGGGAATCAACAAAACGAGAGGAGAAAACGATGGAAAAAAGATTATTCACATCAGAGTCCGTAACAGAAGGACATCCAGACAAAATGTGTGATGCGATTTCAGATGCAATTCTTGACGCATGTATGGCAGAGGATCCAATGAGCCGTGTTGCCTGTGAGACAGCAAGCTGTACCGGATTTGTACTTGTAACAGGAGAGATTACTACAAAGGCAAAATTAGACATTCCTGCAATTGTAAGAAATACTGTAAATGAAATCGGTTATGACCATGCAGAAACCGGATTTGACGGACATACCTGTGCTGTTATGGTAGCATTAGACCAGCAGTCACCGGATATTGCAATGGGTGTTGACAAGGCTTTGGAAGCAAAAGAAAATAAAATGACCGATGAGGAGATTGAAGCAATCGGTGCCGGAGATCAGGGTATGATGTTTGGTTATGCAACCAACGAGACACCGGAATATATGCCATATCCGATTTCTTTAGCCCACAAACTGGCATTACAGTTAACCAAAGTTCGTAAAGATGGTACTTTAAAATACTTAAGACCAGACGGAAAATCACAGGTTTCTGTAGAGTATGATGAGGCTGGAAAACCAAAGAGATTAGAGGCAGTTGTACTTTCTACACAGCATGATGAGGATGTAACCCAGGAACAGATTCATGAGGATATTAAGAAATATGTTTTTGACCCAGTCCTTCCAAAGGAATTAGTTGATGAGAATACTAAATTTTTCATCAATCCAACCGGACGTTTCGTAATCGGTGGACCACACGGTGATGCAGGTCTTACCGGACGTAAAATTATCGTAGATACATACGGTGGATACGCCCGTCACGGCGGCGGAGCATTCTCCGGTAAGGATTGCACTAAGGTTGACCGTTCAGCAGCATATGCAGCACGTTACGTTGCTAAGAACTTAGTAGCAGCAGGTCTTGCAGAGCGTTGTGAGATTCAGTTATCTTATGCAATCGGTGTAGCACAGCCTACTTCTGTTATGGTTGATACTTTTGGTACCGGAAAAGTTTCTGATGAGAAATTAGTAGAAATTATCCGTGAGAACTTTGACCTTCGTCCGGCAGGAATTATCAAGATGCTTGATTTACGCAGACCGATTTATCGCCCGACAGCAGCATATGGTCACTTTGGAAGAACCGATGTTGCACTTCCATGGGAAGCGTTGGACAAAGTTGATGAATTAAAGAAACACTTATAATATTGGAATAGATTCCAGAATAGTATAAAGAAGAAAGACCTCTTTTCGGAAAAGATTTATTTCTTAAGGGAAATGATTGAAATGCCGGAAAGAGGTCTTTTGGCATTTTAATGAGAAAACCAGCAAAGAGTTTTGGGTGGTTGGAAAATAATTTATAAATTCTTTAGAATAATTCTCAGAATTTTCATGGGAAAAGAGACTGCATGTGGTATACTATGATTATGAAAAACTGGAGGCTTGAGAATGAAACTAAGGACAAAGCTGATTATATCATTTTGTATTATCATATTTGTGCCGGTGACATTGGCCGCGTTGGCAATGTGCGGATTCCGTTATTTTCAGTTAAGAGATATTGCCAACACCTATCAGGTGGAAGATGGAAATATTAGTTATCTGACCAATACGGTGCAGATGTGGAACCGGGTGACAAAGGACAGTTGTCAGAAGTTACTGGATACAGCGGAAAGCGACCCGGACAAATTCCTGGACATGAAATATTTAATGCACGTTAATGAGACTCTGCAGGGGAAAAACTCCTACCTGATTGTCATGAGGGATAATGAAGAAGTCTATGTGGGAACGAATGATTTGAATACGGTTCCGGAAAATCTGCCGGATTACATGGATACCAAGACAGGGGGAGAGACCGGCTATTTCATTGACAGTGATAAACAGGAAATGATTAAGCGGATTGACTTTGATTTTTCGGATGGTTCGGAAGGAACGTTGTTTGTAATTACATCTATTAAATCACTTGTGCCGGAAATGAAGGAACTTCTGATAGATATTATTATTTCTGTGTTATTGATACTTTTGTTGACGGCAGGTATGCTTACCATATGGAATTACCGGAGCATCATTACTCCGATTAAGAAGTTAGAGATGGCAACCCAGAATATTAAAGAGGGCAACCTTGATTTTACTTTGGAAATAGACAGCAATGATGAAATTGGCGAGCTGTGCCGGAACTTCGAAGAGATGCGGCAGAGACTGAAAGATTCTGCAGAAGAGAAGCTGGCATCAGAGAAAGAAAACCGTGTTTTAATCAGTAATATTGCCCACGATTTAAAGACCCCGATTACTGCTGTGAAAGGTTATTCGGAAGGCCTGATGGATGGTGTGGCAGATACGCCGGAAAAAAGGGATAAATATATCAAGACCATTTATAATAAAGCCAATGAGATGGATTTATTATTAAATGAGCTGACACTTTATTCAAAGATTGATACTAATCGAATTCCATATAATTTTAGCAAGATAAATGTAATGGAATATTTCGATGACTGCGTAGAAGAAATCGGCCTGGATTTAGAGGCAAAAAATATTGGTTTATCGTATTTTAATTACGCTGGGGATGATGTGCAGATTATTGCAGACCCGGAGCAGTTAAAGCGTGTCATTCATAATATTATTAATAATTCCATCAAATATCTGGATAAGCCGAAGGGCTTTATCAATATTCGTGTAAAGGATGTGGGTGATTTTATCCAGGTAGAGATAGAAGATAATGGAAAAGGAATTGCAAAGAAAGACCTGCCATATATCTTTGACCGGTTCTTCCGGGCAGATACTTCAAGAAATTCTGCAACCGGCGGAAGTGGTATCGGTTTATCCATTGTCCGTAAAATTATTGAAGACCATGGCGGAAAGATATGGGCAACCAGTAAAGAAGAAACAGGTACAATCATGTATTTTGTACTGAGAAAATATCAGGAGGTTCCAAATGAGTAAAGTATTGATTATTGAAGATGAGGTTTCAATTGCAGAACTGGAGAAGGATTATTTAGAGTTAAGCGGTTTCGATGTCGAAATCGAAAGTGATGGAGCAAGGGGCTTAGAGAAAGCACTGGCATCTGATTTTGACATGTATATCTTAGACCTGATGCTTCCGGGCATGGACGGATTCGAAATCTGCAAACGTATTCGTGAAGTAAAGAATACACCGATTCTTATGGTATCTGCTAAGAAGGACGATATTGACAAGATTCGCGGACTGGGACTAGGTGCAGATGATTATATCACAAAACCATTCTCCCCAAGCGAGCTGGTAGCAAGAGTAAAGGCACACCTTGCCCGTTATGAAAGACTGATTGGCAGCAATGTGCAGGAAAATGATATTATTGAGATTCGTGGAATCAAGATTGATAAGACAGCACGCCGCGTCTGGGTAAATGGCGAGGAAAAAGCATTTACCACAAAGGAATTTGATTTACTGGTATTCTTAGCACAGAATCCGAATCATGTATTTACCAAGGAAGAACTGTTTAAAGAAATCTGGGATATGGAATCCGTTGGTGATATCGCAACCGTAACGGTACATATCAAAAAGATTCGTGAGAAGATTGAAATGGATACCGCAAAGCCTCAGTATATCGAGACAATCTGGGGGGTAGGTTACCGTTTCAAATTATAGGAAAAACATATGTATAAGATTGCAGAACATATTTTATATGAGGATGACAAGCTGCTTGTCTGTGTAAAACCGGCAGGGATTGCAGTGCAGACGAAGCGTATGGGCGAGCAGGATATGGAGAGCCTGCTTCGGAATTATCTTGCTGCAAAAGGAGAGACTCCCTTTATTGGAATCATCCATCGCTTAGACCAGCCGGTGGAAGGCGTAATGGTCTTTGGAAAGACCAAAGAAGCCACAGCAGAGCTGAACCGGCAGATGCAGAAAAACGGTTTTGGAAAATATTATCTGACAGTGGTATATGGAAAAGCAGAACCGAAAGAAGGACAGCTTATTGACTTTCTTAAGAAGGATGGCAGAAGTAATACTTCTTCTGTCGTAAAACAGGGAACCGCAGATGCAAAGCGGGCGGCGTTAACCTATCGGGTGCTGGAATGTAGTACGCTTGATGATAGAGATAGCAGAGATGGAAAAGCTGCTTCAGGAGCGGGTACAGCGGATGGAACATCGGAAAAAACTGAAGCTGCGGAAGAAATCAGTCTTCTTGAAGTAAAATTAGAGACCGGGCGGCATCACCAGATCCGTGTGCAGATGTCGCATCATGGCTGGCCATTGGTGGGAGATAGAAAGTATGGAAGGAAGAATGAAAGTCTGCCGGGAATGAGGCAGATGCCACTGGCACTTTGTTCTTATCGGCTGGAATTTCTGCATCCCACTAGCAAAAAGAAGATGCAGTTTCAGATAACACCGGAAGGTCAGGCATTTCATTTATTTTCAGATTTATAATACATAAAAAAGTCCGGGATGCCACATACTGATGGTATGACTGGAAAAACAAGACAACTTATAAAAAAGATTATATATTTAGCAGGGATTACAGTTGCAGTATATTTGGGAATGCGTTTCGCACTGCCGATTGTAATTCCTTTTTTACTGGCAATCCTTATTGCAAGAACATTATGTAAACCAGTAGCTTTTCTGTCAGAGAAAACAAAGTTTCCAAAAGGAATTGTAAGTACGGCGGCAGTGTTGTTGCTGCTGGCTGTGATTTTTCTGCCGATGGGCTATCTTGTATACAAGGGAATCTGCGAGCTAGCATCATTGATAACGAATTATCCGGAATTATTTGGAAAAGCAGATACGCTCTGGTGCAGTTGCTGTGAGCGGGTTGAGGAAATCACCGGCATGAAAGCAGAGACAATGGTGCAGTGGGGAAAAAACTGCGCGGCATATGTCAGCAGTCAGGCAGAAACGAAGCTGATTCCGGCAATGATGAATGGCTCGTTGGCATCTTTGCGGGGACTGGCAGCATTCTTTGGCATCTGCATTGTAACTGTTGTGGCGGCAGTACTGATACTCTGTGATTATGATAATCTGGTGCAGCGTTGGAGAAAAAGCAGCTTTTATTCCTGGGGTGGACGGATATTTCAAAATATGTGTCATGCCGGTGGAACATATCTTAGGGCACAGCTTATTATATTGGCATTAATCAGTGGCGTATGTATAACAGGTCTGTTCCTTACCGGAAATTCTTATGCCATTCTGGTGGGAGTACTGATTGGCATGAGTGATGCACTGCCTTTTATTGGCACAGGACTTGTCTTTATTCCATGGCTGATTATCGATTTATTTCGTGGAAAGTATTTTGCGGCAGTGATATATGGTATACTGTTTATATTGAGTACCTTTATCCGGGAATTTATGGAGCCAAGGCTTATGGGAAGAGGGCTGGGTGTGCATCCGCTGGCGGTTATTATCAGTATTTATGCAGGTCTGAAAATATATGGAACAGCCGGTGTTATTTTAGGCCCGCTTTCCGGATTTTTAATCTGGGAAATTTATCGCAGTATCTGTGGAAGAGAGGAAAAAGAGATAACATGAAAATTGTGTGCATTTATGGACAGAATCATAAGGGTTCCACCTATCATATTGCAAAAATCCCATGGGATAATCCCATGGGATTTTTAAAAGTTACGTAGTTATTTGTTGCTTCTTCTCCAGATATGCATTTTCTCTGCATCAGCGATTAATTCATCACGGAAGTCCGGATGTGCGACAGAGATAATTGCTTCACATTTCTGCCAGGTAGAAAGTCCCTTTAAGTTGACTTTACCATATTCTGTTACCAGATAGTGGATGTTGGCACGAGTATCAGTTACGATAGATCCTGGATCTAAGGTAGGAAGGATACGGGATTTTAACTGACCATCTCTGGTTGTAAAGGTAGAAGAACAGCAGATGAAGCTCTTACCACCATTAGAAAGGTATGCACCCAGAACGAAGTCTAACTGTCCGCCGGCACCACTGATGTGTTTGATTCCAGCAGACTCTGCATTTACCTGACCGAAGAGGTCTACATTTACTGCATTGTTAATGGAAATAAAGTTATCCAGTGCGGAAATGGAACGGATATCATTGGTATAGCTTACCGGAGCACTCATAAGTTCCGGGTTTTCATCTAAGTAGTCATACATTTTCTGAGTTCCTGCACCGAAACCATAGGTCTGACGGAAACGGTCGATGTTTTTCTTGGAACCGTTGATTTTTCCTGCTCTTGCAATATCAACGAATGCATCAACGTACATTTCGGTATGTACACCTAAATCTTTCAAATCAGATTCTGCAATCATGGAACCAACAGCATTTGGCATTCCACCGATACCAAGCTGGAGACATGCACCATTTGGAATCTCATCTACGATTAATTTTGCAACTGCCTGATCGATTTCAGTAGCAGCTCCGCCACCACCTAATTCACCGATAGCCGGATTCTCGCCTTCTACGATGAAATCAACATCGGAAATATGGATGCTGTTTTCAAATCCGCCTAAGCAGCGAGGCATATTTTTATTTACTTCAACGATAATTTTCTTGGAAGTCTCGCAAACTGCCATCATATGAGAAGCGTTTGGTCCAAAGTTAAAATATCCATGTTTGTCCATTGGAGCAACCTGGAACATTGCTACATCATCCGGAGTAGCGGAGTCACGATAGTATCTTGGAAGCTCGGAATAACGGATTGGAGCGTAGTAAGAAAAACCGCGGTTGATATATTTACGCTCGATTCCGGACATATGCCAGGAGTTCCAGGTAAAGTGTTCGCCGGCATCTTCACGTTCGAAGACAGCTAACGGTTTTAACAGAATACCACCTCTTAAGTTGACATCCTTTAATTCATCCGTACGTTTTGCAAGGGCTTTATCCAGTGCATCCGGAGTTCCGGTACACCATCCATAATCTACCCAGTCACCGGATTTGATGACTTTGACAGCCTCATCTGCGGAGACTAATTTCTGTTTATATTCCTGTGTGTAATCCATGAAAAACCTCCTGTATATTTTGTTTGTTAAATTATTATCATAGTACCACTTCGTACATGATTATTCAAGTCGAAGGGACTAAGAATTATCGTCTGGGAGCTGCCATTGTCTGGCTGCATTTCTATATTCTTCCGCCTGGGCTGCATTCCCGGATTTTTCATAGCAGTCAGCCAGCCCGTTCAGCGGAATATTTCCACTGGTATGGACATCAAGAATGCTGGCAGTTTCAAAGGCTGCGTTGTAGTACCACACGGCTGCTTCATCATAATCTTCTGCGTCAAAAAAATAATTTCCCAATTCGCAGCAGATTTCTGCACAAGGGGTAGTAATCATATCCTTCAGTGCCAGCTTGAAAAATTCATTGACATTTCCGGTAATCCGGTAGCAGCGGCTTAAGATACAGCCGGCTTCCTTGCGGGCATCCCCAGAAGCGGTTTCATCCTGCAGGGTAGCAAGAAATACTTTTGCGGCGGCAATGAAATCTTCTTTCTCCCCGGTCATGAGGAGCTCTTTGGCATACATCCGCTGCAATTTTTCGGAAAGCCGTCCGTCCCGGTCAAATGCCAGTAAGAAGCCTTTGAAATCACGGCTGCTGTGCAGGGACTGCGGAAGATGCGTAATAGCAATATCACTGTCAAAGACAACCGGGTCTAAGCGAACCGTTTCGTGAATCGGGTCAATCCAGGTAAAGGTACGGAGTCTCCGGTAGAGCTTCGGACGGTATTCTTCTTTAAAGTTAAGCACCGTATTAAATTCATTTTTTGTCACATATTTCATCTGTACAATTTCGACCTCCGGAACCATGGCTTCTTTTAAAAGCCGGAACTGTTCCCGGTTCTCATCATCTAAGACTTCATCTGCATCTGCGGTATAAATGTATTCCATGGAAGCTTTGGAAAAAGCAAAATTTCTGGCATCTGCAAAGTCATCCTTCCAGATATAGTCATAGATTTTATCGGTATAGCGGGCAGCAATTTCCCTGGTGCGGTCGCAAGAGCCGGTATCCACGATAATGATTTCGTCCATCAGACCGGCGAGTGAATCCAGACAGCGGGAGAGAACCTGCTCCTCGTTTTTTACAATCATGCAAAGGCTTATTGTTATCATCAAATCATCTCCTTTCGCAAGCACCTATACAAACATATTTATTATCGCATATTTCAGGGAAAAAGTATATCAGTAGGGACAGAATTTATTTGACAGAGCTGGCACTGGTGTCTATGATGAAATGAGACAGGAACGAGAAGAAAAGAGAAAGCTTGAGAAAAGGATGAAAGAAATGGAAACAAAAGAAAAATTCATGCAGAAAACCATCGTAGTCTGGCTGGGAGCGCTGGTGTGCTGCCTGTTGTGGGGCAGTGCATTTCCGTGTATTAAAATCGGCTATCAGATGATGTACATTGCATCGGATGAGGTGGCGTCCCAGATTCTGTATGCCGGCTATCGGTTTACGCTGGCGGGAATTTTAACAATATTATTGGGAAGTATTGGAAACAGACGGTTTCTGCGTCCGACAAAGGGCTCCATTGGAAAAGTTTTTAAATTAAGCAGTCTGCAGACTGTGGGACAGTACCTGCTTTTCTATATCGGACTTGCGCACACCTCCGGGGTAAAAGCATCCATTATTGAAGCATTAAATGTATTCGTGGCAATTCTGGTGGCAAGCCTTTTATTCCATCAGGAAAAATTATCGGCGCGGAAAATAGCAGGCTGTATCATTGGATTTGCAGGCGTGGCACTGGTAAATATGGGAAGCAGCGGATTTGATTTTCATATGAGCGTGACCGGAGAAGGATTTATTTTCCTGTCAACGGTAGCGTATGCATTTTCTTCCGTGTTGTTAAAGCGGTATTCCAAATCCGAAAATCCTGTCATGCTGAGTGGATACCAGTTCCTGGTGGGTGGAATTATTATGGCATTGTGCGGCTTTGCAGCAGGTGGACGGGTGAGCGGATTTACGGCATCATCCTTTGGGCTGCTGTTTTACATGGCATGCATTTCTGCTGTTGCATACACGCTGTGGGGCATTTTATTAAAATACAATCCGATTTCCCGTGTAGCGGTATTTGGATTTATGAACCCGGTGTTTGGTGTGATTCTTTCCGCATGGCTTTTGGGAGAAAAAGAGCAGGCAGCAGGCATCAAAAGTGTGATTGCCCTGATACTGGTATGCATTGGTATATTTGTGGTAAATTATAAGAAAGAGGTTACGAAGGAGGACTAACATGAGTGCAGTTGTAACATTGAAAAAAGGCGAAGGAAGAATGGTAAAATCCGGTGGCATGTGGATTTTCGATAATGAAATAGAAAGTGTCATGGGAACATTTGAAAACGGAGATCTGGTGCTGGTACACGATTTTGACGGATATCCGATGGGCATTGGATTTATCAACCGCAATTCCAAAATCCGGGTGCGCCTTTTCAGCAGAAAAGAAGATACAGTTATTGATGAAGCATTTTTCCGGACACGATTGCAGCAGGCATGGGAATACCGGAAAAAGACGGTAGACACCTCATCCTGTCGCGTGGTATTTGGAGAGGCAGATTTCCTGCCGGGACTGGTTATTGATAAGTTTTCGGATGTGCTGGTAGTGCAGTCCTTAGCACTTGGCATCGACCGTTACAAAGAGCTTATTGTAAAGCTTTTAAAGGAAATTTTGGCAGAGGATGGCATTACAATCCGCGGCGTATATGAGAGGAGTGATGCAAAAGTCCGCAAGCAGGAAGGCATGGAGCTTAAGAAGGGCTTTATCGGAGAAGCATTTGATACCAATGTGGAAATTGTAGAAAATGGTGTGCATTATATCGTAGATGTAAAGGATGGTCAGAAGACCGGATTTTTCTTAGACCAGAAATACAACCGTCTTGCCATTCAGAAATTATGTGAGGATGCAAGAGTGTTAGACTGCTTTACCCATACCGGCTCCTTTGCATTAAATGCCGGAATTGCCGGAGCAAAAGAAGTCACCGGAGTGGATGCTTCGGAACTTGCCGTACATCAGGCAGAAGAAAATGCAGCATTGAACGGACTTTCCGGTACGGTAAAATTCCTGTGCAGGGATGTTTTTGAACTGCTGCCGGAGTTAGAGGAAGCAGGCGAAAAGTATGATGTGGTAATCTTAGACCCACCGGCATTTACCAAGTCCAGAAATTCTGTTAAAAATGCCATCAAGGGCTATCGTGAGATTAACCTTCGTGCCATGAAGCTTGTGAAAAATGGCGGATTTCTTGCGACCTGTTCCTGCTCCCATTTTATGACGTATGAGTTGTTTACCAAGACAATCGGACAGGCGGCTCACAGCGTCCACAAGCGTCTGCGTCAGGTGGAATTCCGCACCCAGGCACCGGATCATCCGATTCTCTGGGCGGCGGACGAATCCTATTATCTGAAGTTCTATGTCTTCCAGGTCGTGGATGAGAAGTAAGAGCCGGGAAGTAGCGGAAATGCTTGATTTATAAGGGATGGAAGGCATTTGACGTTTACAGGGAAAATCTCATAAAGCATCGTAAAATATCACAAAACCGTGATTTAAAGTGGTAAGAAAAGTGGTAAGTCTGAGTGGTAAGCACCTGAAATGTGACGAGTGGTAAGCTTATGGGGAAAACGGTATGTTCTATTTGAATGATAACGAAAAATTAACAAAAGACTAACCATGGACTAACAAAGAACTAACCACACGTATCTTTCTTTTTAAAATAAGAGATGATAATATTATTGTGGCAAGAAAAATGACTTACAAAAAGTTACAAATGTATACGGAATGACTACGGTTTGACTACGGTATTGAGACTTTTTTTGAAAAGGAAGTTATGATATTATTATCATGGAAGTAATGAACAAAGAGTGATCGAGAAAATTCGGTTGCTCTTTTTATTGTGAAGGGGTGATATGTGCTATAATAAAACAAATTATCAAATCAAAATTTGTGGAGAAAATCAAACAGCTAGGAGAGAATTGAATTATGAATCGTTTTACATATGCATTGAAGCAAAGAAATCTGGAAGAATTAAGAAAGTATCCTAAGGCAGACCTGCACAATCATTTTGTGCTTGGTGGGAGCAGAAGTTTCTTATATCAGGCAGCCGGTAAAAAAATTGAGCCCTTAAAGAATTTTTTGTCATCGATGGGGGAAATGGATCAATGGAGTCAAAAATACATTGGTCAGGATTTTAACAGCACCGAGATGAGAAAACTTTTAATCAAAGCCACCTTTCAACAGGCCAAAGAAGACGGAGTAACTGTGCTTGAAATTGGTGAGGATGTCTGGGGGTTAAATGAATTTTTTCATAATGATATTGATGAGCTGGTTGATGCTTTTACAAGTGCGCAAAAGGAAATCGCTCCTGATATAGAATTAAGGCTTCAAATCGGATTATCAAGACATTGTCCTATCGATTATTTAGAAGAATGTTTATCTCACTTTTGGGGAAATAAAAATTTTTATTCGATTGATCTGTATGGTGACGAATTAGCACAACCGATCGAAAATTTTAAAGGAATTTATCGTCGGGCAAGAAAAGAAGGATTAAGGTTAAAAGCACACGTTGGAGAATGGGGGACTGCGAAAGACGTAAGAACAGCAGTAGAAGAATTAGAACTTGATGAGGTGCAGCATGGTATCGCGGCAGCCGATGATGAATCCGTGATCCGCTTTCTGGCAGATAATAAAATCAGATTAAATATCACACCGACAAGTAATATTTTGCTTGGAAGGGTTGCGGATATGTCCATGCATCCAATTGGAAAACTGTATCGCAGTGGTGTCGATGTCACGATAAATTCGGATGATGTTTTGATCTTTGACTCAGACGTATCCAAAGAATATCTGCGTCTTTATGAGTCGCAGTGTTTAATGGCAGAAGAATTAGAAAACATAAGAAAAAATGGACTAAAACCTATCGCAGTATAGATAACTTCTAGTTGAACAAAATCGCTGCGCGATGGCCTGCCAAGGCTGTGGCGCAGCTTTCT
>NZ_QUFO01000030.1:0-555 GCF_003478915.1 Roseburia sp. AF25-13LB
TTTCGTTCAGCATTCTCTTTCGCTATTTTCCCATCTGGATCATTTGTACAAGATGCTGTCTCTATAATATTTCCGTTTGCATCAATCATATAACTCTGATTTGTCACAGTGCCCAAACATCCATTAATCGTATCTTTTGTACAATCCGGAATGGCTGCTAAGTTTTCCTCCAAATACTTTGCTTTTTCCGGATCATTCATGCACTTTTGTAAAAATGCACTTGAAACAGATACCGTTGTCGGAATACCCTGCATTGAAGTCAGCCCTATATTCATATAATGGTATTTTCCTTGCAAGTATTTTGAATAATCATTTACATTACTATACCCTGTCTTAATCTGCTCTGTTTTTGTCACACCGGGACGTGATGTTTTTAATTCAACTGTACTTGTTGTCACGTTGCCATCTTTTGTATTTGTACTATCCTTTTCACTATCTGTTTTTTTTACAGTATTCTTATAATTTGAAGCATAATACGATGTGTAACTGCTGTTATTGATACCTGTAATTGCCATAATCCTACCTCCCTGTTATTGAAACTTAAAATAATTTCTA
>NZ_QUFO01000030.1:565-1482 GCF_003478915.1 Roseburia sp. AF25-13LB
ATTGAAACTTAAAATAATTTCTATTATATTGAACGACTTGGATATTTAATTTCTCTCAGCCTCAATATGATATGTAATTACTATTTTTATTTGTAAATCATAGTACTAACATCATCAAATCTTAATGCTCATCAATAACTGCTCTCTATTAGGCTGAATCATTGTATATTTTTCCTTAAATGAGGTAATTGCACCATACATTTTCTCAGTTAAATTTTCTGGGATTTCGTCCTTTCCCCTGGTTTTTTGCTCCTCAATGTAAGCCGATGCCAAAGTTGACCTTGTGGTAATTTTTGAAATTTTATTCATTTCTTCACCAATAATTCCACGGGCATGCTGATTGGTTGTCTCCATTGTCACAAAATCATCCACTGTTTTTTTATATGCTACATCTAAATTGCTTAACTCTTCATCCTTTGTAAGCTTACGAGGTCCATTTTCATCAGCTACATATATTTCTCTGGTTCCATTTTCATAGCCCTTCACAATTTCATCATATAATTCTGCGTATGCTTTAACATAATTATTTGCCTTGTCAGTAATATTTAAGGCACTTTTTCCTGTATCAACATTTTGATTCTGCTGTGCTGCCTTCTTTTGAATTTCATAACTATAATCAATATCACTGATTTTTTTACTCGCTAACAGTTCCTTTCTTTGAACCACATCATCATATTTTTCCTGTCCACTCTGCTGTATACGATTACGATAATACTCCAATCCCTCATTAGAAATCGAAAGCTTCACTGATTGCCCCACTGTATGTTTTTCGTTTGTCTGACTATTTCCTTTCTGTACTTTATCAGTATTTTTTTCCATTATTGAATTCGTATTATTCATGTAATTAGATATTTTCATATTGTCACCTCTTTCAATTATTCAAATATCCCTGATCCAGTTCTTCTTTCGACCAGACT
>NZ_QUFO01000031.1:0-1290 GCF_003478915.1 Roseburia sp. AF25-13LB
AGAAAGCTGCGCCACAGCCTTGGCAGGCCATCGCGCAGCGATTTTGTTCAACTTGAATTGAGATTTCACCTGTTTTAAGAGATTTAATAACTGTTATATTTTGTTATTAAATTCTCCACAAGCCCTTGAAAACACTGGATTTATCGCAGGTGAGCTTTTCCTTATTGTTTCCCTTGTGTTATATCGTCCCATCAGTGTTTACGAACTCTGATAAGGGCAAATACAAGGGCAAGAAAAATCTATAAAACAGTATAACACAAAATAAAAGTGACATGGTGAACTGATTGAAATGCTTCTGATTTTTGTAACTGATAATTGATTGAATGATAAGGAGAGATAAGATACGATGAGAACAATATTTGCAGAATACAATCCACAGCGCAATAGTATTGATGTTTACACCTCTGCTGGCTATATGCTCCGCATTGATTGCTGGGAAGCTGAAAAGAATTTAAAAACTACACCCGGATCAGACTGTGCATTAAACGCACTTGCTATTGATGAACCACTTGAATATGTACGATTATATTTGGACGGGAATATGCAGATGTGGGTAGATGCAGAAGATTCATTAGAACTATGGTGATTTTTCGACGGTGTGAAATTTTTTCTGTAAATTCAGATCTTCTATGATAATTGATGCGGCTTAACAGCAGTTTTCTGTTGTTAAGCCGTTGTTTATTTAATAGCAAAAATAAGCCGGTATGTCAAGAGCACCCAGAAAATCTGAACGTACATTTACTCTTGATCATCCGGCTTATTTTCAACAGCACTAAGATTACCTTTTTTAATATTGTTTGGGATACTCCCTCCATAACCGTCACATCAATTTTATACTTTACTTCGATTTCAACTTTTTCTGGTGGATTGACTAAAAGCCTGTCAATATCATTTTCCTCAACACCAGCCATTTTTGCTATCGTTAGCTTGGATATGCCATGATAGGAAACAAGCACTTCCAACCAATGCACCGATTTGATATTTTCCTTTTACCGAACCCTCTTATGCCTTAATATCAAAACTTGATCTATCAGGTGCAGAAATACTCACAGATTCTGCTACAAGGCTCTGTGTCATACTTTTTACATCATTACCAGTTACGGATAAGGTATAATCACCCGTTTCTTTTCTTTCTGCCGATTTTTCTGCACGTTTCTTTGCAGCTTTTTCTTCCTCTGCTTTTTTAGCAGCTCTTTTCTCTTTTACTTTTTCCTCTTTTTCTCTGTTCTCTTTTGCTTTTCGTTCAGCATTCTCTTTCGCTATTTTCCCATCTGGATCATTTGTACAAGA
>NZ_QUFO01000032.1:0-1000 GCF_003478915.1 Roseburia sp. AF25-13LB
CTAAAATAAGAGAATAAAATGCCGGGAGGAATTTAAAAAATGATTGGAAGTATAGGAGCGGAGAGCCGTTATTCAACAGGTTATAACAACCTAAAACCAAATCGGAACCAGAATAAGTGGGCTGACACTTTGGCTCAGACGGTGGATAAGGAGGATATTAGCAGTAGAGCGGATATCAATCGTGCTAAGAAAAGTACAGTGATGGATTCTTATCTGGCACTGTCAGGAAAAACGATAAATACTTTGAAACAGGAATATTCAGAGTACGAATCCGAAAATTATAGAATCGTACCCGATAATGAAGCTGAATGTTTTGATATATACAATAAAGACGGGGAGCGTTTGGGGGCATTTTCCTATTCTGATATAAAAATAAGACAGGATGAAACAACAGGAAAGCAGTTTTTGATTTCTGAGCATGGAACGATGAGTTACGATGCTCTGGTATTAGATGATGAATTAGAAGATGCATTGCAGAATGTAATGGATAAAGATTCGCTGGATGTGGAGACTTTGCAGGGATTTACATTAAATACACATTCAGGTACCGGCATCCAGTATTTAGTAAAAGACGGTGAAGAAGGCAGAGGTGGCAAGGTTCTTCTGCAAAATGAAGCGGATCGAAAGAGGTATGAAGAATTAGCGGAGATGTATTTTGACAAATACCCTAATTTAATTGAGAGTCGGGAAGAAGGTTTTATCTGGGCTGATTTAGAGATTAGAGGAATGGCAAAACGGACAGATCAGGGAATTATATCCATAGGAGCTGATGGAATGTCATACAGTGACAATGAAAATTATAAAAACAATTGGAGTGTCCGGTTTTCTGGTTCTATGTATGAAAAGCTGTATGAATGGCTTCAGAATAACAAGGATAGCATGGAGGAAATCCATAAATTTTCTACATGGCAAAAGGTTTTTGACGAAATTGGTGGAACGTATGAAAGAGTCTGGTCGAAAGAAGAACTGGATCAGGGATATTTGAATAATTGAAAGAGGT
>NZ_QUFO01000033.1:0-862 GCF_003478915.1 Roseburia sp. AF25-13LB
TCTGTCAAATATTCAGAAGCATTTTCGTCCAGCCATTTTTCAAAAACCTCTGATTGATTTTCCGAACAGCCTTCAAACGCATTTTGTTCTCCAGAAATGGAAGTTGCTTTCAAATCTAATTTGAATAAATTTTCACATTTATATTCTGCTGGTATCTCTCTTATCTCTCCCATAATAGATGAAAAATGCATTGTATGAAAATCCGATACCTTATTACGAGCAGTCTCAACTAACTTTCTTGCTGAATCACTGATTTTCACATCATCCTCCGAAATAATATTCTGAGGAACAGTTGTTTTCTTCTCAACCTTATTTTTTATCATCTCTGGATTATTAATATACCTATTTCCTTGAACTTTCATAGCAACCTCCTTAAGTTAGTCCACACTTTCTATACTTCTTTATCTATCTTGCTCGATGTCAAAGAACCTGCATCTATTTTCAGGTAATCTACATCACTGTCATTGCTCAATGAACCAATAAAACGATTTATATCTACTGACTTTCTGCCACTCTACTCTCTGGTGATGCCATCCAATGCACCAATTTGATATTTTCCTTTTATCGAATCCTCTTATGCCTTAATATCAAAACTTGATCTATCAGGTGCAGAAATACTCACAGATTCTGCTACAAGGCTCTGTGTCATACTTTTTACATCATTACCAGTTATGGATAAGGTATAATCACCCGTTTCTTTTCTTTCTGCCGATTTTTCTGCACGTTGCTTTGCAGCTTTTTCTTCCTCTGCTTTTTTAGCAGCTCTTTTTTCTTTTACCTTTTCCTCTTTTTCTCTGTTCTCTTTTGCCTTTCGTTCAGCATTCTCTTTCGCTATTTTCCCATCTGGATCATTTGTACAAGA
>NZ_QUFO01000034.1:0-327 GCF_003478915.1 Roseburia sp. AF25-13LB
ACGCTTGTGTTTGTTGATTCTTTTGAATCGGTTTGTTTCTCGGATGTCTTGATATCTTAGGTCTATCATTTCTAAAATGATAGTCTTATCATCAATTCTGTATGAAGTTTTCAAGGTACGTTATGGATACTTTCGTATCCGAATGGAGATGGAGAGATTCGAACTCTTGACCCCCTGCTTGCAAGGCAGGTGCTCTCCCAACTGAGCTACACCCCCATATAGGATGATTCCTATTTAATTTTCTTTTTTTAATCTGGCAGCCACCTACTCTCCCATGCCGTCTCCAGCGTAGTACCATCGGCCGCTTAGGTCTTAACCATCGTGTTC
>NZ_QUFO01000034.1:337-567 GCF_003478915.1 Roseburia sp. AF25-13LB
ACCATCGTGTTCGGGATGTGGACGGGTGTTTCCCCTAAGCGCATCGCCACCAGAATTGTTATGAGCACTTAGACGGTAACAAATGTAATGCAGTTAGCGTCTTACGTGCGATACATACTTGACCCTTAGTGAGAACGAGTTCTTACGAAGTTCGAACTTAGTAGTCAAGTACTATTCAGTTATCTTTGATAACTCAACAGCGAAATAATCTTTACTCGATTTCCTTAGAA
>NZ_QUFO01000035.1:0-544 GCF_003478915.1 Roseburia sp. AF25-13LB
TTCTAAAATGATAGTCTTATCATCAATTCTGTATGAAGTTTTCAAGGTACGTTTTTCTGACTGTTTTACCAGTCATTAGAAAACTCAATCTTTTGAATCCTCTAATCACGGGTAAAAACCCTGTATCTTAACAGCACTTCCCTGCTGATATAGGTTAGCATCCTTCGGATGCCCGTTTTATATTGAAAACAGCATAGCTGTTGTTTTCTTTTTTAATCTGGCAGCCACCTACTCTCCCATGCCGTCTCCAGCGTAGTACCATCGGCCGCTTAGGTCTTAACCATCGTGTTCGGGATGTGGACGGGTGTTTCCCCTAAGCGCATCGCCACCAGTGTTATTTTGTTATCTTATCTCGCACTGTCTTTTGTTCTCCTGACTCGTTCGATTCCGCTTTGCTTCATCTCACGAGAGTCAGTCGCCCAATCTGTCTTCGCTTATGCTCCTTCTGCCAGACCAGCCTGGCTCAGTCGCATCTGCTCATCCAGCAGTGCTCGTTGATAACTCAACAGCGAAATAATCTTTACTCGATTTCCTTAGAAAGGAG
>NZ_QUFO01000036.1:0-292 GCF_003478915.1 Roseburia sp. AF25-13LB
GGTACTACGCTGGAGACGGCATGGGAGAGTAGGTGGCTGCCAGATTAAAAAAAAGAAAACAACAGCTATGCTGTTTTCAACATAAAACGGGCATCCGAAGGATGCTAACCTATATTAGCAGGGAAGTGCTGTTAAGATACAGGGTTTTTACCCGTGATTAGAGGATTCAAAAAATTGAGTTTTCTAATGACTGGTAAAACAGTCAGAAAAACGTACCTTGAAAACTTCATACAGAATTGATGATAAGACTATCATTTTAGAAATGATAGACCTAAGATATCAAGACATCCGA
>NZ_QUFO01000036.1:302-542 GCF_003478915.1 Roseburia sp. AF25-13LB
ATCAAGACATCCGAGAAACAAACCGATTCAAAAGAATCAACAAACACAAGCGTCGTAACGCTATACGACGAGAGCACAGGTGCAATACTTGACTACTAAGTTCGAACTTCGCAGAAGCTCGTTCTCACTAAGGGTCAAGCATGTATCGCACGTAAGTGTTGAAAGAACCAACACTAAGTGCTCATAACAAGGTCAAGCGAAGAAGAGCGCAGGGTGGATGCCTTGGCACTAAGAGCCGAT